>JABXIC010000267.1 GCA_013373265.1 Methylocystaceae bacterium | reverse complement strand
TGGTTCGCACAACAAGGTTCTATCCTTGTTTTCTTGGCGTTGATCGCAATCTACGCAAAGAAAATGGCACAAATTGACCGTGATTTCGGCGTACGCGAAGATTAATATCGTCTGGGGAATGATTTAATGGATCTTAAAATTCTTACGTATATCTTTGTGGGCGCTTCTTTCGCGCTTTACTTTGGTATTGCAATCTGGGCCAAAGCTGGTTCTACGGGTGAATTCTATGCTGCGGGTCGCGGCGTACACCCTGTAGCAAACGGCATGGCTACAGCGGCTGACTGGATGTCAGCGGCATCATTTATTTCTATGGCAGGCTTGATCGCCTTCATGGGGTATGACGCATCTTTGTTCTTGATGGGTTGGACTGGCGGTTACGTGCTGTTGGCACTTTTGCTGGCACCGTACCTGCGTAAATTCGGCAAATTTACTGTGCCGGAATTCGTTGGTGACCGTTTCTATTCAACATCAGCACGTATCGTAGCTGTTATCTGCTTGATCGTTGCGTCGATCACATACGTTATCGGTCAGGTTAAAGGTATTGGCGTTGCGTTCTCTCGCTTCTTGGAAGTGGATTTCGTAACAGGCCTGTGGATTGGTATGGCTATCGTGGCTGTATACGCGATTATGGGCGGCATGAAGGGTGTAACTTACACGCAGATTGCACAGTACTGCGTATTGATCAGTGCGTACACTGTACCGGCTATCTTCATTTCATTGAATTTGACAGGCAACCCGATCCCGGGTCTTGGTCTGTTCTCTGGGACTGAAGACGGCACACCAATCCTTGCTAAATTGAACCAAGTAATTGGTGATCTTGGGTTTGGTGAATATACAGCACAAAAACGAAGCACCATTGATTTGGTTTTCTATACCATGTCTTTGATGATTGGTACGGCGGGCTTGCCGCACGTTATCATCCGCTTCTTCACGGTACCTAAAGTACGTGATGCACGCGCTTCTGCCGGTTGGGCATTGGTTTTCATCGCGATCCTTTACACGACAGCTCCGGCTGTTGGTGCCATGGCTCGTTTGAACTTGATGAATGCCATCCAAGTTGGTGAAGTTGGTGCACCTGATGGTAACCTGGCTTACGAAGAGCGTCCGCAATGGTTCAAAAACTGGGAGACCACAGGTCTTCTGAAGTTTGAAGACAAAAATGGCGATGGTCGTATCCAGTATTACAACGACAAAAATCCAGATTTCGCAGCTAAAGCCGCTGCTTGGGGTTGGAAAGGCAACGAAATGGTTAAAGTTGACCGCGACATCATGGTTCTTGCGAACCCTGAAGTAGCACAACTTCCTAACTGGGTTATTGCGCTTGTTGCTGCTGGTGGCTTGGCTGCTGCCTTGTCGACGGCTGCGGGTCTTCTGTTGGCGATTTCTTCATCCGTATCACACGATTTGTTGAAATCGACCTTTATGCCTGACATCTCTGAGAAAAACGAACTGCTTGCGGCCCGTCTTGCGATGGCTGTGGCAATCGTGATTGCCGGTTTCCTTGGGATGCATCCTCCGGGGTTTGCAGCACAAACTGTGGCCTTGGCCTTCGGTTTGGCAGCTTCGTCGATCTTCCCTGTATTGATGATGGGTATCTTCTCTAAGAAGATGAATAACTCAGGTGCTGTTGCCGGTATGTTGACTGGTATTACGACAACACTTGTCTACATCTTTACATACAAAGGATGGTTCTTCATTCCTGGTACGGCAATGTTGCCGAACACACCTGACTCTTGGTTCTTGGGTATTTCACCTGAAGCCTTTGGTACAGTTGGTGCGATTTTGAACTTCATTGTCGCGTTCGTTGTGATGAATATGACAGCGCCGGTTCCTGAAGAAATCGAAGCCATGGTTGAAGACATTCGTATCCCGAAAGGGGCGGGTGCTGCACAAGATCACTAAGATTTATCTGAGTTGATTTAAGCAAAACCAAAAAACATGGGAAACGGGTCTTGTTCAGCAAGGCCCGTTTTCTTTTTTAAATCATTTTATTGAAGAAAATGCCTATCTAATAAGATAGGGTAGCGCTTGACCTTTGGTGTGAAAAGAACCAAGATCAAGCCATGTTAGGGTTGGGGAATAAAGGGGCTTCTACATGGATATTGAACTGATCGAAATACGGGATTTTCTGAAACAACATCACCCGTTTGACTTGTTACCCGATGAAGCTTTGGAAGGTCTGCCCAAATCCATTGAAGTGCGCTATGCCCGTCGCGGTACGGTTTTGTTTGAACCGGGTGAAGAAAATAAATTTTTATGGGTGGTGCGCACGGGGGCAATTGAAACACGCGACCCCGAAAATAATTTACTTGCCCGACTGTCTGAAGGCGAATGTTTTGGTGTGCGCGCCATTATGCGCGGTGTGGCCGTAAACCGTTGTGAAGCCATTGAAGATAGTCTGCTTTATCTATTGCCCGTTGATGATTTTAACCGACTGCGCGACAATTTTCAGCAGTTTGCCTTTTTCTTTGCCCCTTTGGGGGGGGAACGTTTGCGCAGTGCGCGTGCACTTGATAAAAGCGGAAGCGCTGATGATCTTGGTTTGATCACAACAAAAGTGCGTGATCTGTTGCGTCGTCAAGGTCCGGTCGTGTGTAAACCGACTGTTTCCATTCAAGAAGCCGCCACGGTTATGTCAAATGAGAAAGTCTCCTGTATTTTGGTGACAGAGGATGACAAAATCGTCGGCATTGCAACTGATAAAGATCTACGCAACAGAGTTGTGGCAAAGGGATATGATATTTCGAGACCTTTGTTTGAGATTATGACAAAAGACCCGGTGTGCATCGATGCGGAAAGTTATCTTTTTGATGCCATGTTGTTGATGTCACAAAAGAACATACGACATCTTCCCGTCTTGGATGGGGGGCAGGCCGCAGGGGTGATCACCAATACCAATATCGTTCAAAAGCAATCCACCTCTATGGTTTTCTTGGTGGGTGATGTTTATAAACGCCAATCCATCGAAGGCCTTAAAGAAGTTGTGAAGCAGGTCCCCAACATGGTCATGAATTTGGTCAGTGGTGGTGCCACAGCGCATAATGTGGGCCATGTGGTTTCTACCGTGACAGATGCCATTGCCAGACGCTTGCTGCAAATGGCGGAAGAAAAATTGGGCGCGCCCCCTGTTCCTTATGCCTGGATTGTGGTGGGGTCTGAAGCGCGTCATGAACAGACTGCTTTATCAGATCAAGATAATGGCATCATTTTAGATGACAGCTATGATGAAGCCAAGCATGGTGACTATTTTAAAGAATTGGCGAAGTTTGTCTGTGACGGGCTAAATGAATGCGGCTATATCTATTGTCCGGGTGACGTTATGGCGACCAATGATAAGTGGCGTCAACCTTTGTCCCAGTGGAAGAAATATTTCAGTAAATGGATTGATACGCCTGAGCCGGAAGCGCTGATGCTATCAAGTGTATTTTTTGATATGCGTGCGTTACATGGAGATGAGAGTCTCTATGAAAACCTGCGCAAATATGTGGTTGAAAAATCCAGTGGCAACCGGATTTTCCTTTCCTTTATGGCGGGCAATGCTTTGACTCACCAACCACCTTTGGGCTTCTTTAAGAATTTTGTGTTGATCCGTGGCGGCGACCATAATCACACCTTTGATTTGAAACATACAGGCGTGGTGCCGATTATTGATCTGGCACGCACTTATTCTCTGGATGCGGGGCTGTTTGAAATCAACACTCAAGATCGTTTGAAAGCGGCTGTGGAGAAAAAGGTGATCAGCCAAGCCGGGGCGAATGATTTGCTGGATGCGCTGGAATTTATTAGTATCACCCGTTTACGTCATCAAGCACGACAAATCCGTCGCAGGGAAAAAGTGGATAACTTTATGCCGCCGGATGATATGTCCCATTTTGAACGTAACCATCTCAAGGACGCTTTTAATGTGGTGAAGACCATGCAAGCTGCCCTTGCCTCGGCATATACATAACAAGCTAGGCGCAGTTTATGTGGAAAAAACTATTTGGTGCTGATCTTCGTCGTGAATGGTATTTGTTGAAAATGCCGGACGGCCCGATGAAGGATTATTATGGCAAACCGATCCCTTGGCCGGAGACGGATTATCGCCAGCTTGAATATCTCTGCATTGATCTGGAACTGACGGGGCTTAATCCATACAAAGATGAAATTCTCAGCATTGGTTATGCACCGATCATTGATCAAAATGTCGTGTTGTCTGAATCCGCCCATTATCTGGTGCGTCCGTCGCATGCGTTGCCCGGGGAGTCTGTTATCGTTCATGGGTTAACTGATGATCGTCTGGCAGAGGCAGAACCATTGGAAGATATTTTGCCTCATGTCTTGCTGGCCTTGTCCGGCAGGGTGTTGCTGGCCCATCATGCACCCATTGAAATTGGCTTTCTCAATGCGGCTTGTGAACGCATTTATGGTTATCCTTTATTGACCCGTGCGGTTGATACATTGGAAATTGAAAAACGTAACCGCCAACAGCGTAACCAACCTTTGGATGGCGGTGTTTTGAGGTTGGCGAAAGCGCGGGAAGCCTATAATTTGCCACGCTATCGGGCCCATAATGCGTTGGTTGATGCCGTTGCCTCCGGAGAGCTTTTTTTGGCGCAGACAGCGCATAAAGCATCGAAGGGGGAAACCATTACATTGCGAGAGTTGATGTTTAGATACAAATAGCCCGCAAAGTGGCGCAAAACATTGACAGAGTGGGCAATTTAACGCATTTTCACAAACCTTTTTATCCCTTTGCTGTAGAGAAGACGTTTTCCCATGTGGACTACCCTGACTGCCATTTGTCTCGTTGCTGTTGTTTGTGGCCCTGTATGGGGGATTGCACGTTATTTGCGCGTGTCCTTACCCAAGTATGTGATGCCTTTACTGGCAGGTCTGACGTTACTGTCATACAATGTTTACATGGGGTATATGCGCTATACATGGGCAGATCGCCTGATTGATGCTTTTCCAAAAGAAGTTGTCTTGCTGAAGGAATATCGCACGTCTTCCATGATTGAACCCTGGACCTATTTGGTTGCGCCTGTGACGCACTTTATTGCGGCCGATACTTCGAAAACACGCGTCAATAAAGAGTTTCCTGATATTATCATGGGCTCTACGGTGATGGTGCAAGAACATCAGGACACAATGCAAATGACGGTTTTGGTCAATTGTCAGAAACAACAAGTTGCCGTCATGCCAACCAACCGCATTGCAGAAGGTGCCAACCCGCTGGATATGGCCCAATGGACGTCCGGGGAGGAGTTTTCGTTCATGACGCAATTTTATTGTAAGTAATTAAAATTGGTTCTCTGTTTACATTGATTCAATTAAAGCGGACGCTTTTTCAATAACACTACTGTTTGCGCCGTTTTCAAACATGTGTTCGCTTAAATACCGACGCCACGCCTTGGCACCACGTTCACCTTGAAACAGACCAAACAAATGTTTGGCCATATGGCGCAGGTAGACATCGTTTTCAACTTGTTCTGTGACGTAAGGCAGGAAGCGTTTCAATGCCTCTTGTCGTGATATGATGGGGGCCTCACTGCCAAAGATCACTTGATCCGCGTTGGCCATGATGTATGGCGTTTCATAAGCCGCACGACCAATCATGACACCATCGACCTTGTCCAAATGGCTTTGGGCCTCTTCCACACTCAAAATGCCACCGTTGAGGATGATCTCAAGATGGGGAAAGTCTTTTTTGATTTCATGCACGATATCATGGCGCAACGGGGGGACTTCACGGTTTTGCTTGGGGCTTAACCCTTTCAGCCAGGCTTTGCGGGCATGGACGATAAAGGTTTCACATCCGGTTTGGGCCACCTTGTCGATAAAGGCGCAGAGAAGGTCGTAGCTGTCCAGATCATCAATACCAATGCGGTGTTTGATGGTGATGGGCAAAGAGGTGGCATCCTGCATGGCTTTGATACAGTCGGCGACCAGATCGGGTTCAGCCATCAAACACGCGCCAAAACGTCCGGCACTGACACGGTCACTGGGACAACCGCAATTGAGGTTGATCTCGTCATAGCCCCATCCTTGCGCAATCTTGCAACATTGTGCCAATTGCGCCGGGTCACTGCCCCCCAATTGCAAGGCGATCGGGTGTTCAATCTCGTTAAAATCCAGAAAGCGCGCCGGACCATCTTTCCCAAAGATAATCGCCGGCGCCACCACCATTTCAGTATAAAGTAACGTCTGCTTGGTCAGCCCGCGCATAAACACCCGTTGATGGCGATCCGTCCAATCCATCATCGGGGCAACGCTTAGGCGGCGATCTATTTTTTTGATATCTGTTATCATGGGCGCGCAATATACGCTTTGGGGGCATTTATTCAAGGCGCAAATCGTTTTTTAAGTTTTTGCGGGCTTGGGGCAGAATAGTTTTAGAAACATGTGCCGGAACGGATGTATCGACACATGTTTCTTCATTTCAATCATTTATGTTTGTGATGCGTGAAATCTTTACGTCTGAGAACGCCAGAATTTGGAGCATGACATCGTTGATTAGTTCATCAATTGTGGCAACCATCCTGCCAAAGGCGGGAAAAGTATGAGGATGACAACCAATAACAACGAACAGGTGATGAAGGGGATGGCTGAACGATAGATGACGGACATCGGTGTGTTTGGCGAAACACCTTTCATCACAAAAAGTAACAGGCCAAGGGGTGGTGTACTGAAGCTGATTTCCAAGGCCAATAAGGTAATGATACCGAACCAGACCGGATCAAACCCCAAATTTGCGGCCAATGGGAAGAAGAAAGGCACGGTTAACATCATGATGGAAATTTGTTCCATGAAAGTGCCAAGCAAAAGTAATACCCCAAACATTGCCAGTAAGGTCATCATGGGTGCGAGATCAAAACTCATGGCCCATTGGATCAAGCCGCTGGAGGCCCCTGAAAAAGCAAGCAATTGACTAAACGTGGCGGACCCAAAAACAATGATATAGGCCATCAAGGTAACCTTTAGGGCCCCTGTCACAGAGTCCTTGAATGCTTTCCACGTCATTCTGCGATAGACGAGCGCAAGAAGAATGACCCCAAGTGCCCCGAAAGCGGCAGATTCAGAAGGGGTGGCAAAGCCGGATAACATCATGGTTACAATAATGACCATAATGCTGATCATCGGGATAATGTTAATGAATAAAAGCCGAATTTTTTCTTTAAACTCAACATATTCTACATCGTAAGCAGGCGCAGCATCCGGATCAATTTTGGTTTGGATCCAGACGGTAAACATATACATGGCCGCCAGAACGAAACCGGGAAGAATGCCGGCAATAAGCAAACTGCCAATATCAATTTTAGCCAAGGTTGCTAATAATACTGCAAGGGCAGAAGGCGGAATGATAATCGCAAGCCCGCCAGTGCCCAAGATCGGACCGATAGACATATGTTTTTTATAACCGCGTCGTTCCATTTCCGGTACCAGAAGAGAACCAAGCAGGGCTGTCGAGCCCATGGAAGAGCCGCTCAGGGTCGAGAAAGCTGTTCCGCCCAAAACAGTGACATAGGATAAACGACCGGGAATGCGGCCCATTAAACGGTCAATGGCATTAAACATCTGCATGCCAAGACCCGTGCGGAAAAATAGTTCCCCCATCAAAAGGAAGAGAGGAATGGGGACGAGGCTGAATTTTGACAACGCACCAAAACCGTTGTCCAAAAGCTGGGTTAGACCAGCTTCCCCGCCCATGAAAAACCAAGCGCCAATAATGTTTGCGCCTAAAAAACCAAAGGCAATGGGTGTCCCGATCGCCATAAATAAAAGAACAAGGCCCAACAGGAACCCAAGCGCCCAATACCATTCCATCATTCGTTTATTCCTGCTTCGCCACTATGAATAATTTCTTTACCAAAAATAAATTTGCCAAACTCGATTGCCATTGCCGTGAAACTGATTGGGAAAACAACTGTTAACATCCATTTCGGCACAAAAAAGGCACGTACATCATAATCCTGACGTTCAATATTGGTCATCATCAGGTCCAGCCCTTTCCAAGCCAACACCAAACAAATCAGGGTTGCCAACACAGCCACAGTCCGACTGACAATTTGCAGCCATAGTGGGGACAGAAGTGAGGTCAATAATTCAATATGGACCTGGCCTTTCATTCGAATGAGCCAAGGTGTACCTAATAGGGTTAATAAATATATTGAATATTCTGTCGAAAGAAAAAACCAGGCGGATGGTTGGAAACCGATATTGCGTATAAAAACAGATACGACAATTGCCACCATAAGCCAGACAAGCATCAAGGCTGCAATAAAGGCCATCAGGTTTATGAAACCGTCATAGCCACCTTTTATGTACCAAAAAAAATTCTTCACTGATTTTTTCCTGCGAAAGAGTTCCGAAAAGGCACGGGCTGAAAATAAAACCGACCTTTTCGGAACAATAGGTGTGCTCACGTATATAATAGACGTGGACTTATTTATTGAACTTTTCAACAAGTGCGTCGTAGTTTTTAAGCTTCATGGGGTGTTTTTCCATTTGCTCGCGCATACGGGCCCAAGTTGCTTCTTTCGCTGCTTTTTCAAAACGTGCAGCACTTTCTGCAGGCAAAGATACAAAAGTCATACCATTTGCTTTAAGTTCTTCAGCTTGTTTTTCTGCCAAGGCAGCAAAGCTGTTAGAGCTTTCGATTTCATGTTCGATAGCAACATCTTGCAGAACTTTTTTAGCGGCATCGCTCAAAGAGTTCCATTTTTTAAGATTGACGATAACGCCCATATCTGTGGAGAAGAAGTCCGGTCCCACACGGTATTTCAGGAATTTGTTCCAACCTAAATCATTCAGGCCAATTTGTGTCCAGCCTGTTGCGTTGGCGACAGAACGTTCCAAAGCAGAATATACATCAGTTGTAGGCAAGTTGATCGGTTGTGCTTTCAGGTAAGATTTGAAGAAAGCATCATAAACAGGGTTACTACGCAGACGCATGCCTGTCACATCGATATTGCCATCGGCGTCTAATTTAGGTTCGTCAATGGTATAAAGGTTATAGCTGACACCACTATCAAACCAACCGAGGTAATAAACGCCCATTTTTTCTTGGTGGATTTTATTCAGGAGATCGATACCACCGTTCTTACGCGCATATTCTGCGTTCGCGTTTGAAGCAACCAGGATATCGCGTTCCGGTACAGTACCAGCATAAAAGCTTGCAGCTGTATAGGCCATATCAACGACACCGTTACGAACGGCTTCTGGTTGTTGTGCCAGACCAATTGCTTCCGGTCCACCACGCACAACGATTTGAATAATGCCTTTACCACGTTCATTGACCTTATCTACGAAAGAGAGAAAACTTTTCGTATAGATCAAAGACGTCGGGAAGGCATGTACTGCCGTTATTTTTTCTTCGGCTTGCGCCTTGAAGGGCGAAAACGCCCCGACCATTAAGGCAAGGCCTGCCACTGCGAGAGCTAGTTTTTTCACTTTTTTCTCCTGTTAAGTTCTCTGTCGAACGCATTTTATGTGTCCGACAATTACTTACCTGTTTAGCCAGTTGAAACGACTGAAATATGCATTTTGAAAACGATTAATTTCTGTTTTCTCTTGCATGGTTAAGTCAATATCATCCCAGCCATTTAAAAGTTTCTTTTTCCATACAGCCCGAATGTCAAAAGAAACACGTAACGCACCCACCGAAATGGTTTGCGCGGTTAAATCGACAGAAGCCTCTTGAAACGAGCCATTAAGCTGATCAAACAATCTGTCGCAATCTGCTTCCTCAACGATTGCCGGCAACAGTCCGTTGTTGATGGCATTAGAAGAGAAAATATCCCCGAAACTTGGTGCGATGACACAACGGATACCGTAATCTACAAGTGCATAGACCGCCGCTTCGCGTGAGGATCCTGCCCCAAAATTACGTCTTGCAAGAACGATTTGCACATTCTGTGCTTTGGGGTCGTTTAGGGCATAATTGGTTTTAGGTTGGCCTTGGTCATCAAAGCGCAAGTCGTACAATAAAAATTGACCATAACCGACACTGCGCGGTTCTTTCATAAAACGCGCTGGTATCAATTGGTCTGTATCAATATTTGCCATATCCAAAGCACAAGTCGGTGCGGTCATTGTAATAAAGGGTTCCATCAGTGGCTCCCTGTGTTGGTCAAATGACGAATGTCGGCGATATGCCCATGAATGGCCGCCCAAGAAACCATGGCGGGTGACATCAAATGTGTGCGCGAGCCCGGCCCTTGACGGCCTTTAAAGTTACGGTTTGATGTAGAAGCGCACCGTTCACCGGGGGCGACGATATCGCCGTTCATGCCCACACACATGGAACATCCCGATTCAACCCAATCAAGTCCGGCTGATTTAAAAATTTTATCAAGCCCTTCGGCTTCGGCTTGCCGCTTCACAGCATTTGACCCGGGTGAAACAATGCCGGGGACTTTGCTGGGACCTTGTTTAAAGACTTCCGCAGCCGCGCGTAAATCGTCAATGCGGGCATTGGTGCATGATCCAATGAAAATGCGATCGATGGCAATCTCTTGTAAAGGTTGACCCGCAGACAAACCCATATAGGCCAAGCTATCTGCAATTTGCCGCGCTTTCGCGCTGTCTTTTTCCTTGGCCGGATCGGGGGTGCAGGCATCGACGCCTAACGCTTCTTCCGGGGATACCCCCCAAGTGATTGTCGGTGCGATTTGGCTTACGTCAATTTCAATTTCTTGGTCAAACGTTGCATCGTCATCGCTTTTTAAACGCCGCCAATATTCCTTTGCGATTTCCAGCAGGTCCCCTTTCGGGGTACGGGCACAGTTCGCTAAAAACTCAATCAACTTTTCATCCGGTGCAATGAGGCCCATGCGACCACCTCCCTCGATCGAGAGGTTGCACAAGGTTAAGCGTGCTTCCAGACTTAACTCTTCAATCACATTGCCCGCATATTCAATGGCATATCCGCGTGCAAAATCAGCACCGTACTTTGCAATCCAATGCAAAGCCATGTCCTTGGCGGTCACACCAAAGGGCAACTTGCCATTAAAAGAAATGCGTAATTGCTTCGGTTTTGTTTGCCAAATTGTCTGGGTCGCTAATACATGCGCAACTTCAGAGGCGCCAATACCAAAAGCGATTGCGCCAAAGGCGCCATGCGTTGCTGTATGGCTGTCACCGCAGACCATTAAAAGTCCCGGTTGTGTGAAGCCAAGCTCCGGTCCTACAACATGGACAATCCCTTGATCGTAGCTCTCAAGCCCAATCAATTCCACATCGTGTTTCTGGGCGTTGTCTTGCAAAGTACGAATGACAGCGGCAACTTTTTCGTTCATCCCATCTAATGTGCGTGCGCGGGTTGGTACATAATGGTCCGCGATTGCCAGGGTTTGTTCTGGGCGTGCGAGCGGTAGATTGCGCTCGGCAAGCTTTGCAAAGCCATGGAAAGAACCTTCATGAACAAAATGTCGGTCAACCCAAAGCAAACTCTGCCCGGTGTCATCTTGTTTGATTTCGTGAGCCTGCCACACTTTATCAAAAAGCGTTTGGGGGGATGACATTTTTAGATACTCTCCACATGCACAATTAAAATGTTATATAAATGATACATTTAAATGTATTTCTGTGGCAAGCATAATTGTAAGAAAAATTAATTCCCACCATTCAACTCTGCTGTCCAATGTCTGGAGTCTTCTTCACCTGTACGGCTAAGGTCAATGCGCAATTGATATTTATCGGGTCGGTAATAGGCGTCCAGATACTCAACACCCGCACCGTTAATATCATAAACGACACGGTTGAGATAGATAAGGGGTGATCCAATCGCAACGTCCAAAGCTTCAGCAATATGTTGGGACGCCAAAACCGCAGAGATATGCTGTTTGGCACTGTCTATCTTGATCCCGCTTTTTTCCAAAAGTCGAAACAGCGGCGTGGTTGCCAGATCACTTTCATTGTAGTTATGGGCAATCGATTCGGGGACATGGGTAATCAGATACGAAAATGGTACGTTTTCCAATAAGCGCACACGTACTGACCTTTGTGTTTTATCGTTTTCTTGTAGGTTTAGTTCGTTGCTTACTGTGCGTGTTGGTATTTCGTAACCAAACTCTAAAAGGCGTACTTGAGAATCACGCCCCATCCGTTCCAAAGACGGAAAAAGGTCTGCGATACTTGCGTGCATTACGGAACTTTTGACGACGGATTCTTTAACAATAGTGCCCAAACCCGGTTTTCTATCCACAAATCCAGCGTCGGCGAGGGCTTTTATAGCGGCGCGAACTGTAACACGTGACACACCATACTGTTCCGCCAGTTTTAATTCTCCTGGCAACTTGCAACCCGGTCGATAGAGGTTGCTGATGATTTCGTCTTTCAGCAGCAAAAAAAGCTGATGATGTTTTGTGCCTGTTTTTGTTTCCCCAAGTGCTTTGACTTGCGCCATTTTTAATACTCCCATGATCTGCCTCAGCCCCATATGACCATCTGAAGGCAAACGATAATACCAATAAATGTATTGCCTAAAATACATTTCAATGTATCATACAATAATGCAGCAAGAGTTGGAAAAAGACAACGATCCATTTTTAAAGCAGAAGGAAGATCAATCCATGACACAAAATTCCCCTCAAGACTGTGCCCAGCAAGCTCAAGATGTCGTCCTGACTTTTTTGAAAGCAATGGAAGGCAGGGATTTAGAAACCGCCCAATCTATGCTTGGAGCAGACTTTCAAATGGAATTTCCCGGTAGTGGCATCATGCACTCTCTGCCTCAATTGGTTGATTGGGCGAAAGAGCGCTATCAATTTGTTGAGAAAACCATGGAGGATGTGTCCTGCACTGTTAAATCTGAATCAGTCGTTTGTGTTTATTGTCACGGGACATTAGCAGGACGTTGGATTGATGGTTCTGCCTTTGAAGGTATTCGTTTTATTGATCGCTTTGAAATTTGCAACAACTTGATCGTTCGCCAAGATGTCTGGAACGACTTGGCGCTCTATGCCCCATTTTAAAATAAACAGGTATAATATTTATGGTTACTTCTAGAGCTTCGCTAAAAGAAAGACTTAATGAGAAAGATATCATTGTGGCTCCCGGTGTTTTTGATGCACTTAGCGCCTCGCTTGCAGAAAATGCAGGTTTTGACACTCTTTATCTTTCAGGTGCGAGTTTAGCTTATACAAAATTGGGGCAACCCGACATTGGTCTGTTAAGCTTTACAGAAATTGCAGACAGCTTGTGGCGTATCAGTGATCGCACCAATGCGTCGATTGTTGCTGATTGCGACACGGGTTTTGGTAATGCGTTGAATGCCATGCGCTGCGTCAAAATGTTGGAACGCGCGGGTGCCAATGCCATTCAACTGGAAGATCAAACCTATCCAAAACGGTGTGGTCACTTAGCAGGTAAAACACTGGTCCCTCTGCCGGAAATGGTTGGAAAGTTAAAAGCTGCACTGGATGCGCGCCAGAACGAAGAGACAATGATCGTTGCACGCACGGATGCTTTAGGGGTTATTGGAACCCAAGAAGCCATCGACCGCGCACTTGCTTTTAAAGAATGCGGTGTGGATATGGTTTTCATTGAAGGCATTCGTTCGGATGATGATATTCAACAAATCATGACCTCCTTAAATGGTGAAATCCCCATCATGGCAAATATGGTAGAAGGGGGGGAAACACCTTTAAAGAATGCAAAAATTCTGGAAAGTCTTGGGTTCTCCCTTGTTATTTTCCCCGGTGCTTTGGTCCGTGCACTTACAGCGATGGCTTCAGAGTTTTTCGCCACTTTGAAACAAGACGGGACGACGGATAACTTCCATGAGCGTATGTTGAATTTCAAACAATTAAATGATTATCTCGGCACAGCAGACATGTTGGCCTTGGGTCAAAAATATGAAGGAGAACAGCAATGATCACCAGTGATAAAACCGCAAAAGAAATCTTCTTTGAAGTGATGGATAATCCACAACGCGTCCCCTTTGGGTTTGGTGAAAAAGCTGTTTTGGTCAATGTGGACCCACAAAAAGCCTATACCCGCACAGACCTTTATAAAACGGCTTATGAAACCGACCCGAAACAATTAGATTATACCAATCAATTGGCGGAACGTTTTCGCACATTAGGCTGGCCGGTCGTCTGGACCCATGTCGCCTTTCTTGATTCTGCTGAAGATGCCGGCGTTTGGGGGACACGAACAGATACGCCAGATTCCTTACAGAATATCAAATACGGTTCTGAACGTAGCGAATTTGACGACCGCTTGAACATTGATAAAGAACGGGACGTTATTTACACAAAACGCATGCCTTCGGCCTTTTTTGAAACACCGCTGCAATCCTTGTTGGTTTGGCATAAGGTCGATACCGTTATCATTACGGGTGGTTCCACATCAGGCTGCATTCGTGCCACGGCTGTTGAAAGCTTGTCGCGCGGTTATCGCACCATCGTCCCGGAAGAATGTGTTGCTGACAAACATGAAAGCTACCATTACGCCAACTTAACGGATCTTCATTTAAAATATGCAGATGTCATGAAAGTTGCCGAGGTTTTGAGCTGGTTGGACGGACAAGCGAAATCTGCCGAATAATTTTCCCGAAAAATGTCACGTGCACGTGGAGGAAACATGAAAGAAGACCTCAACTTTTTTGATTATTGGGCTTATGAAAATCGCCCGAAAATCGAATGGCCTAATGGTGCGAAAGTCGCCTTTTGGGTTGCCCCAAATATCGAATTTTACGAACTTGATCCCCCGCAAAACCCGTTGCGCAAACCATGGCCGCAACCACACCCGGCTTTGGCGGGATATGGCATTCGTGACTATGGAAACCGCGTCGGGCATATGCGCCAAATGGCTCTCCTTGATAAATACGGCATTCGGGGTTCTATTTCATTGTCCGTTGCTTTGTGTGACCATCATCCTGAAATTATCGAATTGTGCAAAGAACGTGACTGGGAATTTTTCAGTCACGGGATTTATAATACCCGGTATTCATACGGGATGGACGAAGCACAAGAACGTGCCATGATCCAGGATAGTATTGAAAGCATATATAAACATACCGGGCAAAAATGCGCAGGCTACCTAGCGCCCGCACTGTCACATACTGAACATACGTTGGACCTCTTTGCCGAAGTGGGCAGTGAACTTTTCGGTGATGATGCGGGTATTTACACCTGTGATCTCTTTCACGATGACCAGCCCACCCCTGTGCGTGTGCGCAATGGTAAACGCTTCATTTCCATGCCTTATTCCTTAGAAATGAATGACACCATTGTATATGCTGTCAACAAAGTGGAACCTCGCCAGTACGCCACCATGTTAAAGCGTCACTTTGATCGACTGTATCTTGAGGGGGCACAATCCGGCACGGTGATGTGCATTCCCACCCATAACTACCAAGTCAGCTGTCCACACCGGATGAAAGCCTTTGAAGAGGCTTTGGAATATATAACCGGACATAAAGATGTCTGGGTCGCAACCGGGCGGGAAATCGCACAATATTATCTTGAAAACTATTATGACGTGGCCATGCAAGACATCGCCAGTAAGCAGGGGGCATAGATATGGCTCTGGAAAAAAGTTATTTGGAACAGTTTAATCGCATGGATGGAACAGAGCATGTTTTCTACGATCGCTTTATGCAAGATGATCTTGAAAACTATTTTGATGCGATCATTCAAGACATCCTTTGCAAGCAGGAGGCATAGATATGGCTCTGGATAAAAGTTATTTAGAATACCCAAAACGAAAATATGGCTCTGATCATGATTTCTATGATTGGTCCATGATGACTGAACGCCCCAAGGTCACTTGGGCGAACGGCAAAAAGCTTGCTGTGTGGATCAATACGTCGTTAGAGTTTTACCCGCTGAATCAACGCAATATCCCGTTTAAAACACCGAATGGCATGACCATGCCTTATCCGGACTTGCGTCACTTTTCTTTGCGCGAATATGGTAATCGTGTTGGGATTTTCCGTTTGTTGAAAGCGTTTGACAAATACGGCGTTAAATCCACTTTTGCTATTAATACACATTTGGCAGAAAAGAATCCTTACCTGAAAGACCGTCTATTGGATCAACCCGGTGAGATTTTGTGCCACGGTTGGAATATGGATCATTTGCATTATGGCGGGCAGGACATTGATGAAGAACGTGAATTGGTCAATCGAAGCGTTTCACGTCTACGTGATCTGACCAAACAACCCATTCGAGGGTGGTTGAGCCCGGCTAAGAACCAAAGCGCCAACACCATGGACCTTCTTGCGGAAAATAAAATTGAATACTGCGCAGATTGGATCAATGACGATATGCCGTATCTGTTTAAGACCAAAACAGATCCCGTGCATGTGATGCCACTTTCAACGGAAATTGAAGATCAATTTGTCATCAATAATAACTTCCACTCTGAAGATAGTTGGGCAGAACAAGTCATAGATGCTTTTGACTATTTATTGGCTGAAGCAAAAGAACAAGGTGGTCGCCTGTTTGCGCTGAATCTTCACCCTTGGTTGGTGGGGCAACCCCACCGCATTGCTTGTCTTGAAGCCATTCTTGAACATATCAGTGCTAGCGATGAAATCTGGCAGGCAACCGCATCCGATATTCTGGATTGTTTTTGTAAGCAAGAGTAAACATGAGCCGAATTAAACATCTCAAACAAGGTGAAGCTGACTTCAGTTTCACCTTGCCTTTTGTCATTATCGGTGGTGGTGCCTGTGGTTTGGTTGCTGCGTTAGCAGCAGCTGATCAAGGTGTTGATTGTGTCGTGCTGGAACGTGATCGTTTCCCGCGCGGCAGTACTTTCATGTCATCCGGCTTTGTACCGGCAGCAGGAACACGTTTTCAGCAAGAAAAAAATGTTGAAGACACCCCTGAGATCATGGCCGAAGATATTATGGCTAAAAATAAGCATGAAGCTGACCCGGCCATTGTTAACGCACTTGCTACACAGTCCGCTCGGGTGATTGAATGGCTGGCAGATCGCCACAATATTCCCTTTGAACTGGTTGAGGGGTTTCTCTACCCCGGTCACAGTCGCTTACGTATGCATTGTACACCACGCAGAACGGGTGAAGAGCTGATGGCTTGTTTGTTGCGCGCTGTTGAAGATGCCGGCATTGCTGTGATGTGCGATGCTCATGTGACCACTTTGCATGTGGATGCAGACGAAAACATTTGTGGTGTTACGTATAACCGCCCTGATGGTCAGGCAGAACAAATCGGCTGTCAAAGCCTCCTTTTGGCTTGCAATGGATTTGGCGGTAATCCTGATCTGGTGAGTAAATTTATCCCTGCGATGACAGATGGGCTTTATTATGGACATGAAGGCAACCAAGGAGACGCCATCTTGTGGGGCGATGCCTTGGGGGCGGGGTTAAAAGACCTGCACGCCTATCAAGGCCATGGTTCATTGGCAACCCCGCATCAAATCCTGATCTCATGGGCCGCGATGATGCAAGGCGGCATTCAAGTCAATATTGGGGGGATGCGTTTTTCAAATGAAAATCAGGGGTATTCAGAACAAGCTGCTAAAGTGATTGCCCAACCGGATGCCATTGCGTGGAACATTTACGATGCACGCATTCATGAAGACCTGATGAAATTTGAAGATTACCGCAATGCCTTTCAAGCAGGGGCGGTCAAAATGTTCAATACATTGGAAAGTATGGCCTCCGGCCTCAATATACCTATTGAAGCTTTGCAAGAAACCTTTGCCGATATGGACAGTCATTTGTCATCCGGCACACCGGACCAATTTGGTCGAACGTTTGACAAAGACCTTAAATTAGAAGCCCCTTATTATGCGATCAAAGTAACAGGTGCCTTGTTCCATACACAAGGTGGTCTGGCTATCAGGCCTGATGGGCGGGTGTTAAAAGCAGATGGGCAAGCGTTTAAAAATCTCTTTGCGGCAGGTGGCGCTGCACGTGGTGTCTCTGGATCAAACGACAGCGGTTATCTTTCTGGTAACGGATTACTCAGCGCTGTTGTGATGGGCGAAATTGCAGGTTCAGCCGCTTCAAAATTGACACTAAAATAATAAAATATAATGCCAAGTCTTGCTATGTTTAGATTTTTGACTTGGATTGAATCACATAATAAATGCCCCCTTGAGATGGCTCAAGGGGGCATTTATTATGTGAGATGTCTGTTGCCATAGGTGCGCAATATGCGCCCCAGGGTTATTTATTCAAGGCGAAAACCGACTTTAAGCACGACTTGATAATGGCCGACCTTGCCGTCAACCACATGACCACGGGTTTCTTTGACTTCAAACCAATCGATATTTTTAAGGCTTTTGTTTGCTTTGGCGAGTGCGGTTTCGATGGCATCTTCGATGCTTTTTTTAGAGGAACCAACGAGTTCAACTTTTTTGTAGACATGTGCTGACATAATTAACCCCTTAATTGAATTCACAAAAATATCCTTATTAGGTAAGATATAGGAGGCGAAAAAAGGAAATCAAATAAAATGCGCTTAAAGGGCATCTTTCAGGCAAAAAATCGATTGATCAGTCTTGTGTTGATTGTATTTTTTGGCATTCTGGCATCGTTAGGACTGATAACCTTTTTGCAGTACTGGCAAGACAATGAGGAAACATCGCTCAGAAAAGAATGGGGCATGGCCCTTGCGCTTCAGATTAAATCCGAAATTCTTGGTTCGACCCAAGTTGTTAATTCCTTGAAAAACCTCATTTTATCCAGTGAAAATTTCCGCCAAGATGTGTTTGATGTTTTTGTTTCATCCTCTCTATTTCGTTATCCTTCTGTAACAGGGATATATTGGGCAAAAGGGGCGGTGGATGAAACGGGGAAAGAGTCCCTTCAATTAGAAATGGAATATTCTTCCCAAGGGCATCATCTGCGTCTTGAAGATTTATTGGATACCTCAAAAGGCCAAAGCTTGATTGATTTGTCCAAACGCAGCCAACGCATGTTACTGACGCCAGGCGCCTTATTGAATAACAACAGCACCTATACGGCTCTTTTACCAGTGTCAGGGGTTGATGATGGACGCTTTCAATACATGCAGGGCTTGGTTGTTGCGAATTTTGATTTTACAGAAAATTTTAGACATATTTTTGCCTCTAAAGCGCAACAGGTATCGTCGGTTCGTATAAGTGATGTAACCTTGCCAAGTTTGCCACAGGTTCTTTTTAGTCAAAATTGGGAGGAGCAACAGACAAATGTTTTGTCAACCAGCATAGCGGTTGCAGGCCGGGTATTGGACTTTTCTTATGTCCTTACATCTTCGGGCTCGCACAATGTAATTTGGGGGAGTGTCATCCTGCTGGGCATGTTGGCGACGGGATTGATGTTGCTGTTGACGAGCCGGACCTGGAAATATGAACAGGCATTGGAAGAAACAGTTGTACGACGCACACAAGAATTGGTGCAACGCAATCTACTTTACAGCAGTTTTTTAAGCACGACTTCGGAAGCCTTTCTTGTACTGGATGAGCAAGGCTTTGTGATCAATTCCAATGAACGTGCAGATAAGCTGTTTTCATCAGAGAATGTGTCTTGCCGTTCAAAACATATTTCACAATTTCTTGTGGAAGAAAGTTTTAAACAGTTATTTTTAGATGATCGCAATGATCAAGTTTGTGTCCCGAAACAAATCTATAATTCATTGGAAATAGAAGGTATTTGCGGGCACGGGCAACGTATACCGCTAAAAGTCAAGATTGCCGAAGTTTATGATAATGAAGATACGAAATGGATTGTGCTGGCACGTGACATCAGTGTGCGTCGTCAAGCAGAAGAAAGGCTCAAGCGAAGCGAACGTCAGTTTAGGCAGGCCTTTTTGTTGGGGTCTCTCCCGATTGCCATCATTAATAACAATGGTGAGATTAAGGATTCAAATAAGGCATTTCAAAGGTTCGTGGGCTATGAAGCAAACGAGGTTTATGGGCGTAAGCTTAAAGAATTTTTCCATCCAGATGGTTTGAAACCGTTTTTGGACTGGATGAAGGCTGCCGTAACCGGAAAAAGCGAAAATTTTCAATGTGACCAGAGGCTTATTAATCGTGCAAGTTACAGCTTATGGGCGATTGCCAGTTATACAGCGGTTTATGAGTTTGGCGGAAAGCTTAATAGCGTGATTTGTCAATATCATGATTATACCGAACAACGTTATGCACAAGAAGAATTGAGACGAAACCGCGATAAATTGGCAGAACTTGTTGAACAACGCACGAAAGAAGCACGGGATGCCCGAGAAAGTTTGATTGCCTCTATCAATGCGGCGGATAATGCCATTTTTGTTTTTGATAATGAAAACAATCTGGAATTTTCCAGTGAACATGCCAGTAATCTGTTTCCTGAAATCAAAGACAAGATGAAGCCGGGGATTTCAGCGGCCAATTTGTTTGAAATGATGTCTGCCAGCACGGGTGATGATCCGGAGGGCAGAAGGCAAAGGTTAAGCCGTCTGATAAAAGGGGAAGGTGGTGTTGAGTTTAGATTGACCAATGGACGTTGGATACAAACCGGGGTGCGCAAAACGCCATCAGGGGGCACAATTGTTGTTTATACCGATGTCTCAACCTATAAAATACAAGAAGAAAAATTACAGCATCAAGCAACAGAACTGGCAAAAAGTTTGAAAGTGCAACAAGAAGTGAATGAACAGCAAAGGATGTTTGTTTCTGTCGTCTCTCATGAATTTAAGACGCCACTTGCTATTATTGATAGTGCTGCACAACGGATTTTGCGCAGGGGTGATAAAATGCCGGAAGAAGAGTTGCATAATCGCCTTCACCGCATTCGTGCCGCAGTGACACGTTTGTTGAATTTGTTAAAAGGGACATTGAGGGTCGAAAGTTTTGAAAATGCCCGACTGGACTTTTCACCCAAGAGACAAAATATTGTTCCGGTCATTGAAAAAATTTGTCAACGTCATGCTGAACTGACAGGTGCGCAGGAAATTTTTTTCGACAAACCACAAAATGATGTCAGTGTCTATGTGGATTCTCAATTGCTGGAACTTGCGTTGGATAATCTTTTAAACAATGCACAAAAATATTCACCCTCAGATATGCCTGTTCACGTAAGCCTTGACTGTGAAGAACAGCGGTTGTTGATCAATGTCTGTGATCGTGGTGACGGTATTGCTTCAACTGAAATTGAACATATTTTTGAACGGTTTTATCGGTCTACATCGGTTTCTCATATTGAAGGGACAGGTGTTGGCTTGGCAATCGTAAAACAGATTATGGAACTTCATGGCGGCAATGCTGGGGTTTTCACTACACCGGGGGAGGGGAGCCGTTTTTATCTGGCTTTCCCTTTGTCTGCGGCGTTGCATGACGAGGGTGTTTAAGATTAATATAATGTTATGAGATATGGGTCTCGGGCGGCGGTTAAGACAGGGGTACACTATGGGAAAATCATCTATAAGGCGGTTACAGTTTTGTATCTTTGCCAACATACTTCTGGTTGGCGGGTTACTGATTCAATCACTGTTATCGGGCGCATCAACAGCGATTATCTTGAGCGGCTTGTGTTTGGCGATGGTTTTCCTCGCTTATGTGTATGTTGGCAAAATCATGAAAAGCATCACAGAAGCGGTTGAGTTTTGCAAAAAAGTTGAAAGAGGCGATTTCGAATCCCGCATTACCAACATTTCTGAGACCGGACACATGGCAGATATGCAATGGGCGATGAATGGGATGGTTGATCGTATGGATGCCTTTGTACGTGAATCCATGGCATCGATGGAATATGTCAGCCGTAATAAGTTTTATCGCAGGATTCTAGAAACGGGTATGGTTGGGTCGTTTCTGCATGCCTCACGTACAATTAATAACGCAACAGATGCCATGGAAAAGGTGTCTCAACGCTTGGCAGATATGGGGGATGAACTAGAAGTCACAGTTGGCAGTGGTGTGGAAAGTATTTACCATAGCGCCGAACAAATTATTTCGCGCACAAAAAATATGGGCAAGAGGATTGATAAATCCTCTGCACGGTCTGTTGATGTGGTCAAAGCGGCGCAAAGAACAAGTGAAACGGTACAAACTGTGGCCGAGGCAACAACGCAGCTTTCAGCCTCTATCACTGAGATCAGTACACAAGTTAACCAATCGGCAAACGTGGCGCGCCAAGCGGTTGAAAATGCCGAATTGGCAACAGACGCCGTTGATGGGCTAAATATTGCGGCGACAAAAATTGGTCAAGTGGTCAAGCTGATTACAGATATTGCGGAACAGACCAATCTATTGGCCTTAAATGCAACCATTGAAGCAGCGCGTGCAGGAGAGGCTGGTAAAGGATTTGCTGTGGTCGCGGGTGAAGTGAAAAATCTGGCCAATCAAACTGCTCAGGCCACAGAAGAAATTTCAAAACAGGTTTCTGATATTCAAAGCGCAACCCACAAGGCAAGTGATGCCATCGGCGAAACCGGGAAAACGATATCTCAAATCGATGAAATCGCTACCGTAATTGCCTCTGCTGTTGAAGAACAAGGCGCCAGCACGGAAAATATTGCACAAAATATGCAGGATGTTGCAGAAAATTCTGAATTGGTTCGCAATCGCATTGTTAAGGTAAATCAAGGCGCGGCCTTGTCCTATAGTGCGGCCATTCAAGTTATGTGGGCGGCGCGAGACCTGAATAAACCTGCTCGGGAATTGGATGAAGAAGTGAAACATTTTCTTGCAAACCTACGGTCTCAAAAATAGCTTTCGCAAAAAAGAAAAAGGGAAAAATAAATGCAATATACGCTTTCAGAAAATCCAAATGACCTTTCTGTCCTTTTAACGGGCGAATTGACCCTGAATGATGAAGAAGAGTTTCGTGCGTTATGTCGTGATGTGGTTGAGACAAGTCGGTCAAAATGTATTATCGATGTGACTCAATTGGAATTTTTAGATTCAGCCGGGTTGGGGTTACTCCTCGTCTTGAAAGAATTTTGTGAGGATGCGGGTAAAACGATTGCTCTTAAAGTGGGTGATAGTGCGATAAAAGAAATTCTGGATATATCTGAGTTTGATAGCCTTATTCCCTATGAAGATGCCTAAGGCTACTCTATCCGTATGAATAAAAACCAACACACCTGTATTGTAATTGATAAAAATGAGCAACTCAGAAAAGAGCTGGTTGAGTTGATGTCTGAGCAGGGGTTAGACGTCTTTGAATGTAAACAGTTGGATATGTTCCTGCCATCTGATTTAGAACCTGATGTCATTGTGTTTGGTCAAAATGTTGATGTTGCTGATGCGGATACGAGTTTTTCAGATTTCGAACTGTTAATCCGGGAATGTCAGATACCGATTGTAGCCTCATTGGTTCTACGTGATTCCTTATTAAATCGTTTTCAAGAAGTGCATGTTTATCCTGATCTTGATGTTCTTGGTATTATGGCCCGTACTTTAGCTTTTAATCAGGTCAAAAGGCGGTTGATCAAAGAAGATATGTGTCGTGCGGTACAAGGCATATTTCATTTGGATGAAGCCGACTTTTATCTCAAGACGGTGGAAGAAGCACAAGCAATTGCCTTGTTGATCTCTTTACTGGCACCAGCAAAAAAACTATTGCGCTTGGGGTTGACGGAGCTGCTGATCAATGCGGTTGAGCATGGTAATCTTGAAATTGGGGCTCAGGAAAAGCAAAGGCTTCGTGAATCCGGTACGTGGATGAGCGAGGTTAATCGGCGTTTAAACAGTGACCGCTATCGTGATAAAAAAGTGCATCTTCATCTGAGTAAAACAAAGCAAGAGTTGCTTTTACGTATAGAAGATGAGGGTCAGGGGTTTGATTGGCAAAAGATTTTGCAGGACAATCAAAATGTAAAAGTGCAGGCAAAATCCGGTCGTGGTTTACGTCTTGCGCAACGTTCCGGTTTTGATGAATTTTCTTATATTGGCAAAGGCAATATTGTGGAATGTCGTTTTGCTATTTCCGACCTTGGTGCTGCCAATGGTTAAAGTGTTGTGCATAGAGGATGAGGAAGATCTTTTATTTGATATTTGTGCAGAATTACGTGATGCCGGATATGAAGTCCTTTCTGCACATAACGGTGCTGATGGGTTACGCCTGATCCGATCAGAAATACCAGATCTTGTTTTATGTGACATTCGTATGCCCATTATGGATGGGTATGAACTGCTTTCAACTGTCCGCGAAAGCAAAGATGACTGGTCCTGCATCCCTTTTATCTTCTTGACCGCTTATGGGGAACGTGAAGATATGCTGCGGGGGTTGCGTGCAGGCGCAGATGATTTTCTGACGAAGCC
>JABXIC010000284.1 GCA_013373265.1 Methylocystaceae bacterium | reverse complement strand
TTAAACCGAATACGGATGATATGCGTGATTCGCCAAGCCTTGATATTATTCCCGCTTTGCAGGCTGCGGGCGCAACGGTCAGCGCATTTGACCCCGAAGCCATGGGTGAAGCAAAAGAGATGCTGTCTAATGTGGATTGGCAGGAAAATTCCTATGCCACAATGGATGGTGCCGATGCCTTGGTGATTATCACGGAATGGAACGAATTCCGCATGCTGGATTTGGATCGGGTGAAAGGTCTGTTGAAAGCACCGGTGATGGTGGATATGCGCAATATTTATAATCGTCAGGAAATGAAAGAGGCAGGTTTTGATTATACCTGCATCGGTCGTCCTAAATTGGAAGACTAAGACGTAATCAATCTACCCCTGCTTGTTGCGGGGGTATTTTGTTTTATAAGCTATGATGAGAACGCAGGATTAAGAGAATGACAAAAATCGACCCCAGTATTCTTCGTGAATATGATATTCGCGGCATTGTTGGCGATACTTTTACGCAAGAGGTGGTCGAAGCTCTCGGGCGCGCATTCGGCACCCGCATCGTGCGTGCAGGCGGGCAATCTGTTGCCGTGGGCTATGATGGTCGTTTGAGCTCTCCCGGACTTGCTGCGGCTGCGGTAAAGGGATTGGCGGCTTGCGGGTTGAAAGTTTTTGAAGTGGGGCGTGGTCCAACCCCGATGTTATATTATTCGACCTATGCACTGGATGCAGATGCAGGTTTGATGATCACGGGCTCACATAATCCGCCTGACTATAACGGTATTAAAATGATGATGTCCGGCCTGTCTTTCTTCGGTGCAGATATTCAAGACCTGGGTAAACTAATTGCGGCTGAGGATTTTGAAAGCGCAGAAGGCTCAACGCAGTCTAGGCCCATGCTGGATGATTATGTCGAACGCATCCTCAGTGACTTTAAACCGGGTCGGGAGCTGAAAATTGCTTGGGATGCCGGGAACGGCGTGGCGGGTGAGGCGATGACCATGATGTGCGATAAACTGCCCGGTAAGCATTTTCTGCTGTATGCCGATATTGACGGTAATTTCCCCAACCATCATCCGGACCCGACGGTTGAGAAAAATCTTCAGGATTTAAAAGATGCTGTGCGGACAAAAGGTTGTGACCTCGGTATTGCCTTTGATGGGGATGGTGATCGCATTGGCGTGGTGGATAGCCAAGGCCGCGTTTTATGGGGCGACCAATTGATGGTCATCTGGTCAAAAGAAATTTTGTCCCGCAAACCCGGTTCCACCATCTTGGCAGATGTAAAAGCTTCACAAGTCCTGTTTGATGAAATTGAACGCATGGGTGGCAAGCCACTAATGTGGAAAACGGGTCATTCTTTGATTAAATCCAAAATGAAAGAACTGGATTCACCTTTTGCCGGAGAGATGAGCGGACATATTTTCTTTAAAGATGGGTATTATGGTTTTGACGATGCGCTTTATTCCGCTTTACGTCTGATCTCTATTTTAAGTCAGACGGATGAGAAGCTGGATGACATGTTGGATGCGATGCCGAAGATGGTTAATACACCAGAGATTCGCTTTGACTGCCCAGAAGAGCGCAAATTTAAAGTCGCAGAAGAAGTCAAAGCCCGCCTCGTCGGTCATAAGGATGTTGAGGTTATTGATGTGGATGGGGTGCGTGTGGTTTCTGAAGATGGCTGGTGGCTTTTACGTGCGTCAAACACCCAACCGGTATTGGTGGCGCGTTGTGAGGCAAAAGATGAAGCCGCTTTATCACGCTTGAAAGCGGTGTTGGTTGAACAGCTTAAAGCCAGTGATATTATACCACCCAGCGATTTTTAAAATCGCGGGTATAATCAAACAAAAAGGCCGGATGAATGATCCGGCCTTTTTGTTTGTTGTTTTGAAAGTAGTTAGCGGTTCATCGCGACTTCTGTGTTTTTAGCTTTAAAGACCATGCAAGGCTGTTTTAAGCGTTTTAAGGCTTTACAGGCACGATACGCTTCGCGCTTCTCTATACCAACGACACGGGCGCGATAAACGGACTTCTTGCCGTTTTTGAGCGGAACAACAAGTGTTTTGGCACCTGCCAGATAGCTTGGTGCGCGTTTTACGGCTGCGATGGCCTGGGTTCTGGCTGTTTTGATGCTGCCATAGGCGCCTACTTGTACGCCCCAGGCTGTTGATGTACGACGTGACGCAATCTCGTAAGCTTTCTTGGCTTTTTCAGCTTTTTTGCCTTTTTTGTAAGCGGCCATCATTTGGGGGTCGATTTCAGTAAAGGCATTGTCAAGGATACGTGCCATGATGTTGTTGCGGTGCGTTGGTGTTTTACCACCAAAGACCACGCCGATAACCCGATGCCCCCCACGATTAACCGAAGAGACAAGGTTAAAGCCAGCAGCGCGGATATAGCCGGTTTTAATACCGTCCATACCGTCATATCTTTTCATCAGCTTGTTGTGATTGCCGTAGGTGCGACCTTTATAGGACCATTTTTCAGTTTTGAAGAAGCCATAATACTGTGGAAAGCGTTTCCAAAGTTCATCGCCTAATTTGGCCATATCACGTGCCGTGCTCATCTGGCGGCGGTTGGGCAGACCGGAGGCATTTCTGAAAGTGGTGCTTTTCATGCCAATCTCATGGGCACGTTTTGTCATTTCTTTGGCAAATTCCCACTCTGTTCCGCCTAAAGCTTCAGCCACGACGGTTGCGACGTCATTGGCTGATTTGGTGACTAAGGCGTAGATGGCATCTTTCACACGGATG
This sequence comes from Methylocystaceae bacterium, assembly GCA_013373265.1. GTDB lineage: Bacteria > Pseudomonadota > Alphaproteobacteria > Rhodospirillales > Terasakiellaceae > Terasakiella. Next base: position 8,482 of record JABXIC010000284.1, on the reverse strand, counting down.
GTTGAGCCTGCTTTTACGCCCAAGCGAGAAGGCGGTTGCCATGTGGCACGACGTGACACGCGCATTTTTGTATTCATAGTAATTTTTTTGGCTTCTAACGCTTCAAACAGCATGAAGAGGGTCATCATTTTTGTCAGGGAAGCTGGATAATTTCGGGTGTCTGCATTGACAGAATGAAGGACACGGCCTGTATCAGCATCTATAACAAAGGATGCATATTTAGCTTGTGCAGTTGAAGGTGCAAAACAGGTGAGAGCAAGGGCAATAACCAGCCCCGCTACATAGAGGTGCTTCTTTTGCGAAGAGAGCGCTTTTATGTCTGTTATATTCATCATGTGTTGCAGCCTATGTCATCTGGGTTATATCGTCGAGAGAAACTTTATAGTCAGTGTGCCCTTACTTTGATAAAAAAGAGTAAACAACCAGCCGGAGTTTTTAACTTTATGAAAATCGTTCGAACTTTTTTTGCCTTGTCAGTGGTAATTTTTGCCGCCTCTTGTACCTATACCGGGACGGGAGGTAACCCCATATCAAGGAAATTCACTTGGTTTAGCTATGTTAATGGGGATGACATACGCAAAGTTTGTGCCGATTTGGGGGCAGACCGTTATCGTTTTGTCTATAACGGAATTTATCAACGCCAAACGCGCAGTTATGACGTTTTCTTCCATGCCAAGCAGTTAAATATCCAAGTGCGTGGGGATGCGGAGATTAATAAAATTAAAATGGATGATTTGTTTGCCCCTTGGCGTGGGGTAACGACTGAAGTTCTTCTGGATGAAAAAATGTTATCAGAGATAAAGCAATCTTTGATTGCTAGTGCTGCACTGCAACCCGCGCCACAAGGTCTGAGGTTGTATTCGGACAAGTTTTATTGGACCGTTGCAGCCTGTGTGGATGGGAAATTCCATTTTAATGCCTACTTGTGGCCGACTCAACGTTGGGAAAAAATGAAGTTTAATGAAACTTTGTTTTCCCTTGATAATACAGGGGTTGAAGTCTATCCGCCAAAGAACTTATCTTCAGTTGATATATGGGGGAGCTATACAGACGCAAAGCCCTTTTTACTTCAAGTCGGTAGGAATGGATTGGTTGGTTTTGACGGCGAATAGGAGGGTTACGCTTTTGTTGCAGCGCAAAATAATTATTGACTAATAGATGAAATATGGTAACTTGGTACCAGCTTATCGCGCTGTCTTAGACGCGTGTAACGTGTGAAGTTAAACTCGATATATTCGCTGGTGAGGTTAAGATTATGACTACCCCTGCTAACAAGACGACTGCCCCCGCTCAAAAAGCGACACCTGCAAAGGCTACGGCTAATACAGCTGCAAAGCCTGCCGCCAAAGCTGAAGAGGCTAAGGTTGAAACTGTGAAAGCAGAACCAGCGAAAAAGGTAGAAGCGACACCTGCCGCTAAGCCTGTAAGAAAAGCCCCTGCAAAGGCTGCTGTTAAAAAGGCACCGGCTAAACCGAAAGCTGCTGCGAAGCCGAAAGCTAAGCCAGCTCCTAAAGCTGCCGCATCAAAAGTTGAAGCAGCCCCTAAAACTGTTGTTCCCGAAGCGCCTTTGGCGGATATCGAGGCAAAAGTTGAAACATTTACCACTCAAATTCAAGAAGGTTATAACGAAATGATGGATTTCGGCAAAGAGCAAATGGAAAAATTCTTTAAATTCGAAGGCACAGACGCTTTCAAATCTTATGAAGATGCAATGGCATTTTCTAAAGAAAATGTAGACGCGTTTGTGAAGTCTTCTTCAATCGCAGCTAAAGGCGTGCAAGATGTTGCCAGCCTTGTCGCTGAGATCACTAAATCAACAATCGAAGGCAATGTTGCTGCTTCCAAAAAAATGATGGAATGCAAAACACCGCAAGAGATTGCTGAGATGCAAACAGAACTTGCTAAATCCGGCTATGAAAAAATGATGGCTGATGCCAACCGCATTTCTGAAGCTTCTACTAAAATTGCTGAAGAAGCTGCAAAACCTTTGAAAGCGCGTTTTGAAGCCAGTGTTGAAAAAGTAAAAACTGCTGCTGCTTAATTAAGCAATTGCTTTAAAAAGTGATGCGCCCGGGTGGATTTATCTGCCCGGGCGTTTCTTTTTTAATTACCCCCTTTCATCCTGATCAAAACAGACTAATATTATAGGAACGATCAACATGAGTGACATGAAGGCCAATGAGTAACAAAGACCATAGATATGATGATGACGAAGATATTGGGATTGCGGTCAAAACCCGTTCAAAAACCAAAAAACCGTCTATGTATAAAGTGTTGTTGTTGAATGACGATTACACACCGATGGAATTTGTCGTTCATATTTTGGAACGTTTCTTCGGTAAAAATCAGGAAGAGGCCACCCAGATTATGTTGCACGTCCACACCAAAGGGGTGGGCTTATGTGGGGTCTTTACCTACGAGGTGGCGGAAACAAAGGCGAGCCAGGTTATGGACTTGGCACGTCAACATCAACACCCGTTGCAGTGTTCCGTCGAGAAAGATTAACAACAGAAGGGATTTAATATGCTGTCGAGAAATTTAGAACAAACCCTTCATCGCGCGCTTGCGCTTGCGACAGAACGACGTCACGAGATGGCGACGCTTGAACATTTATTATTGTCATTAATTGAAGATACAGACGCGATTGCAGTCTTTAAAGCTTGTGATGTCTCGATTGAGCAGTTGCGTGATGACTTGCTTGTTTTTCTTGAAGAAGAATTGAACGAGTTACGCAGTGACACCCCGGTTGAACCATCACCGACAAGTGGCTTTCAACGTGTTATCCAGCGCGCAGCCATTCATGTGCAATCAAGCGGACGTGAAGAAGTGACAGGCGCCAATGTTTTGGTGGCGATTTTCTCTGAACGTGAATCCCATGCTGTCTATTTCTTGCAAGTTCAGGAAATGACTCGTTTGGATGCTGTTAATTATATTTCTCATGGCATTGCCAAGGTGCCCGGCCTGTCAGAAGACCGGGTGGTTCATGGGACGCAAGAAACGCCCGAAGGTGAAGACGGCGCAGAAGAAGGTTCAACGGCTCTTGATAAATATTGCGTCAATTTGAATGAAAAGGCCGCTCAAGGTAAAATTGACCCGCTGATTGGTCGTGCGGCAGAACTGGATCGTACGATTCAAGTATTGTGCCGTCGCAGTAAAAATAATCCGCTTTATGTGGGTGATCCCGGCGTGGGTAAAACTGCGATTGCTGAGGGGTTGGCTTTAAATATTGTCAACAAGCAAGTGCCGGAAGTTTTAAATGAAGCGGTAATCTTTGCTCTGGATATGGGTTCTTTACTTGCCGGAACACGTTATCGAGGTGACTTTGAAGAACGTTTAAAAGCGGTCGTCAAAGAACTGGAAGAACGTCCACATGCCATTTTATTTATTGATGAAATCCACACGGTCATTGGTGCAGGTGCCACCAGTGGTGGGGCGATGGATGCCTCTAATCTCTTGAAACCGTCCTTGGCAAATGGTGCGTTGCGCTGCATTGGGTCAACTACGTATAAAGAATATCGCGGTCATTTTGAAAAAGACCGGGCCTTGGTGCGTCGTTTCCAAAAAATTGATGTGGCCGAACCCAGCATTGAAGATGCGATCAAAATTTTGCGCGGCCTGAAGCCTTATTATGAAGAACATCATAAGGTCCGTTACACAGCAGATTCTTTGGTTTCTGCCGTGGAGTTGTCGGCACGTTATATTGGGGATCGCAAACTGCCGGATAAAGCAATTGATGTCATTGATGAAGTCGGTGCCTCCCGTATGTTGTTGCCGGAAAGCAAACGCCGCAAGACGGTAACGGTCAAAGATGTCGAAGATACGATTGCTAAAATCGCGCGTATCCCGCCGAAGTCTGTTTCTAGCGACGATAAAGAAGCTTTACGTAGCCTTGAAGTTGATCTCAAGCGGATGGTGTTTGGTCAGGACCAAGCCATCGAAAGACTATCCACGGCGATCAAGCTATCGCGTGCAGGCTTGCGTGAACAAGGAAAACCCATTGGATCATATCTATTTTCTGGCCCGACCGGGGTTGGGAAAACGGAAGTTGCCCGTCAACTCGCGCGCACCTTGGGTGTGGAAATTCTGCGCTTTGATATGTCTGAATATATGGAACGTCACAGCGTATCACGTCTGATCGGTGCCCCACCGGGCTACGTCGGTTTTGACCAAGGGGGCCTTTTGACCGATGGGGTGGATCAACATCCGCATTGTGTTGTCTTATTGGATGAAATTGAAAAGGCGCATCCGGATTTGTTTAACATTCTCTTGCAAGTGATGGATCATGGCAAGCTGACGGACAATAATGGCAAGACCATCGATTTTAGAAATGTCATTCTGATCATGACCACCAATGCCGGTGCAGCCGATATGGCGAAAAACGCCATCGGGTTTGGTCGTGAAAGCCGTGAAGGTGAAGACATGGAAGCGATTGAGAAATTGTTTACACCGGAATTCCGTAACCGTTTGGATGCGATTGTACCGTTTGCAAATCTGCCGCAAGATGTGGTGGCTAAAGTGGTCGATAAATTCATCATGGAACTGGAAGGGCAATTGGCTGACCGTGGGGTTGAATTCCAACTGACACCGGCGGCAAGAAAATGGTTGGCTGAAAAAGGGTATGATCGCCTGTATGGGGCACGGCCTTTGGGACGTGTCATTCAGGATCATATTAAAAAGCCGTTGGCCGATGAATTGCTCTTTGGCAAATTGATTAGCGGTGGTTTGGTGAAAGTAAAAGTCGAAGATGGAAATCTAACTTTTGAATTCCCGGAAGATGCGGTTACCAAAAAGCCAAAACGCAAAAGAAACCCAAAACCGCCAGCCAACAAGGTGCCGGCGTTGATTGAAAAATAATGTTTGATCACCAAACAATATTATGACTAAATAAGGCCTCATTCTTTTTGATGAGGCCTTATTTATGTTTGATAATTGTTTAGACGGTATTCGTGTTCTCGATCTTTCCCAATATATCCCCGGTCCTTTTGCGACCATGACGTTGTGTGATCTTGGGGCCGAAGTGATAAAAATCGAGCCCCCCTTCGGTGATCCGATGCGTAATGCCTTTATGCCGGGTGAAGATGGTATTTCACCGCTTTATAAGCAGCTTAATGCGGGCAAAACGGTTATCAAACTGGATCTGAAAAGTGAAGAAGGTAAGAGTGCCTTTCGGGTCTTGGTTGAAAAGTCCGACGTTTTGCTGGAATCCTTCCGTCCCGGTGTGATGGCACGCCTTGGTTTTGGTCGTGAAGATTTGCAAAAGCTTAATCCAAAATTGATTCATTGCGCTTTGTCAGGTTTTGGGCAAAACGGTCCCTACGCCCAAGCCGCAGGACACGATATGACCTATGTTGCCTTAACCGGCGGACTTTCTCAGACCGGACATGCAGACAGCGGCCCTGTGCCTATTTTTCCTCCTTTGGCTGATCATAGCGGTGCCATGCAGGCGGTGACCTCGATACTTGCAGCGTTGTTTCGCCGTGATCGTAAAGGGCAGGGGGCTTTTATTGATGTCAGTCTGTTTGAAGGGGCCTTGAGTTGGAACTATCTGGCTTTGACACCTGCAGGGCTTGGTGTTGTGGATGAATGTGGTCGTGGGGAACTGACAGGCGGAGCGGCTTGGTATAATATTTATGAAACCTCTGACGGCCGTTATTTGGCCTTTGCCCCCATTGAGCCTAAGTTTTGGCAAAACTTCTGCCGTGCGGTTGAGCGTCAAGATTTGCAAGAACGACAAAATGAACCTCTGCCCCAAGACGATTTAATCACCACATTGCGTGATCTGTTTAAAACAAAAACATTTCAGCAATGGGAAGATATCTTAATTCCGGCAGATTGCTGTGTCGAACCTGTTAGGACACCGGATGAGGTCTTAAAACATCCGCATATTCAGGCACGTCAAATCGCTTTTGGTGATGAAGTTCGCTATCCGGCTTGGGTAGATGGACAGCCTCCAAAAGCGAGAGAGGCAATGGTTGAAAGTGATATTGCCACAGTGTTGAAAAAGATCAGCTAAGTTTTTTACTGATATCGCGAGCACAAACACTACATTTGAGGTCTTCTTCAAAAATATAGAGCTTGGCCCATTGACGTATTTCAGTTGTGGCAGCTGCTGGTGACATGGCTTGTCCAAACTGCGAAATGACAGTTCTCAGGTCAAGGAGTGCTTGGATTACATGATGTGCGTAAATATCTCTCTGGCAGGCGTTACGTTGCTGGCAGGCGGCTTTTGTCTCTAGATATGGTTCAATTTTTTGAATCATCGTGTCGACTTTTTCTAAAACCTGATCGATTTCTTTGTGAACGGCTATATCTTCACACAGTTCGTTGATACAGTTTTGTATGATATGATGATTTTCATCAATGAATGGAATGCCTGTGTTTTTTTTATCATCAGTTGTGGAATACATTCTATTCTCCCCTTAATACTTGTATATACTCTGAACCTAACGCCCCCAAAATACATCACTTAAATGAGTGAGGATTTTACCTTTAGGTTTCTTTATAGGGTGATAATTTACTCAACTCTAAGATTTCTAGATCATTAACTTTTTGATCATGATCAAGAAAGTCCTGTACTGCTTTAGAAAAACCGTTATCTGCGATCCAATGGGCGCTATAGGTTTTAACCGGTAAATAGCCGCGTTGAATTTTATGTTCTCCTTGGGCACCGGCTTCTACGCGTTTGAGTTTATGGGCAATGGCATAGTCGATGGCCTGGTAATAACAGGCTTCAAAGTGCAGGAAACGGTAGTCTTCCAGACATCCCCAATAACGCCCGTAAATGGTTTGATTACCGCGCAAATTAAGGGCACCTGCGACAATGCGATCCTCTTTTATGCAGAGAACCAGGACGATATTATCTCCTAATCGTTCACCCAAGAGTGAAAAGAACTCTCTGTTTAAATAAGGATGTCCCCATTTGCGCCCGGATGTATCCATATAAAAGGCATAAAATGCGTCCCAATGAATTTCTGAAATCTCGCTTCCCGTTAGGATTTGTATATCAATTCCCGATTGAGAAACGGCTTTTCTTTCTTTGCGAATGGATTTGCGTTTGCGTGATGACAAACGTGCTAGGAAATCGTCGAAAGAATGATAATCAAGGTTTTCCCAATGGTATTGATGCCCGCTGCGTCGCATAAAGCCATGGCGTTCAGCCATATCCCATTCTTGTTCAGTGCAAAATGTGACGTGTAAACTTGAAATTTTCAGCTCTTTCGCCCGGTCGGTCATTGCGTTAAAGAGAAGGGCTATATGTTGATCTGTAGCCTTCGGGTGACGTAAAATGCGGTGTCCACTGACGGGGGTAAACGGTATGGCACATTGCAGTTTGGGATAATAACGACCACCAGCACGTTCATAGGCGTCTGCCCAGGACCAATCAAAAACATATTCCCCATATGAATGGCTTTTTAAGTAAAGCGGGGAACATGTCAACACAGTGCCATCCACATCGCGTAAAACCAAATGCTGTGGCATCCATCCGGTTTTTGCAGTGACGCAGCCACTGTCTTCAACGGCAGACAAAAATTCATGACGGGCAAAGGGCTCATCTGCGTTGACACACTGATTCCAGTCATCGGCAGAAATGGCTGAGATTTTGTCGAGAATTTCAATTTTAAGCGAATTCGCAGATGTCATTGAACTTTACTGAAACGTCAAAGGGGGGAGGGGGGATGCTCATGTTTTTTAAGCTGGATTTCTCTTTTATTGGCCATGTCAGGCCATTATTAAGTTTTCTATAAGTTAATTTAGAGAGCAAAAACAAAAGAGCAAGGGCAATCGTGGCGAAAAAAATAAGGGAGAAGATGCGACAGGCATCTTCCCCCTTTTTCAGTCTTCGCTTAAAGTGGCGTTAAGAGCACCCGGATGTGGACCCACAGGTCACACATTTTAGACAGGTGCCATTACGTACCAGTGTGAAGTTGCCACATTCAGGGCAGGCATCGCCTTCATAGCCCTTCATGCGTGCTTCACGGATTTGTTCAAGCTTTTGATCTGTTTCAGTGAAGATATCCGGTTCACCGTCAAGGGCTGCTGCCGCTGCCAAATCTGCCGTCCCGCTTGAGGCTGAACCACTGACTGCGCTGCCGCCAGATGATCCTTCGCTACTGCTTGAGCTGCTGTCCCCTTTAAAGACGAGGAAGCGACCGCGCATGTAGCCTTGTGAGGCCACGCGTTCAATCATTTGATTGGCCTTGTCTTTATCAGCTTGTGGCAATTGAGACTGTGCCTCGCCGCCACCAACTGTGTCATGATGCAGATCTTCTGGTTTGATATGGGCTAAATCGTTACGATCCATGTAAGAAACGGCCAATTCACGGAAGATGTAATCAAGGACAGAAGATGCCATTTTGATGGTGTCGTTGCCTTCAACCATGCCGCTTGGTTCAAAACGGGTAAAGGTAAAGGCTTCCACAAACTCATCAAGAGGTACACCATATTGCAGGCCCAATGAAATGGCGATGGCAAAGTTGTTCAT
>JABXIC010000046.1 GCA_013373265.1 Methylocystaceae bacterium | reverse complement strand
TCATCAGGCCCAGCCAGTTGCGATAGACAATGCATTTGTCTTCTGCATCCACCGCAGCGACGGAATCTTCACAGTCTTGAATGGTGCTCATAGCAGATTCAAGGATGATGTCTTTCACCCCAGCCGCTGACAACTTACCAATGGGATGGTCGCGGTCGATCTGCAGCTCAATATGCAGGCCGTTATTTTCAAACAAAATAACTTCATCACCGACATAGCCAACAAATTGATCAGTTGATTTAAGTGTGGTGGTTTCACCATTGGTTAAGGTCACTTCCAGCGCACACGGATTATGCAAGACTTTATAGCCCGTTGCATCTTTGTGCGTGGCATTCGCCAATGGGCACGCTTCATCCAAAAATTCATTTGATCGTGCAATCACCGCACGACCACGTTCGTCATTAAAGCCTGATCCTTTTGCCAAGGCACCCTCATCTGCAATGACATCGGTGCCATAAAGCGCATCATAAAGGCTGCCCCAACGGGCATTTGCCGCATTCAACGCAAAACGGGAATTCATGACAGGGACAACCAATTGAGGTCCGGCAATGGTGGCGATTTCCGCATCCACATTTTCAGTGGTGATTTCAAAATCATCCCCTTCAGGCACCAAATAACCAATCTCTTTCAGGAAAGATTTATATTCAGATAAGACGATATCCTTATTTTTATGTTGACGGTGCCATTCATCCAGCTTGGCCTGCATGTCATCGCGTGTTGCCAAAAGCATCCGGTTTGTCGGGGCAAGCGCATGTACCCCTTCTGACATCCCTTTCCAGAAAGCATCTGCACTGACAGCAGTATCGGGCAGGATTTCGTTTTCAATCAAATCAACCAATTGGCTGTCAACTTGCAAACCGTATTTTTCAATTCTATTTGTCATTTTTCATCCCTGTTATGTTCGGGTAGATATACATAGTCATCATCTTCAAAAAAAACTTCGATCAGGTTGTTGCCGGGACCACCACGGTCCATCACCAGAAAGTCGCTGACCTCTTCCAACGCCAGCAACGGGTGATGCCAGACATTTTTGGCATAGCTGACCCCTTGGCCCGGTTGGGCGAGAAAACAGCAAAGATCATCCGGTCCCACCGTTTCCCCCGGCTTGGCCACCACCACATAGTAAGGCCGTGCAGACAGCGGCATAAAAGCTTGCGATCCCAAAGGATGGTTTTCCATCATGCGAATTTCAATGGGTTGCGTTCTTGGGGTGCCTCTAAAGATATTAATCAAAGGCACACCGCCCTGCGTTGTTACATCCACTTTTGCAAGATTGTGGTAACGTTCTGTCGTGCCTTCATTGATCATGACGGGATCACTTGTACCCGCCTCAATCACATCACCAAATGGTTTGAAAGCTTCAGCCGTCAGGTCTTGCACTTTAAGAAAACGCATGCCTTAATCCGCCAACTTACCAAAGACACGGAAACGCGATATCCCGCCATCAGGGTAAATATTAAGCCGCACATGGGTAATGGGACCAAATTCATTCAACTCTTCTTTGGTGAAAATGTGAATGTTATCGGCACTTAGTTTTTTGCGTTCCATCAAACGCCCCCAGATCATGGATTGTGTAATGATGGACTCGGTTGTTCCAAAATCAACACAAGCGGCATCAATGGCACAGGATTCCGGGAAGTTCCCTTTAAAGTGACAGGTATCAACTTCAATGCGTTCTACCGTTCCCTTTTGCCCAAGAGAAACGACCACCCAGTCATTCCCCGGTTCACGGCGGCGGCGGGTTTCCCAGCCATCGCCCATGTTCTCGCCACGTCCTTCGGTTAAAATGGACCAAACTTTACCGTAGTGGGCATCGTTATAGCCCAACACGCGCGCGCCATTGACCATCAAAGATAATTCATGGATTTCATCCGGATCTTTCGTAGACCAGTCACAAAACGGTTTGCCATATACCCGCAGACGTGCAATCCCGCCATCAGGCAACATATGAACGCGCAACCAGTTGACGGGTTGATTATAAGAGACTTCTCTCACATGGGAGGCATTCGGTCCCAATGAAGTCGGGGCTAAGATCGTAAACCATTGGCTATCTTTGGTGGGTTGGTCTTCACTGGCACTGGCTTCAATCATTACCGCAGGCGGGTAGTTCCCGGTAAAGTGTGATGTATCAATATCAACAGCTTCAATCACGCCCATCACGCCCAATTTGATAATGGCCCAGTCGTGACGGCCATCGCGGCGGCGCTTACTTTCCCAGCCGTCCATCCATTTGCCATAGGTATCATATTTATCAGGCACCCAGATCGGGTCATGATCTTGGATCATGCGTTCTTTGGCGGCAAATGAATCATCAGTCGCAAAAACAACTTCACAGCCTAATTTAGGCGAAGCGAGGTTGACGTACTTGTCAGCAAACTCTGTCATAATTTTCCTTATTGCTTTTATTATTAGTAGGGATGGTTCTTGTGCCAATGTCTGGCAATATCATCACGACGGCATATCCAAACGTTGTCATGGTCCATGACATAATCAAGAAATTTCTCAATCGCTTTAAATCGCGCCGGACGCCCCAAAATGCGACAATGCATACCAATGGACATCATTTTCGGTGTTGTTGCCCCTTCCGCATACAGCACATCAAAGGCGTCTTTTAGATAAGTAAAAAACTGATCCGCATTATGAAAGCCTTGCGCGGTGGCAAAACGCATATCATTGGTATCCAACGTATAAGGCACCACCAAATGGGGCTTTTCTTCCAGTTGTGACCAAAATGGCAGATCATCTGAATAATCATCAGCGTCATAGAGAAAGCCGCCATATTCATTGACCAGACGACGGGTATTTTCACTTGTGCGTCCGGTATACCACCCCACGGGGCGGGTCCCGCAGATATCGGTTAAGATTTCCATAGCTTGCTGCATATGGGTGCGTTCCACATCCTCTGGCACCCCATGATAATTAATCCAACGCAGCCCATGTGAAGCAATTTCATGCCCGTCTTCCATGCAACGCTCAATCACCTCTGGGTGACGCTGTGCAGCCATGGCAACGGCAAACACGGTCAAGGGCACTTGGCGCGATTTAAATAAATCCAACACCCGCCAAACCCCCGTGCGAGAACCATATTCATAGATGGACTCCATCGACATATGGCGTGCACCTTCAAAAGGTTGAGCGCCAATAATTTCTGACAAAAACATTTCAGAGGCTGCATCACCATGCAACACGCAATTTTCCCCGCCTTCTTCGTAATTCAACACGAATTGCAGGGCAACACGGGCCTCACCGGGCCATTGTGCATGGGGTATATCTTGACCATATCCTTTCAGGTCACGGGGATAATCAGTAAAGTTTGTCATAGGTTTTGATACCATCGTTTTAGTACGTCACGTTCTTCGGGCGTAATTTCGGTTAAGTTATTAGGGGGCATCGCCGTTGTTATGGCGGCCTGTTTATAAATGGCTTCTGCCATGCGTTTGATGCGATCTTCATTATCCAGCTTGACCCCTTTAGGGGCAAGGACAATACCATCCCATGCAGGTTCATCCATATGACACATGGAACAGCGCGACATAACAATATCACTGGCTTCTTCACTCAAGGCCGCCACATCATGCGTTTTTTCTTCCTGCTGGCGTTGGCCCATCATCTCTTGTCCCACAGGTGTAGTGGATGTGCTGATGGCAATGGCGACAAAGATAGCCAAGACCGCAACCACCCACATCCAGACCGGATTGCCTTTACCGGCATGATGAATATTAAACCAATGGCGGATCAAAGCACCGGACACCAAAACACAAGCCACAACCAAATACGCATAAGGCGTTGAAAAAGATAGCGGATAATGATTTGACAGCATCAAGAAAACGACGGGCAGCGTCAGATAATTATTATGGGTGGAGCGTTGCTTGGCTTCCTTACCATATTTGGGATCCGGCTTTTCCCCCGCAATTAACGATGCAACCACCTTGCGTTGATTGGGGATAATGATGAAAAACACATTGCCTGACATGATCGTTGCCATAAAGGCCCCCGCATGCAGCAACGCACCGCGACCAGAAAAAAACTGCTGAAAGGCAAAAGTGACCGCAATGACAAAGGCAAACCCCACAACCGCCAGCGCTGTTTCATTATGCCCTAAGGGAGACTTACACAGGATATTATAGATAATCCAGCCCAAGGCCAAACCGCCAATACCAATCATCCACGCCGATTGCACGGTGATATCGGCAACTTCGGGGTCGATCAAAAACAATTCTGCACTGGCATAATAGGCGACCATCAGCAGACAGAAACCCGATAGCCATGTGGTATAGGATTGCCATTTATGCCATGTCAAATGATCCGGCATCACTTCAGGTGCGGTCAAATATTTACGCGAACAATAAAAACCGCCACCATGAACCTCCCACGCTTCCCCGCCTTTATCGGCAGGTAAATCTTTGGTCGGGCGCAAATTGGCGTCCAGATGCATAAAATAAAATGATGACCCAATCCACGCCATGCCTGCAATCACATGCAGCCAACGCAACATAAACTCGGCCCATTCCCAAATAATAATGTCCATCCGCACTCACAACTATAATCATTAAAAGATTACAGACAGTATAAAGGAGTTTGAAAAACACTTTCAGGCCCTACAAATTTGAACTACTATCAAAAAAAATACGATAGTGAGGGTCAGATGTATTCTATCAGCGATATGCAGGTATTTGTTCATGTTGTTGAAAATAAAGGTTTTTCATCAGCCGGGCGCAAATTGCGCATGACCACGGCTGTTGTCTCCAGTCGTATTATTCGTCTTGAAAATAAATTTAATCTTCGTCTGCTCCATCGTACCACCCGAAGTGTGCGCCCGACAGAGGAAGGATTAATCTTTTACGAAAGTTGCAAAAAGATACTGGATGAGGTCAAAAACACCGACATTATCCTGGAAGAAATGCGCGAACACCCGACAGGCAGCCTCAGCGTATCGGTCCCGGTTGCCATCGGGCGACATGTCATTGGCCCCGCCCTGGATGGCTTTACCAACAAACACAGCGATATCAATCTGCGCTTTCAAGCGACCGATCGTTTGGTTGACCTGATCGGCGAGGATTTTGACATTGCCGTACGTAAAGGAGACCCGGAATCTTCCAGCCTGATTAAAAAAACACTGGTGAAAGACCTACGCATTGTTTGCGGCACCCCTGCCTATTTTGAAAAACACGGCATCCCAAAAAAACCAAGCGACTTGATGCAGCACAATTGCTTGTTGCTGCGCTTTCCCGGCTCACGACGCTACAGTTGGCAATTCAAGGAAGATGACAACATCGTCTCCCATCGGGTGTCTGGCAACATCGACACAAACTCATCCGATATCCTGATCGATTGGGCCTTGGAAGGCCGTGGTCTAATCAGCAAATCAGTCTGGGATGTACATAAACAGCTGGAAAGCGGCGAATTCGTCGGCGTGCTGCATGACTACTGGCCCGATGACCTGGACGTCTTCGCCCTCATGCCGCCCAGAACCCCACAACCTGCCAAAGTGCGCTATTTTCTGGATTTCCTCAGCGACCTCTTCAAAAACCACCCTGCCCGACGCTTTACCGACCCGGCAGAAGTGGCAAGGTTGTCATAAAGCTACTGCCCTTATGCGTTCTCATAAACTTTTTCACCCGCCACATAGACGGCTTTAATCGCGCGGTCATCGGCTAAGATCATTTGCAGGAAGAGGACTTCCCAGATGTCGCGGGCATGTTTCATACGCTCGGTAATCAAGGGGCGGGATTTCAGGTTGATCACTTGCAGATCAGCTTCATAACCTTTGGCCAGATTGCCAACTTTATCGCCCATACGCAAAAGATGCGCACTGCCCAGTGTGGCAAGATAATAAATTTTTGCCGGATGGAAATTATAACCGCGAAGCTGGGCGATCTCATAAGCCGCTTTCATGGTATCAAACATAGAAAAGCTCGACCCGCCACCCACATCTGTTGCCAAGCCGACTGTGACCGGATCCGCGCAATCACGCAAGCCCTGCATATCAAACAAACCTGAACCAATGAATGTGTTAGACGTGGGGCAATGGGAAATGCCCGCACCCGCTTCTTTCAACAAGGCAATTTCGCGTTCAACCAAATGAATACCATGCCCGAAGTTTGCCCCGGCCCCCATCAGGCCAAATTTTTCATAGACACCGAGATAATCGGGGCAATCGGGGAAAAGTTCTTTCACCCATGCGATTTCATTATGGTTTTCACTCACATGGGTTTGCATCAAGGCATCAGGATATTCTTTCCACAACACACCCGCAGCTTCTAACTGTTCAGGGGTTGAAGTCGGGGCAAAACGCGGGGTGATGCAATAGACACCGCGCCCTTTGTTGTGCCATTTTTCAATCAACATTTTTGAATCATCATAACCGCTTTGCGCTGTGTCTGATAATCCTTCCGGCGCGTGACGGTCCATCAAGACTTTACCTGCGGTGATACGCATATTGCGACGGGCGGCTTCTGCAAACAATGCCTCAGCCGATTGCGCATGGACCGTGCAATAAACGGAAGATGTGGTCACGCCATTGCGCAAACATTCATCCAGAAAAAAAGTAGCCCCTTGTTGCGCGTAGACTTCATCAGCAAATTTCATCTCTGCCGGAAAGGTGTACTTATTCAACCACGTCAGAAGCTGTTCCCCATAAGAGGCAATAATTTCAGTCTGTGGGAAATGCACATGACTATCAACAAAGCCCGCCATGATCAAATGATCAGGATATTGCGTCACCTCAAGATTTGGATACTGTGCCAAGATAGCTTGTGCGGGACCAACATCAATAATCTTGCCACCTTGCATCACAACACAGCCATCACTTTCATAAGAAATAGCGTCCTCCGGGGAGACACAAAACGGATCGTCTTTGAAGCTGAATGTTTGCGCACGTAGGGCTTTGAGGGGGGCATTTGTCATCAATATAACCTAAAAATAGACATAAAAAGGCCGCTGAACGAATATAAGGGTCCAGCGGCCAAATATAAGGGGCTTAGTTCGGTAAAGAAGCTTCAAGACCCTGAACGTAGAAGTTCATACCAGCCAGCATGCCGTCATCCGGCATTTCGCCTTCTTTCACAACGACTGTACCGTCTTGTTTGACCAACGGGCCTTGGAAGACATGGATTTTGCCAGATTTGATGTCTTCTTCTGTTGCTTTGGCTTCTGCAACAACCTCAGCAGGCAGATTTTTGTTGTAAGGTGCCATCGTCAGCATACCAGAGGCCAAACCACCCCATGTGTCTTCTGACTTCCAAGTGCCGTCCATAGCCGCTTTGGTGCGTGCAATGTAATAAGGCGCCCAGTTATCAACCAATGCTGTCATTTGTGCATTCGGACCAACTGCAATCATGTCAGAGGCTTGACCAACGGCTTTAACACCTTCTTGTTCAGCAATTTTAATCGGTGCTGCTGAATCAGTGTGTTGCATGATCACGTCAGCGCCTTGGTCACGCAGGGCCTTGGTTGCATCAGCTTCTTTACCCGGATCAAACCAGGTAGAAACCCAAACGATTTTGAATTTAATGTCAGGATTAACTGATTTTGCACCCAGATAAGCCGCATTGATACCACGGATAACTTCCGGAATCGGGAAAGAAGCGATATAACCAATCGTATTTGTTTTGGTCATACGGCCTGCCATTTTACCCACAACATAACGGCCTTCATAAAAGCGGATGTTGTAAGTTGAAACGTTTTTCGCACGTTTGAAACCAGTGGCGTGTTCAAACTTAACTTTCGGGAATTTTTTCGCAACTTTGATTGTCGGGTTCATGAAACCGAAGGACGTTGTGAAGATCAGGTCATAACCACCTTGAGCCAATTGACGGATCACACGTTCTGCATCCGGGCCTTCCGGTACATTTTCAACGTACGTGGTTTCAACCTTATCGCCAAATTCGGCTTCAACAGCTTTTTTGCCAACGTCATGTTGGAAGGTGTAGCCATGGTCCCCGATTGGCGCGACATAAACGAAGCCGACTTTTAACTTGTCTTCTGCCTGAGCGGTGTTGTTCAAAGCCATGATGGCACTGAGAGCAACACCCGTCCATGAAAAGATTTTGCGTAACTTCATGATATAAATATCCTCCTAAAAGAAAAGCGCAAATGAAAGTGTAATCAAACCGTCAATCCGAAGCATAGAACGGTTTCCCCAAACAGGCAGGTGCTTTCAGCTTGGAACTGCCTTTTTTGTTCAACGAAATGGCCACCAAAACGCCGATGGTCGCCAGATAAGGTAACATAGACAAGAATTGCGGATCGATCGCCAGACCAAACCCTTGGCTATGCAATTGTAAAATGCTGATGCCGCCAAACAGGTAAGCGCCCAACATAGCACGAACTGGCATCCACGCCCCAAAGACGACCAAAGCCAATGCAATCCAGCCCCGTCCGGCGGTTAAGCCTTCAACCCACATAGGGGTTTGCACCATGGACAGATAAGCCCCGCCCAGCCCAGCGCAGCCCCCGCCAAACATCAAGGTGCAATAACGATACAAACGCACCGGATAGCCAATGGAATGGGCCGCATCGTCATTATCACCAACGGCAATTACCGTCAATCCAAGGCGTGTTTTGTCAAAGAACCATTTGACACCAAACACCAGCGCGATGGACACATAAATCAAGATATCGAAATGGAACAACATGGGCCCCAAAACCGGAATATCTGAAATAACCGGGATAAAGATTTTAGGAAAATCGGGGATGGATTCTGCTGTATAACTGTTGCCGATCAAGGCCGTTAACCCCAATCCAAACAGCGTAAGTGCCAGACCCGTCGCCACCTGATTGCCCATCAGGCTTTGTGTGATGAAAGCAAAGATTAAGGCCATCAAGGCCCCTGCGATAATGGCCGACAAAATACCAACGGTGAAAGAACCGGAATGCACCGTCATCACAAAGCCGGTTAAAGCCCCGGTGATCATCATGCCTTCCACGCCCAAATTCAACACGCCTGATTTTTCCACAACCACTTCACCGATTGCAGCAAAGACCAAAGGTGTGGCGGCGATAATGATACCAACAAAAATATTGATGAATAAATCCATAAGAGCCACCTATTTTCCTTTTGCCACGGGCTTGAAGAAACCAAACCATTTAATTCTGTAGTTGATCAAAATGTCCGTTGCCAACAAGAAAAACAGCAACATCCCCTGAAAGACGCTTGTGGTCGCACTGGGCAATGTCAGCGCGATCTGCGCCGTTTCCCCGCCAATATAAGTGATGGCAATCAACAACCCGCCTAACATAATCCCGATCGGATTTAGTCGTCCCAAGAAAGCCACGATAATGGCCGTAAAGCCATATCCGGCAGGCAAGGTTGGCACCAGTTGCCCCACAGGACCTGCGGCTTCAAATGTACCGGCAAGTCCGGCCAAACCACCCGAAATCATAAAGGAAACCCAAACCATTTTCTTGGAAGAAAAACCTGCATATTGCGCCGCACGCGCAGCTTGACCTGTCACCTTGATTTGAAAACCCAGCATATGACGTTCTTGAATAAATAAAGCCAACCCAACAAAGACAAGAGCGACAAGGAAACCGATATGGGCACGCCCATCTTCCATCAATAAGGGCAATAAGGCGGAATCACTGAAAAGCCGACTTTCCGGGAAGTTCATCCCATCGGGGTCGCGCAAAGGGCCATGAACCAAAACACTGAGCAACAGGTTTGCCACATAAACCAGCATCAGACTGACGAGAATTTCGTTTGTATTAAACTTAGTGCGCAAAAAGGCCGGAATCGCCGCCCACAACATCCCGCCCAAAATACCTGCAAGGCACATCAACGGCAGAATATAAAAGCCTTCCATCTCGTAAAAAGCCAAGGCAACCGCACTTCCGGTCACGGCCCCGATGGTAAACTGACCTTCCGCCCCGATGTTCCACACCCCGGCACGAAACCCCATAGAAAGCCCCAAGGCAATCAGGATCAAGGGCGAGGCTTTCACCAGCAGTTCTGAAATATTATAAAGAGACGTTACAGGTTCAAAAAAGATCAAAGACGTTGCCCGAAACGGGTCTTTACCCATAATGGCAAATAAAAGAAATCCACATATAATCGTCAATGCAATCGCAATAAACGGGGTGATATAGACCATCGCCTGTGATGGTTCGCGTCGTTTTTCAATCTTAAGCAACGGCTGCGCCTCCTGATTTTTCACCCATTTGCAAACCGATTTTTTCCACCGTCAATTCTTCAACAGGGGTCGTTTCCGACAGGCTCCCTTCGGAAATGACCGCAATCCGGTCCGTGATACTGAACAATTCATCCAAATCTTGCGAGATCACCAAAATCGCCGCCCCTTTACGTGCCATATCCATAATGGCTTCATGAATTTCAGAGGCCGCGCCAGCATCCACCCCCCATGTGGGTTGGGATGCCACCAGAATATCGGGGTTTTGCATAATCTCGCGCCCCATAATGAACTTTTGCAGATTGCCACCTGAGAGGCTGCGGGCCACATGGTTCACCCCGGCGGTTTTGACTTTAAACTTTGCAACAATTTCTTCCGTCATGGTTTTGGCAGCGGCGATATTTAAAACACCATTGCGGCTTTCCAGGTTTTTGCGCACCCGTGCCGACAGAATAGTATTTTCTACCAAAGACATATCCGGTACAGCCGCATGACCCAAGCGTTCTTCCGGTACGCAGCACATGCCCAGTTTTCTGCGTTCATCCGGTCCCAACTTACCCGATGGTGTACCGTTGATAATAATCGCCTCTTCTTTTTCAGCTTCAAATTCCCCGACCAGAGCAGAAAGCAATCGACGTTGTCCGTTACCTGCAACACCCGCAATGCCGACAATTTCACCCGCGCGAACCTCCAGGCTGATATTGGACAACATAGACCCGTGATCGCCAAGACCGGGGTCAGAGAGATTTTGAATTTTTAAACGAACATCACCATAATCTTTTTTGTCGCGGGTGGGTGGCGTCAACGTATCGCCAATCATCATCTCCGCCAGACTTTTTGCTGTTTCATCTTGGGGGATACAGTTGCCCACCACCTTGCCACCACGTAAAATCGTTGCATGATGGCAAAGGGCGCGGATTTCTTCCAGCTTGTGGGAGATA
>JABXIC010000250.1 GCA_013373265.1 Methylocystaceae bacterium | reverse complement strand
GGCGTTGTTCTTGGTCTTTTCCACTTCAAGGCGGGCAAAGTCAAAGAAGGCCCGTCGGTTTGGCAGTTCTGTCAAGCTATCGTTATGGGCCTGATGTTCTGCCCGGATTTTTTGTGCTTCCAATTCAGCTGTTCTATGCTGAACTTTTTCTTCCATGTGATGACGGTATTCTGATAAGCGCGTGCTCATATTCTGGAACGTACGGGCCAATATACCAATTTCGTCTTTGCGTTTTGTCGGTAAGTCGATCTGGTCGTTGTCAAGGACTTCGTATTTGCCTTCACTAATGGCTCTGGAAGCTTGAACAAATGTGTTGATGTGACGAATAACTTTGCGCATCAAGACGTAACGCAGCATCACCAGTTCAATGATCAACCCGACGATACCGATAAAGAAAATATATTCTGCTGCTTTTAAGGCAGGGGTTGAAAGAAGTTTTTTGGGATAGACAGTTACAAACAGCCAGTCAGGACCGCTGAGTTTTGCAACAGCAATAAAATTATCGTTTGTCGTGTCGTCAATGATGAAGGTTTGATCGCCATTTTTTTCTAATCCTGCGGAAATTTGTTCAAATTGTGTGTTCAGGACAGGGTCATTCAGTTTGTTTATATTTACTAGGCCAAGGGCAGCTTCGAGTTCTGGAACTTTATCGGGATGTGCAATGAGGCGTGCATCATCGCGTACAATCATGTTATAGGCGCCTTCAAGATGGTCATTGAAAACACGTTCAAAAAGATTGTTTAATAAAATGTCGTGTCCGATATTGATCAAATGTTGCCCATTTTTTGCGTCAACAGGCGTAATGCAAGACACCATCCATTCATTAGCGGTTTGATCATAATATAATCCGGTCCAGACCGATTTACGTTTTGGGTCATTTTCTTTATTGGCGATATAGACCCATTCTTCATTCGGAATATCTAGTGTGCTTTTTGCCCCCAATGCCCAAGGTAGACCCGGCCAGTAAACGATATTTACGCCTTCAGGCATTGAAATATAAGTGTTGGCGAAACGGTTGGACCAGCCTTGAGCATATTTGTCGACCAGATCTAGTGCCAACAAGAGTCGGTTTTGGAAAGCGTTGTCGTCGATAGGTGTGCCACGACCAACAAAGCCGGTAATATTTTTGATCTGTCCCCGATAAGCACTCTGGGAGGAGAAGGGGCGGTCAATACCTGTGTAATATCGAGCATCAAGGCGATAGGTGCCATCTTTGGGTGTTGTAAAGAGGCGTTCAAAACGCGCTTTGGCATTGGCATTTTTTCTTTTTTCCCAAAGAGATAAGAAATCTCTTTTTAAGAGGGCGTGATTGTCCTGTGCAAGTTGGAAAATCGTACTGTCTTTGGAAGCGCGCTCGGTTATATATTTTTTGAGTTTGTCGAGGGTTTGTTCTTCAAGGTTGTTGATAATATGAAGGTAGCTGAGTGCTGCAGTCGCAATGATCACAAACGTGATGCGCATGCCCATTTGAAATAGGGTGGAAAAAGCCAATGACCTTTTTGATTGCTCTAACACGTTTGTCTCCTACCCCAATCCCTACTTTTGATATTATCAAAGGAAGAGCTAAGATACAGTTAATCTTTCGATAGTTTGTACTGAGTTCTGAAAATCTCGTCATTTTGTATGAGGTGTTGCCGTCACCAAAATAAGGATGAATGGGCTTCAGGATGTAAAATACATAAAAAATTCCGTTTTTCTTGATCATCGCCGCGCAAGCCTATATGTCTGTGCCTCAGAGATTTATTTGGGAGGAAATGTCAGGATGTCTCGCGCGTTCGTATTCCCCGGACAGGGGTCGCAAGCTGTTGGTATGGGCAAAGATTTGGCGGATGCTTTTTCTGTTGCTCGTGAAGTCTTTGAAGAAGTTGATGAGGCATTGTCTCAAAACTTATCCAAAATTATGTTCGAAGGCCCCGATGTTGAACTGGTGCTGACGGAAAATGCACAACCGGCCTTGATGGCGGTTTCCATGGCTGTTTCACGTGTGCTGGAAAGTGAAGGCAATCTTAAACTTGCCGATCATTGTGATATGGTCGCTGGCCATTCTCTGGGTGAATATTCCGCGCTGGCTGCCATGGGTGCCTTTAGCATTGCCGATACAGCCCGCTTGCTGAAAGTCCGTGGGAAAGCTATGCAAGCAGCAGTGCCCGTTGGTGAAGGCGCGATGGCGGCTTGTCTGGGGTTGTCTTTGGAAGATGCGCAAGCGGTTGCTGAAGAAGCGGCACAAGGTGAAGTCTGCACAGCGGCAAACGATAACGCACCGGGTCAGGTGGTCTTGTCCGGTTCAAAAGGTGCAATTGAACGCGCCATTGAACTTGCGAAAGACAAAGGGGCAAAACGTTCTGTTTTGTTGCCCGTGTCTGCGCCTTTCCATTGTGCTTTGATGCAACCGGCAGCGGATGCGATGGCAGAAGCCTTGGCTGATGTTGTAATCAATGCCCCCTTCGTCCCCGTTGTGGCTAATGTTGCGGCTGAAAAAGTGATCGACCCGGAAGAAATTCGCAAATTGTTGGTTGATCAGGTCTGCGGGTCTGTACGGTGGCGCGAAGGTGTCTTGTATATGAAAGACCAAGGGGTTGATCAACTGGTGGAACTGGGCACAGGTAAAGTCCTGTCTGGTTTGGCCAAACGGATTGATCGTTCAATCGCGGGTGTTGCAGTCAACACACCGGCAGATATTGAAACTTTCTTGGCATCACTTTAATTAAGGTAGTTAGAAAATGTTTGATTTAACAGGTAAATGCGCACTCGTCACAGGTGCTTCCGGTGGGATTGGTGCCGAGATTGCGAAGGCACTCCATGCACAAGGGGCCACGGTTGGCTTAACGGGGACGCGCGTGGATGCGTTGGAAAAAGTCGCTGCCGAGATCGGGAATGAACGCGTTCATATTTTGCCGTGTAACTTGTCTGATAACGATGCCTTGGCAGCTTTGCCCAAACAAGCCGAAGAAGCCATGGGCAGTCTTGATATTCTGGTTAATAACGCCGGTTTGACCCGTGATAATCTTGCCATGCGCATAAAAGATGAAGATTGGGACGCGGTGATCAATGTTAATTTGACAGCGGCTTTCAAACTGTCAAAAGCCGTTTTACGCACCATGATGAAAAAACGTTGGGGCCGTATTATCGGGATTACATCCATCGTTGGGGTCACGGGCAATCCGGGTCAAACCAACTATGCAGCCTCAAAAGCGGGCATGATTGGTTATTCAAAATCTTTGGCTTATGAAGTCGGTTCTCGTGGAATTACAGTCAATTGCGTGGCACCGGGCTATATTGCAACGGCCATGACAGATGACTTGTCTGATGATGTCAAAGCGAGCATGTTGACCAAGATTCCAGCTGGTCGTATGGGCAATCCAGAAGAGATTGCAGCAGGTGTAGTTTACCTTGCATCTGATGAAGCGCAGTATGTTACAGGGCAGACCCTGCATATTAATGGTGGCATGGCGATGATTTAGGGGGTTTCAACCCAATAAAAATTGTGCTACCAAACCCCAATCTTTGCTATATGTAGCAGATAAAGAGTTTTTTAACAGAGAGGGGGAGGTCCTGTTTTCAAGGGCCAAGCCTTTTGTACCAATATCCGTTAAGGGAATTATAAAGATGAGCGATGTCGCAGAGCGCGTAAAGAAAATCGTAGTTGAACACCTCGGCGTAGAAGAAGCAAAAGTTACAGACAACGCTAGCTTCATCGACGATCTGGGCG
>JABXIC010000103.1 GCA_013373265.1 Methylocystaceae bacterium | reverse complement strand
ATTATCGTCACGAAGACCAAGTTCACGAGTTAAATTTGATACTCAAAATCCCGTTATTTTCGGATGAACTCTTAGGAATAGAAACATACATATCGGATGAATTTATCAAGTTTTACCCCCTAACGAATCATTCCACGGTTACAGATTTTGCTAAATTGCGGGGTTGATCCACGTCGGTGCCTTTATGAACGGCGACGTGGTAGGCCAGCAGTTGGACGGGGATGGAATATAGGATGGGCGCGACAAACGGGTCGACATTGGGCATGGTGATGCTGGCCATGGCGTGATCCGCCATTTTGGCGACACCGGCTTTGTCTGCCATAAAGATCACGCGGCCGCCACGGGCTACAGTTTCCTGGGTGTTGGAGGCAGTTTTTTCGAAGTTGCTGTCACTGGGGGCGATTACGATGATGGGCACATTTTCATCAATTAAGGCGATGGGGCCGTGCTTCATCTCCCCTGCGGCGTAGCCTTCGGCATGGATGTAGGAAATTTCTTTAAGTTTTAACGCGCCTTCCATGGCGATGGGGAAGCTGGCGCCACGTCCGATATAAAGTACATCGCGCGCATCGGCGACTTCCAAGGCAATGGTGCGCAAGGCTTCGTCATGGTTCAGCACTTCACTGACAAGAGCAGGGACTTCGGCAATGGCTTTGCACAGGCGGGCTTCACAGTTTGCATCAATGGCCTTTTTGGCTTTGGCCAGAGCAATGGCAAAACAAGCGAGAACAGTTAACTGTGTGGTAAAGGCCTTGGTGGACGCCACACCGATTTCGGGTCCGGCGCGGGTTTGTAAAACGGCATTCGATTCCCGTTCCATCGAGCTTTCCGGCACATTGACGATCGACAGGATGGACTGGTTTTGGCTTTTGGCATAACGCAAGGCAGCCAGTGTATCAGCGGTTTCCCCGGATTGGGAAATAAAGATTGCCAGCCCGCCTTCCGGCATGGGGGCTTCGCGGTATCTGAATTCTGATGCCACATCGATTTCAACGCCGACGCGAGCATAATGTTCAATCCAGTATTTTGCCACCAATCCGGCATAATAAGACGTGCCGCAGGCCACAATGGTGATGCGCGGGATGATGGCGAGGTCAAAAGGAAAGTCCGGCATGGAAATGGTTTGTGTGGTCGGGTTGAAAAAGCCGGTCAAGGTATCGCCAATGACCTGGGGCTGTTCAAAAATCTCTTTCAGCATGAAATGGCGGTGTTCACCCTTGCCGATTAAAGCGCCTGACATGGCGGTTTCACGAATGTCACGGCTGACTTCATGATCATTCTGATCATAAAAAGTGACCGTGTTGCGCCCCAAAACCACCCAGTCGCCTTCATCCAAATAGGCAATCTTTTTGGTCAAAGGGGCAAGCGCCATGGCGTCAGAGCCTAAATACATTTCCCCGTCACCAAAGCCGACGGCTAAGGGGCTGCCCCGACGTGCCCCGATGAGAAGGTCATCATGTCCGGCAAAGATAATCCCGAGTGCAAAAGCCCCGTCCAACCTTTTCAGGGTTGCCTTGACCGCATCAACAGGGGAAAGGCCGTCATCCAGATAGCGGGTGATCAGCATGGGGACCACTTCACTGTCAGTTTCTGAATATGGGGTGTAGCCTTTTTCAATCAGTTCGGCGCGCAGTTCCTGAAAGTTTTCAATAATCCCGTTATGGACGACGGCGACTTTATCGGTGGCATGGGGGTGGGCGTTGGTTTCGTTGGGAATGCCGTGCGTCGCCCAACGTGTGTGCCCGATCCCGATGGTGCCACTGGCAGGGGTGTTGTTCAAGACGGCTTCAAGATTGACGATTTTACCTTCGGCGCGGCGTCTTTCAATGGACCCGTTGGGCAAAGTGGCGATCCCGGCGGAATCATATCCGCGATATTCAAGACGTTTGAGCCCTTCCACCAAGAGGGGGGCTGCTTCTTTTTTACCGATAAATCCAACAATTCCACACATTTTTTGGTCTCTTATTTCTTGTTTTTCGCTTGAGCTTTTCTGGCGCGAAACTTGCTCGCCCAGCCTTTAAAATTCTTTTGCGGGGATCTGGTTAAGCCCAGGTCACCGTTATTGACGTCTTTTGAGATAACGCTGCCAGCCCCAATATTGGCACCGTCCCCGACTTTGACAGGGGCCACAAGGGCGGTGTTTGACCCGATAAAGGCGTCCGCGCCAATGTCTGTATGATATTTAAAGTAGCCGTCATAGTTACAGGTGATGGTGCCCGCGCCAATGTTGGCGTTGGGACCGACACGGGCATCCCCGATATAAGTCAGGTGATTCACTTTGGCGCCTTCTTCAATCAGGGCTTTTTTAATTTCGACAAAGTTTCCGACTTTAACTTTATCTTTTAAGTCCGTCCCCGGTCTGAGACGCGCATAGGGGCCCATGACCACTTCGTTGCCCACAGTTGCATCTTCCAGATGGGAAAAAGCCTTGATATGGACGTTATCACCCACCGTGACACGGGGACCAAAGAAGACGTTGGGTTCAACCAAAACATCTTTGCCCAATTGGGTATCAAAACTGAAATAGGTGGTGGACGGGTCCAGCAACGTTGCCCCATTGATCATGGCTTGGTGGCGCAATTGATTTTGTACGATGGTTTCGGCGCGGGCCAGTTCAACGCGGGAATTCACCCCTAACAATTCCTCTTCGTCGCCTTCAACCACCCGGCATTCAAGTCCGTCCTTTCGGGCAAGGGCAACGATATCGGTCAGGTAATATTCCCCTGCTGCATTATCATTTGTGATGCGTTCTAACAGGCCAAACAGTTTGGCCCCGTTGACACACATCACACCAGAATTGCATAGATTAATGGCACGTTGGTCTTCTGTGGCATCTTTATATTCGACAATGGCGCTGAGTGCCCCGTCATCTTCAACGACCAAACGCCCATAGGCCGCCGGATCAGCGGGACGAAAGCCCAAGACGACCACATCACTAGATTGCCCGGCTTCCAGCATCTTTTTGAAAGTGTGTTCAGAGATCAAAGGCGTATCGCCAAATGCGATGAGAATAGATCCGTTAAATCCAGCCATCGCCTCTTTGGCAGCCAGTACGGCATGGCCTGTGCCGAGGCGATCGGCTTGGATGGCTGTTTTATGGGGGGCAACGGTTTTTTCAAGGCCGGGCATGTCCGGCCCGACCACACAGACCAGTTGGGATATCCCTGCGTTTTGCAAGTTTGCAATCACATGGTTGACCATAGGGCGCCCGGCAAGCGGGTGCATCACCTTGGGCAAAGTGGATTTCATGCGGGTTCCAAGCCCAGCGGCAAGGATGATGGCGGCAGAATTAGGCATTGTCATAAACTGCAAACAAGAATAGTTAAACATACGGTATGTGCGATGCAGTCTTTTTAAGCTGAAAAAGGGCCAAGCGCAAATTCAAAGATTATTACGGAATGCTACAAATGGCTTTAAGCACAGTTATTTTCGACCTTGATGGCACTTTAATCGACAGTGCACCGGATTTAAGGACAGCAGCTAACAAATTGTTGGAGAAATATCAACGCCGCGCAATCAGTTTGGCTGAAACCAAGAAATTTGTTGGCAATGGCGCACAAAAGCTGGTGGAACGCGCCTTCAAGGCAACAGGGGATTCTGCGGCTGAAAGTGATTTAATCGTTTTAACGCAAGAATTTCTGGCCTTCTATGACGGGCATGAAGCCGATGATACTCAGACCTATGACGCTGTGATCCCGACCCTTGAAATTTTAAAAGAAAAAGGCTTTCGTTTGGCGCTTTGCACCAATAAGCCATACGCCCCAACGCTGAATTTGATGCAGGCGCTTAATCTTGGGGGGTATTTTGAATTTGTGATTGGCGGTGATCAGGTCAGCAGAAAGAAACCGGATGCAGAAATGTTAAACCTTGCCCTTGAACAAATGGGTGTTTCATCGCAAGAAGCGGTGATGATTGGTGACAGTCCCAATGATATTGGTGCGGCGAAAAACGCGCAACTTAGAAGTATTGCGGTGTCCTATGGTTATCGTAAAGTTCCGGTGGAAGAGTTAGGTGCCGATTGGGTGATTGACCAAATGTCTGATTTACCTGCTGTGTTGGATGGCATAGTCTGACAGGCATGAGCGAAAAACAAAAATCACTATTCATCCTCGTTTTATGTGAGGTCATGACCTTGGCGCTATGGTTTTCTGCCAGTGCGACCATACCGGATTTAAGGCAGGAATTTGCCTTGTCTGATACGCAAGCATCCCTCTTTACCAGCATGGTATCGGTGGGCTTTGTCTGCGGCACGCTTTTAAGCGCCATCTTCGGCTTGGCGGATCGGTTAGAACCCCATCGCTTTTTCATGGGTGCAGCCTTGTTGGGCGCTGCTTTTAATGCGGCAATCCTGCTGGTTGATCCATCCACCCCTGTTGTTTTGATCTTTCGCTTTTTAACAGGGGCGATCATGGCCGGTGTCTATCCGGTGGGGATGAAGATGGCGGCAAGCTGGGCGGAAAAAGATATGGGCCTCTTGGTCGGCACCTTGGTTGGGGCCTTGACGTTAGGCTCTGCCATGCCGCATCTGTTTAACGCTTTGGGCGGGTTGGATTGGCGCGTTACGATCATAAGCGCCAGTGCATCAGCCTGTTTTGCAGCGCTCTTGATTAATCTGGTAAAAACCGGACCAAAGTTTGGCAAATCGCCCAGGTTTCAACCCAATTTCATTTTCCATGCCTGGCGCGATAAGCCCCTGCGCTTTGCCAACTTCGGCTATATCGGTCATATGTGGGAACTTTACGCCATGTGGGGCTGGATTGGCGTATTTTTGCTGGCTTCCTTCAAGGTGACAGAGGTCGAAAACGCAGGCTTTTGGGCCAATGTGTCCACCTTCATTGTTGTGGGCAGTGGGGCAATCGGCTGCTTGGCAGGCGGCTGGCTGGCGGACCGGATCGGGCGCACGGCTTTGACCATGTCCGCAATGGCAATTAGTGGTACGTGCGCTTTGGGCGTGGGGCTGTTGTTTGGTGCCTCACCAGTGTTGTTGATGATCGTCTGTGTGATTTGGGGGATCAGCATTATTGCTGATTCAGCACAATTTTCATCCTGCGTCATGGAACTGAGTGACCCGGACCATATCGGCACCATGGTCACCATGCAAACCTGCACAGGCTTTTTACTGACTCTATCCAGCATCCATCTGGTGCCTGTCTGGGTGGAGGTGGTTGGCTGGCAATGGGCCTTCGCTCCGCTCGCCATCGGCCCCTTCTTTGGCGTCTGGGCGATGGGGCGTTTAAGGATGATGAATGAAGCAGTGAAAATTGCGCATGGAAAAAGATAAAATTTAGATTTTTTAGAAAGGTTTCATATGTCTAAAACACTCTATCTGGTCGATCTTTCATATATCCGCCCTTTAAGCGATGTTGATATGTATAGAGACCAGCACATTGAATTTTTGAACGAATTTTATGGGCAGGGAAATTTCATTTGCTCCGGCCCCAAATCACCGCGCACGGGTGGGGTGATCTTGGCACAGGCTCCCTCTAAAGAAGCGTTGCTGAAAATTCTTGAAAAAGATCCATTCCATCAAGAAAAAATTGCCCAATATCAAATTACAGAATTTACCCCTGCCATGTTTTCAGACAGCTTTAAGAACGTTATGGCGTAAACAATATAAAGCCAAACGTTTTACTCGTCTTTCGTCATACTGGCGCAAGCCAGTATCCATGGTCAGAATAGACTCTGGCCGTTGCCAGAGTGACGGGGATTAAGCGTTAACGTCTGCGTTTTTTCTTGTTGGGCTTTCCACCCTTAGTATCGTCGGCTTTTTTGAAGTTGCGGCGACCTTTTCCGGCATGGGTGGTGACAAATTCCTGGGCTTTGTGTTTGCGCCCCATGCGTGCCCCTTCGCCGCCTTTACCCCCGGTACCCTTGGGCTGCCATGTGGGGACGAGGTGTTTTTTGCCATTGCCGATTAAATCTTCGCGCCCCATGTTTTTGAGGGCTTCGCGCAAGATGGGCCAGTTTTCGGCGTCGTGATAACGCAAGAAAGCTTTATGCAGACGGCGTTGTTTCAGGCCTTTGGCGGTGGACACCAATTCCCCGCCATTGCGTTTGACCGGCTTGATCGGGTTGCGACCGGAATAATACATGGCACTGGATAGCGACATGGGGGTGGGCGTAAAGGCCTGTACCTGATCGGCGCGGTAATTGTTGCGTTTCAGCCAAAGCGCCAAGTGCATCATATCTTCATCAGAACAGCCCGGATGGGCGGCAATGAAGTAAGGGATCAGGTAATATTCCTTGCCCGCTTTTTTGGCGGCATCATCAAACATCTGTTTGAATTTGTCATAAGAGCCAATGCCCGGCTTCATCATTTTAGAAAGCGGCGCATCTTCGGTATGTTCCGGGGCGATTTTCAGATAGCCACCGACATGATGGGTAACCAGTTCTTTCACGTAAGTCGGGCTTTTCACCGCCAGATCGTAGCGCAGGCCCGATTGGATGGAGATTTTTTTCACTCCTTTGACATCGCGTGCCTTGCGGTAGAGTTCAATCAGGCTGTCATGGCTGGTATTGAGGTTTTTACAGATGGTCGGATGCACACAAGACAAGCGGCGACAGGTGCGTTCAATCTCTTTGGATTTACAGGCCATGCGGTACATGTTTGCCGTTGGTCCACCAAGGTCAGAGACTTGCCCTTTAAAACCATCGACCTTATCGCGCATATCTTCCAGTTCTTGCAAGATAGACTCCTGACTGCGACTTTGGATAATGCGTCCTTCATGTTCCGTGATGGAACAGAAGGAACAGCCGCCAAAGCAGCCGCGCATGATGTTGATGGAAAATTTGATCATATCCCACGCCGGGATTTTCGCATCCCCATAGGCAGGGTGCGGGTTGCGCGCATAAGGATGACCAAAGACCCAATCCATTTCTTTGGTGGAAAGCGGGATCGGGGGCGGGCTGACCCATATATCGCGGTTGCCGTGACGTTGCACCAAGGGCCGTGCGTTGCCGGGATTACTTTCTAAGTGCAAAACCCGTGAAGCTTGGGCGTAGACTTCTTTATCATCGCGCACGGTTTCATAAGCCGGAATGCGCACAGCGACTTTTTCATCGTTTTTTTTGTCACGCGGGGTGACATCATCGATAGAAGACATGTCGACTTCCACCCAATCATCCATAGCATCGCTGCGCATGAGGGTGACACCACGCACATCAAACATGGTTTTGGGGTCTTCATCATTGGCGATGCGGTGGGCGACTTCGATCAAGGCGCGTTCTGCGTTACCATAGAGCAAAATATCGGCTTTGCTGTCCAAGAGGATAGAACGGCGGACTTTATCAGACCAATAATCATAATGGGCAATACGGCGCAAAGAGGCCTCAATCCCGCCAATCACAATCGGCACATCTTTATAGGCTTCACGCGCGCGCTGGGAATACACAATCACGGCGCGATCCGGCCGTTTGCCACCTTCATCATTGGGGGTGTAGCTGTCGTTAGAGCGAATGCGACGGTCTGCCGTATAGCGATTGACCATACTGTCCATATTGCCCGAGGTGATGCCGAAAAACAGGTTGGGACGACCAAGGACTTTAAAGGGGTCGGCATCCTGCCAATCGGGTTGTGCGATAATGCCAACGCGAAAGCCTTGGGCCTCAAGCGTGCGCCCAATGACCGCCATGCCAAAGCTGGGGT
>JABXIC010000114.1 GCA_013373265.1 Methylocystaceae bacterium | reverse complement strand
CTCGCCTGCCATCACTTTGTTATGAATCCATTGGTGGGACGGATTAAAGCGACGCACATGACCCGCCATAGCCACAAGACCCGTACGTTGTTGTGTTTCCAATAGACGTTTGGAATCTGCAAGGTTGTCCGCCATGGGGATTTCAACAAGAACATGCTTACCCGCTTCAAGACATTGGATGGCTTGTTCTGCATGCACTTGTGTCGGGGTTGCCAAAATCACCGCATCTACATCGTCACGCGCAAGGCTTTCTGCCAGGTCTTTTGTGGCATGACCAATACCGCGTTCTTTGGCAAAACCTTCGATATCGTCAGGACCGCCCCCGACAACCGAGGTCACCTGAATACCATCGATATTGCTGATGGCATCCAGATGTTTCATTCCAAAAGCACCAGCGGCACCTGCTACACATACTCTCATTTCGCTACTCCAACTTCTCTTCGCTTCGTTACTGGTTTTCCAAAATAATCAGACCTGCGCCCGTATTTGAGGCGGGTACATGATAATGACGATAAATTTCTTTTGCGTCGTCGGCCAAAGCCCCGCGCATAATCAGCCACATGATCAATTCAATCCCTTCGGAACCGGCTTCGCGTAAATATTCTGTGTGTGGGATTTTGACCAAACGATCCACATCCTGCGTCAAATCATCCAAAAAGGCCTTGTCAAAGTCGGCATTGATCAACCCGGCACGTTCACCCTGTAACTGGTGCGACATGCCCCCTGTGCCAAAAACAACCACATTCAAATCTTCATCAAAGCTTTCAACCGCTTTACGAATGGCTTTGCCAAGATCATGGCAACGCTTCCCTGTCGGTTGTGGATATTGCACCACATTCACCGCCAGCGGGATCACCTTGCAGGGCCATTCCTTTGGTTGGTCACACATGACAGAAAGTGGCACAGTCAACCCATGATCAACGGGCATGTTGTTTACGATGGTGATGTCAAATTCATTCAGAATAAGATTTTCGGTCAAATGCCATGCCAGTTCAGGGTGGCCTTTCACAACAGGAACTTTGCGCGGTCCATAACCTTCATCGGCGGGTTGAAATTCCGGGGCCACACCCACCGCAAAAGTGGGGATCAATTCCAGTGAAAAGGCTGAGGCATGATCGTTAAAAACAATGATCGCCACATCTGGTTTGGTGTCTTCCATCCATTTGCGTGCGGCACCATAACCGTCAAACAAAGGCTTCCAGTATTCAATGCCTGTTTTGCCATTGTCGATGGCAGCCCCAACGGACGGGATGTGTGACGTACCAACGCCTGCGATAATTTTTGCCATTATTTCTCTTCCCATTCCGACTTGTAACGATTGCCATCAACAGAGCGCCCGCCATCAAGCAACATTTGTTTAAACTCTTCCACCGTGACATGTGACATGGCGGCCCCGGCATCTTGCATGGTCAGACCGTCAAAGGCACAAATCTTAAAGGTGTAATAAATATTCCCCCCCAAACGCAGCATGCCCAGCCAATCACGATCCAACACCGCTTGGCGCTGTTCATCCGTCATCGGAAAGGTCATCAAATACCCTTGCGGATCTGCGGCAAATTGCTCTCTGTTCTCAGCCTTGTTCAAGGACATACAAAACATATTCAGGTAATAGCCTTTTCGGTTTTGCTCCCCATCAAACACATAAGTGCCGGGGATATCCTCGTAATCCTTTTTCGCCATACCTTCTTATTCCTTTTCCAACGCAGCCAAAATCCGGTCTGCGCGTGTTTGATAGTCTTCATTTTCTTGAGCAGTCACCTGCAAATCCCCCAGACGTTGCTGCCATTCAACAGCGGCGCGTGCCATATCACCGTTGAGCCCCAATTCATCCACCGTCAACGCCACTTCGCGCATTTCAGCAGCGCGGCGAATACCGTGGGTCATGGAACGTTCCAACATATAAGCGGCTTTTTCTTTGAAATTAAAACCGGGATAAGTCTTATCCAAACTGTCCAAGACGACCGTATCCACACCCGCTTTGCGCCCGGCTAAAACACATTCTGCAAACAAGGCCTCCAGGCCCTTCATCATAATGCTACGCACCATCTTGATGGAGGAGGCCGCACCAATATTGCCCTCAACGAGAGTGGCGTTCATGTCCAATGCATCAAACACGTCTTTTGCGGCCTCTTTATAAGCACCACAGATAGACACTGGCGTTTTATGAAGCTTGGGATAGACAGGGGCCATGACTGCAACATCCACATAACGCCCACCAGCGCCGTTTATAACATCACTATTGTTGCGTTTGGTCCCCGGTGCACAAGAATTACAATCAAAAAAGAGAGTGTCCTTTTCGATAAAACTGGCTGCCTGTGTTGCAACTGTGGCGGCTTGATCTGCGGTCACAAGTGAAAAGACAACCTCGGCCCCTTTCAAGGCCCCAGCTAGACTTTCACAACCCATCACAGCCACGCGTTTATAATCAGCCCATTTTGCCAAACGCACATCACCGTCAATCGCATCCGTTTTGATATCATAAGCCACAACCATCGCTGACGATTTCACCGCCCAGCCTTCTACAAAGGCTGAAGCAGCTTCACCGAAGCCGATAAAGGCAATCTTATGTTTCAAAGTAACCGACATGAATGCGTCCACATGTTAAAACGGGGGTGCAAGCTTTTCGTGCCTGCTTGCCTATTGTCGTAACACCAGTTTCTAATGAAAGGAAATTGATTACGTCTTCACCCTATTCATTATTGCTATAGCAGCTACAAAACTATGAACTATGAACAACCCGTCCGGCGTCTTTTAAAAGCTGGATAAACTTGGCTTGTGTGGCTGTGGGTCGCCAGTCCTTTCGACTGGTTAATCCTATGGGTCGTTTTGTTTGTCCCATATCAAAAGGCAAAGGCGCCAGCAGTCCCAATTGCTTTTCATGACGAATTTGATGCAGGGAAATAACGGTCAGACGATCACTGGGCGTCAACAAACTACGAATAAGAATAAGTGAACTGCTTTCAATAATGCTTTTGGGATAAAAGCCTGTGCCTTCAAACATTTTTTCAAAAAAATGTCGCGTTGGCGTCCCTTTACGCGGCACCACCCAAGAATAGTCCGCCAGCTCTTGAACACTCACATTGGGCTTTAACCCCAAAGGATGCCCGTTACGCCCCACCACTGCAACCGGGTCATCAAAGATGGCTTCTTGTATAATATCATCAACGGGTAAAGGGTCACGCAACGCCCCGATCAATAGGTCTATCGCCCCATGACGCAACCCATGCAGCAAATCATTATAGGGTCCATCAATCACCTTGATGCGGATCTCCGGCTTCTCTCTATTCAAAGCATTGATCGCGGTGGGCAACATAAAGGTTCGCGCCAAAGGCATAGACCCGATCACGACAGAACCGCTGTCATTGCCTTTCCATTCTTCCAGTTCTTCATAGCCTTGCTGAAGCTCTGCCACGGCGAGTCGACAATGAAAAGCCAACCCATCTGCAGCTTCTGTCAAATCAATGCCACGCCTTGTTTTTTCAAACAGTACCATGCCCGACATATGTTCAAGATCACGGGCAGCGCGGTGCAAAGACGGCTGGGATATACCGATGTGACGCGCAGCCAGACTAAAGTTTCCGGCTTCTGAGAGAGCAATCAACGCACGGACCTGCACACCGGATATCAGATGTTCCAGATTCTGAAACCCCTTTGTTTTGCGCTTCCCCCCATGATTGACCGCTTCACGAACGCCCGTTTTTATATGGCGCAACATGCGATTGACACGATCAACAAACAAACTGCCAACTTCGGTCAGATACATACCGTCTGTGCGCCGGTCAAACAGCGTGACTTCCAGTTCTTTCTCCAACTTGGCAATGGCCTGCGTGATGGCGGGCTGAGACAGATATATTTCCCGAGAGGCACGCGAAATGCTCTTGAATTCTGCGACGGAACTAAAGGCCCGCAGATGACGCAAATTGGAAACCGTACTGTTCATTTTATCTATTCCAAATAACAAATGAACATTGACTATAGCAAAAACTTATAGCCTTTAGGAATGATTGAAATAGCCAGAAGACACTTTTTATTGAATGTTAATCACAACGAAATCACGAACACGTCTACAGGGACGGCCGTTCATAATACTTCTTAAGGAGACATCCATGAGCGACAAAAAGACAGCTCTCGTCATCAGCGCCCATTCCGCCGACTTCGTCTGGCGTTGCGGCGGTGCCATCGCGCTACACCAAAAACTCGGTTATGAAGTGACCGTTGCTTGCTTATCTTATGGCGAACGCGGTGAATCAGCTAAGTTGTGGAAACAAGAAGGCATGACGCTTGAGAAAGTCAAAACATCGCGCCGCAAAGAAGCCGAAGCAGCGGCGGCGGCATTGAACGCTCATGACATTCAGTTCTTTGATTTTGGCGACTATCCGTTGGAAATTGATACGGACGGCAAATATAAAATCGTTGATTTGATCCGTAAGGTTCAGCCGAATTTCATGATGAGCCATTCCAAATGGGACCCTTACAATACCGATCATATGTATGCGACCGAGATTGCCATTCAATGTCGCATGATCGCACAAGCCTGGGGCCATAACCCGGAAGAAAAAGTCTTGGGGGCACCACAGCTTTACCTGTTTGAACCCCACCAAACCGAACAAATGGAATGGAAACCGGATGTCTTTCTCGACATCACCGACGTCTGGGACAACAAATGGGCGGCCATCCAATGCATGCAAGGCCAGGAGCATCTCTGGCACTTCTATGAAAATGCAGCGGAAAACCGTGGCAATCACTTCCGCCGCAATTCCGGTGGGCAAGCGGGCGGTAAAGATGCCAAATATGCTGAAGGCTTCCAATCCATCTATCCACGTTGTGTGGAGGAACTCTAATGGCTGTCGTTGTTCAAAATATCGAACGCGCCGATCAAGAGGTCATCAATGGATTGGCAGAAATGGGTGTCGCCACCGTGCATGAAGCCCAAGGCCGTAAAGGTCTGTTAGCCTCTTACATGAACCCCATCTATAAAGGCGCCCAAGTTGCAGGTTCTGCCGTCACCATCCTTGCCCCACCGTGCGATAACTGGATGGTACATGTGGCGATTGAACAGCTCAAAGAAGGCGATATCCTGATCCTTGGCACCACATCGCCCTCAGATGCCGGATATTTTGGTGACTTGTTGGCAACCTCTGCCCAGGCACGCGGCTGTGTTGGGCTCGTGATTGATGCGGGAGTGCGCGACGTCAAAGACCTGACAGAAATGAATTTCCCCGTCTGGTCAAAAGCCATCCATGCACAAGGCTGCATTAAAGAAACGCTTGGTTCAGTCAATATTCCGGTTGTCTGTGCAGACCAGTTGGTCAACCCCGGTGATGTTGTTGTAGCCGATGATGATGGTGTGTGCGTTGTCCGCCGGGAAGAAGCCGCTGATGTTTTGGAAAAAGCACGCGCACGCTTTGCCTTGGAAGAAGATAAACGCAAAATATTGGCTTCTGGCACACTGGGGCTTGATATGTACAAGATGCGTCCGCGCCTTGAAGAAAAAGGGTTGAAGTATGTCTAAGGCAGCACCTTGCATGTGGATGCGCGGCGGGACCTCTAAAGGCGGCTATTTTCTAGCTGCCGACCTGCCCGATGATACACAGGCGCGCGATGCGTTCTTGCTTCGTGTCATGGGGTCACCCGATGATCGTCAGATTGACGGCATGGGAGGGGCGGACCCGCTGACATCCAAAGTTGCTGTGATTAAACCCTCCCAACGCCCCGGCGTGGATGTGGACTATTTATTCTTACAAGTGTTCGTCGATAAAGCCATTGTGACGGACATGCAAAACTGCGGCAATATCCTTGCCGGTGTTGGCCCCTTTGCCATTGAACGTGGTCTGGTGGAAGCAACAAATGATACAACCGATGTAACCATTTATATGGAAAACACCGGACAGATTGCCAAAGCCACAGTGAAAACACCAAACGGCAAAGTTACCTATCAAGGCGATGCTGCCATTGATGGCGTGCCCAGCACTTCTGCCGCAATTGCCATCACCTTTATGGATACGGCAGGGTCGAGCTGCGGCAGTCTACTGCCCACAGGCAATAGCAAAGACTTGATCGAAGGTATTGAAGTGACCATGATCGACAACGGCATGCCTTGTGTGGTGATGCGCGCGGTTGATCTGGGGATTAGCGGCACAGAAACCCGCGAAGAACTAGATGCCAACACCCGTCTGCGTGAAAAGCTTGAAGCCATTCGCCTAAAATGTGGTCCGTTAATGAACCTAGGCGATGTCACGGAAAAGTCCGTGCCCAAAATGACCATGGTCTCTGCCCCGCAAAAAGGTGGCGCAATTTCGACACGCACCTTTATCCCGCACCGCTGCCATGCCTCTATCGGGGTGTTGGGCGCGGTCAGTGTGGCAACGGCATGCATGCTTGAAGGATCACCAGCAGCGGACTTCGCCCATATCCCGGCCGGGAAATCAAAGACTTTAGAAGTTGAACATCCGATTGGACAATCCACTGTTCTATTGGAACTTGATGACAATAACACCGTTGAAAGTGCAGCGAGTTTACGCACTGCGCGCAAGCTTTTTGACGGCACCATATTTGCTGAGTAAAAAACAATGACAATGGATCCTGACTACTTACCGTTTCACGCCAACCCGAGCAAACCAACCTTTAAAGTGCCCGCAGGGGCTGTTGATGCCCATTGCCACGTGTTTGGTCCGGCAGACAAGTTCCCTTATGCACCGGAACGTAAATACACACCCTGTGATGCGCCGAAAGAAAAATTATTTGAATTGCGTGATTACCTTGGCTTTGAACGCAATGTCATTGTGCAGGCCTCGTGCCATGGTAAAGATAACCGTGCCCTTGTCGATGCTTTGAAAGCATCCAACGATTTGGCCCGTGGTGTGGCCATCATAAATCCCGATATTTCCGATGAAGAATTAAAAGAAATGGATGAGGCTGGTGTCCGTGCCGTTCGTTTCAACTTCGTCAAACGTCTTGTCGATGCCACGCCGAAAGAAGTCTTTCTGGGGGTTACCGAAAAGATTAAAAAACTGGGCTGGCATATTGTTGTTTATTTTGAAGCACCGGATTTGGAAGAGCTTATTCCCTTCCTCAAACAATTGCCCGGCATTGTCGTGGTCGACCATATGGGACGTCCCGACGTTACTAAAGGCGTCGACCACGAAGACTTCCAACGTTTTGTGACTCTCATGGAAGAGAACAAGAATATTTGGGTGAAAGTGTCCTGCCCGGAACGCCTGAGCGTTCAAGGCCCGACCTATGAAGATGTGGTGCCCTTTGCACGCACATTGGTTGAAAACTTCACCGATCGTGTCCTGTGGGGAACAGATTGGCCACACCCGAACATGAAATCACACACACCGGACGAGGGGGTTCTGGTGGATGTGATCCCTAAAATCGCAGTAACGCAAGAGCAGCAAAAAGCCCTTCTCATCGATAATCCGATGAGACTGTACTGGGATTAAGACCCAAGCTCTCGCTTAAGAAGAGCTTCGATAATTTGTATTATTTTTTACTGAACACGGGGGCAGATGATGACTCATACCCAAGAGCCAATTTTTGGCACTACATTCTTTGACGGCGAAATGGCAATGAAAGGCTATGGGCTGAACAAGATGTGCTATTCATTCAACAAAGCGGAAAACCGCGAAGCGTTTCTAAAAGACGAAGAAGCCTATTATGAAAAATATGGCCTGAGCGAAGCACAGAAAGAGGCATGCCGCAAACGCATCGCCCTTGATCTGATCGCAGAAGGCGGCAACATTTATTACCTCGCCAAATTCACCGGAATTCTGGGACTGAGCGTTCAAGATGTGGGCGCACAGATGACAGGTAAAACCGTCGAAGAATTTAAACAAATGCTTTTAGATGCGGGGAAATAATCATGGCTAAAATTGTAGGTGGTATTTGCACATCCCACATTCCGGCAATCGGCAACGCCATTGCCAAGGAAATGTTTGAAGACCCATATTGGAAACCTTTTTTTGACGGATATCCGCCCGTGCGCAACTGGTTGGATGAAGTCAAACCAGATGTGGCCGTTGTGGTTTACAACGACCATGGACTGAACTTCTTCCTGGATAAAATGCCGACATTTTCCATCGGTGCAGCACCCGAATATAAAAATGATGACGAAGGATGGGGCATCCCGACGATCCCACCCTTCCCCGGGGACCCAAAATTATCCTGGCACATCATCAACGAACTGGTGAAAGACGAATTTGATATTTGTTCCTGTCAGGAAATGTTGGTCGATCATGGCTTTACCGTCCCCATGTCCCTGTTATGGCCGGAACGTGGTGAAGATCAGATCAAAACCATCCCGTTCTGCGTCAACACCGTTCAACACCCCATAGCGTCACCTAAACGCTGCCTCGACATCGGCAAATCTTTAGGCAAGGCCATTGAATCTTACCCTGAAGACCTGAAAGTGGTCATTCTGGGTACAGGCGGTCTGTCACACCAACTTGACGGTGAACGCGCAGGTTTCATCAATAAAGAGTTCGATCTTGAATGTATGGAAAAAATCATTTCCGACCCATATCACTATAAAGATATGTCCATTCACGAACTGGTTAGACTGGCCGGTGCACAAGGTGCAGAATTCATCTTGTGGCTGATCATGCGTGCGGCCATGGGTGAGACGGTAACGAAAGTTCACAGCAACTATCATATTCCGATCTCCAATACAGGTGCCGGACTTCTATGTATCGATAATGCAGCTTAATAAATCTCCCAAGCTGTTCACATAGAGTCCTCTTAAGGGGGGTGGTCACCCCAGACAAACTGACCACCTTCCTTTTTTATAAAGCTTTAAATGAGTACACCGTTGATCATTGAAACCCATTCTCTCTCGTTAGAAGCAGCCAAAGCGATTGCCGATCGTGCCATTGCAAAGGCACAGGAAATGAACGTGAACATTCATGTACATGTAACAGATTACACAGGGGAAATACTTGTGTATCAGCGCATGCCCGGTGCGCCACTTCCCGCAAGAGACATTGCAGAAAAAAAAGCTTATACGGCCGCAAACTACAAAGTCGCAACCGACATCTGGGCGGCAAAGCTGGCAAAGAAACCGAATGTGGCCCAAGGCTTGAGCCATCATCCCAAAATCATCCTTATCGGTGGCGGTGTCCCGATCATCATTGAGGATAAACTGGTCGGCGCCATCGGCATTGCCGGTGCCCAGGAAGAACAAGACATCCAGATTGCCAATCATGCATTGGCCGCTTTAAAATAAACTTCTGTGTCTCATGTAACTTAATAAAAATAAGTGTACACACTATTATTTATAAGGCATTGTTCTGAAAACATCTGAAAGTTAAGATCGCATGTCTTACAGACGGGCAATCAGACGCTATGGGAATTTTCAATCATGCTTTATGAAATGGCAGGTCATCTCATTCGACGCCTCCATCAGTTATCAACGCAGGTTTTTCAACACCATCTGCATGAAGCCGGATATGACATTACCCAGGTTCAATTTGCCACCATGCAAGCCCTTGCATCCCACCCCGGCATTGAACAAGCACAGGTCGCTAACTTGATTGCTTACGATAAGGCAACCATTGGCGGGGTCATTGATCGCTTAGAGCAAAAAGGATATATTTTACGTGTCATCAGTCGCCGTGATCGACGCGCCCGTGAAGTCAGCTTGAGTCCAGAAGGCCACCGGATTTACGAACTGGTTTCTCCCATCGTCACCTCTTTGCAGACTGAAATTCTTGGAAAATTATCCCCGGACGAACAGGAACAATTGATCACCTTGCTTAAAAAGGCCGTTATTTAATCAGATAAAAATAATGCGCTGTAGAGGGGATCTACAGCGCATCGTTGTTTGACCTAAACTTCAGCCAGAAGAACGTACTTCAGTTCCAGATAGTCATCCAGACCGTAAACAGATCCTTCACGACCAAGGCCAGATTGTTTAATACCGCCAAAAGGCGCGGCTTCATTAGACAGGATGCCTGTATTGACACCCACCATGCCATATTCCAGTTCTTCAGCAACACGGAAGATGTTGCTCATATCCTTGGAATAGAAGTAAGAAGCCAGACCAAACTCGGTATCATTGGCTTGGGCAATGACATCGTCCACATCTTCAAACTTGAAAAGCGGGGCAATGGGACCAAATGTTTCTTCACGCGACACCAACATGTCTTTGGTGACATTTTTGATGATGGTCGGCTCAAAGAAGCTATGACCCAAGGTATGACGTTGACCACCACACAAGATTTCGCCGCCTTTGGCTTTAGCGTCTTCCAGATGGGCTTCGACTTTTGTGACCGCTTTATCGTCAATTAACGGCCCTTGAGAGACACCATCTTCAAACCCACTGCCGACTTTCAGTTCTTTGACTTTTTCAGCCAGTTTATCTGCAAACACGTCATAGACACCGGCTTGCACATAAATGCGGTTGGCACAGACACACGTCTGACCCGAGTTGCGATATTTAGAGATCATCGCCCCTTCAACTGCGGCATCGATATCGGCATCATCAAAGACGATGAACGGGGCATTGCCCCCCAGTTCCAGACCCATTTTCTTAATGGATTTTGCCGATTGTTCCATCAACAAACGCCCAACACCCGTAGACCCGGTGAAGGTTACTTTACGGATAATATCGTTTGACGTCATCTCCCCACCAATGGCGATGGGATTGCCTGTGATGCAGTTAACCAAACCAGCCGGAAGACCAGCTTCTTCAGCCAAAACACACAAAGCAAGGGCAGATAAAGGTGTTTGTTCCGCCGGTTTCATCACCGTTGAACACCCAACAGCCAAGGCCGGAGCAATCTTGCGGGTGATCATCGCGTTCGGAAAGTTCCACGGCGTGATAGAGGCAATAACACCAATCGGCTGTTTCATCACAATCACGCGCTTGTCATCAGACGGTGCGGGAATGGTTGACCCGTAAACACGTTTAGCTTCTTCGGCATACCATTCAATATAACTGGCACCATACGCGACTTCGCCGCGTGCTTCCGCCAAGGGTTTGCCCATCTCCAGCGTAATGATACGGGCCAAATCTTCTTGGTTCGCCATAATCAGGTTGTACCAAGTGCGCAAAATATTGGCGCGTTCCTTTGCCGGGCGTTTCTTCCACGATTTTTGTGCAACTTCTGCCGCTTCAATGGCGCGTCGGGTTTCCACTGCCCCCATCATCGGAACGGTGGCGATAATCTCCCCCGTTGCCGGGTTATTCACTTCCAATGTTTTTCCATTGTCGGCATCAACCCATTGCCCATTGATATAAGCTTGTTGCTTAAAGAGATTTTTGTTTGAAAGTTCCAAGATCATACCCCTTATTCAGCAGCTTGTGCACAAGCAGAGGCATTTTTGAGTGCATCGGCAATAATGCCCAATGCTTCTTCAAATACAGCGTCTGTCGTGGTTAAAGGTGGCAAGAAACGGATGCAGTTTGCGTAGATGCCGCAAGAGATCAGGATCAAGCCATGCTCTTTGGCATATTTGATAACTGCCGGCACCATATCAGCGCGTGGTGCGCCATTTTCCATAAATTCAACAGCAACCATCAGGCCTTGACCACGCACGTCTGCAATTTGCGGCACTTCTGCGCGCAAACCATTCAACATCTCTTTCAGTTTTGCGCCCAAAGCCGTTGTACGCTCATGAAAACCGTCTTCAGCCATAATGTCACAAACGGCATTGGCCGCAGCAACGGCAACCGGATTACCAGCGTAAGTCCCGCCCAGACCACCGGGGTTGGGGGCGTCCATGATCTCTGCCTTGCCGATCACAGCAGAGATCGGCAAACCACCGCCCAGACCTTTGGCTGATGTCATCAGGTCGGCTTCAACACCATAATGTTCCATCGCAAACATTTTACCAGTACGGCCAAAACCGGATTGTACTTCGTCAGCAATCATCACAATACCATGCTCATCACAAATGGCGCGGATACGTTCAACAAATTCTTTCGGCGCGACATAAAAGCCACCCTCACCTTGGGTGGGTTCAAAAATGATCGCCGCAATACGGTTGGGGGCGATATCAAACTTGAACAGTTTTTCCAGACCCGCAATCGAATCGTCAACACTGACATGATGCACTTCATTGGGGAACGGGAAGTGATAAACTTCGTTCATCATAGAACCGAATTCGGCTTTATAAGGCATCACTTTGCCCGTCAGGCTCATGCCCATAAAGGTACGGCCATGAAAGGCCCCGCCACAAGCAATAACACCTGTGCGACCTGTGTGGGCGCGGGCAATCTTGATGGCGTTTTCCACTGCTTCGGCCCCAGTTGTGACAAAAGCCGTTTTTTTCTTGGAAGAACCAGGTGCTGCCGCGTTTAATTTTTCAGCAAGCTCAACATAGTTTTCATAAGGGGTGACCTGATGGCATGTATGGGTGAAAGCGGCAATTTGCTTTTCAATGGCAGCCATAACTTTAGGGTGACGGTGGCCTGTGTTACACACGCCAATGCCTGCTGCAAAGTCAATAAAGCGGCGGCCTTCCACATCCCAAATCTCTGAACCTTCAGCACGTTCAGCAAAAAAATCCGTCAAAAAACCAACGCCACCGGAAATCGCCTCTACACGACGATCTAAAAGATTCTTATTTGTAGCCATCATATGCCTCATTTCACCTAAAATTCATAAAAACTGTGGGGCGGTTATGTGGGAGACATTAATCAACCGCCCCACCCGTTTATAATTTCGATAACAATTGCACATATTGTAACGAAATATTAAACGTAACTCTATCATGTTTAATTTTTTAAACAATCCCGTTTATTTTATTTTTTTACGCCCTATACTTTAGAAATCCAAAAACACAGTATTTCATTTAAAATCCAAAAGGTTGCACTATGGATAAATTCAACGTTGGTGATCGCTTAAAACAAGTTCGCAAAGAATATAAGCTATCCCAAAGAGAATTAGCCCGTCGCGCCGGCATAACAAACGGCACCATTTCTTTAATTGAAAAAAACCAAAACAGCCCGTCTATTGCCATGTTGCGCAAGATTCTTGAAGGTATCCCCATGGATCTTTCCGCCTTTTTCTCT
Source organism: Methylocystaceae bacterium (assembly GCA_013373265.1). Taxonomy (GTDB): domain Bacteria; phylum Pseudomonadota; class Alphaproteobacteria; order Rhodospirillales; family Terasakiellaceae; genus Terasakiella. The sequence continues at coordinate 41,829 of JABXIC010000114.1, read as the reverse complement.
GCGGGTGAACATGCAAAAGACAAAGTGTTTTTCAAGCCGAATGAACTTACTGAACTCAGCAATGACAACCTTTTGTCTTTCCTTCAAGTTGGGGATGCTAAACACCACAACCTGCAAATCCTGAAAGAAACATACCACCCCGGTGGGGATACTGGTAAAACCATGCTGCGCCATTTATCCACAGAAGGTGGCATTGTAACAAAGGGCTGCATTGAACTAACCGTTGGCGACTCCACACAAGTCTTAAAGGTCGGGGATTGTTATCTTTTTGACAGTACAACCCCCCATCGCTTCCGCAACACCAGTGATGAAATCTGCGAAATCATCAGCGCGTGCAGCCCACCTTATGTTTAAACAGGAGTGTTTAGTTTTTCACTACGCCGACGCAGATATTCCAAAACAGTCAGCAACACCAGCGCAAAAGCAATCAACAACGTTGCCGCCGCCATAATCGCCGGGGTGATATTCTCTTTAATCCCATCAAACATCTGACGCGGCAAAGTACGCTGTTCAGGCCCTGCGGTGAAGAGCACCACCACGACCTCGTCAAACGATGTCGCAAAGGCAAACAAAGCCCCCGAGACAACACCTGGTAAAATCAACGGCAACACAACCTTGAAAAAGGTGGTCAACGGATTGGCCCCCAAACTGGCGGAGGCCCGCATCAAATTGCGATCAAAGCCTTGTAAGGTAGCCGTTACAGTGATGACAACAAAAGGCGCACCAAGGGCCGTATGGGCAAGGATCAAGCCGATATAGGTCGCATTCAGGCCAATTTCGGCAAAGAAAAAATACAAACCAAGGGCTGAAATCACGATAGGGACAATCATCGGTGAAACCAGCAAAGCATTCACCGCCCCTTTACCACGAAAATCCGCATGTGTCAGGCCCATGGCCGCCAAGGTCCCAAGCGCCGTTGCACAAAAGGCAGAGACAGAACCAATAAACATACTGTTTTTAATGGCACGCACCCAGACTTCTGAGTGAAAGACTTCTTCATACCACTGAAACGAAAAGCCGCTCAGAGGATAGCTCAAGAAACTGGTTGAGTTAAAAGACAACGGGATCACGATAAGGATCGGCAAGATCAAGAACAACAGCCCCGCACCTGCGATGGTTAGAAAGGTGTAATGCCAGACTTTCTGACCGATTGTAGCATAAGGTTGTAACTGCATGTGATTACCCCATTTTAACCCCGGATGCCCCGGTCAAACGATTGTAAATAGTAAACAAGACCAAAGTTGCGGCCAGCAACACCAGGCCCAACGCCGACGCCAAGCCCCAGTTCAACGAACTATTGGCATGGTGGGCAATAAAATAACTGAGCATCTGATCTTGTGGCCCACCGATTAAGGCAGGTGTGATGTAGTAACCAATGGCCAAGATAAAGGCCAAGATGCCGCCCGCGCCAATGCCGGGCAAGGTTTGTGGCAGATAAACCCGTACAAAAGCCACCGCCGGATGCGCCCCCAAACTCACCGCAGCACGCATATAGGCGGGCGAAATGGACTTCATCACGCTGAATAAAGGTAAGATGACAAAAGGCAAAAGCAAATGGAGAAAACCGATATAAACTGCTGGACGGGCAAATAACAAAGTAATCGGTTCATTAATCAGGCCTAAGGCCTCGAGCGAAGAATTGATCACCCCATTCTTTTGCAACAAAACCACCCAGGCCGATGTCCGCACCAACAATGAAGTCCAGAATGGTAGCAACACACAAAACATCAAAAGGTTAGAGACCTTGGAAGATGCATTTGCCAACAAGTACGCGATAGGAAAAGCGATGAGCACGGTGGCCAGGGTCACAACCCCTGCAATCCACATGGTGCGCCAAAAGATATTGACATAAATGGCCTGATTTTCCGGTACATCGACAATTTGATCTTGATCGTTAATTTGTTTGTCAAACGCCGTCAGCAAATAAAAAGGTGTCAAAGAACCCGATGCGCGTTTGAGTGCTTTCCAATAGCGTTGATCTTCCCAACGGCTATCTGCTTTGATGAAGTCATCAATCGTCGCATTTTCTGGTAAGTGACGATTAAATTTACGTGCCGTTCTCGAAATGAGAGAACGCATACCTGAAACATCATAGTTTAACCGTTTACCAACAGAAGACACTTTTTTCATTTTATAAACAGCGGCCAAATCCTTGGCAAACACGTTCGTCAATGTCGCCCCCGGTAGACCTTCACCGGACCAATTTTCCAGTTCAATGGCCGTATCGGGCATGTAGTCAACCACTTCCGGGTTATCAATTGAACGCCATAACATCAAACCGATGGGAATGGCAAAAACACACAGGGTGAACAGAAACAACGGGGCAATTAAAGCCATCGCCTTAAATTGTTTCATCCGTTCGGCACGTTTCAACTTTACCTTAAGAGGGATATCGTCTCCCTGCTGAGCTAAAGCATCTGCTTGCGCACTTTGATTTTCAGATACCGTATCCATGCCTGCCTAAACCATTTCTAGCAATGATATGAGAAAGAAAGGTGGAGGGAATTCCACGGGTTTAGAATTCCCCCACACCAACCGGAAAGAGAAGCTTATTTAGCTGCCCAAGAATTGAAACGTTCGTTCAATTCACCTTCAAAATCGATCCAGAATTCCGTATCGTTTGCCAAAGCATTTTTCAGGTTGGCTTCATCCGTCGGCAGCTCTGCACTCAACGCTGCCGGAATGGCGGCAATCGCTTTTTTGTTTGTCACACCGTAAGGAATGCCAGCCGGGAATTTAACTTGGTTTTCTTCAGCTGACGCAAAGCCAACAAATTCCATTGCTTTATCTTTGTTGGAAGACCTTTTAACAACGGCCCAGGAATCAACCGCATAAACTTGACCATCCCAAGAAATTTTGAAGTTTTTGCCTTCTTTGTTGGCATTGGTAATACGACCGTTATAAGCCGTTGTCATAACAACATCGCCAGAAGCAAGCCATTCCGGCGGTTGCGCACCAGCTTCCCACCATTGAATGTTTGCTTTCAACTGATCCAGTTTCGCAAAAGCACGGTCTTGACCTTCTTTGGTGGCCAATACTTCATAAACGTCTTTCGGTGCAACACCATCAGCCATCAAAGCGATTTCGAGGTTGAATTTTGCACCTTTACGCATACCGCGTTTACCCGGGAATTTTTTCACATCCCAGAAATCTACCCAGTTTTTCGGGCCTTCTTTAAGCGCGTCACCGTCATAAGCAAGTGCAACAGCCCAAACGTAAGAGCCAACGCCACAATCGCTTACCGCTGCGTCAATATAATCAGATTTAGGACCGATTTTATCCCAAGCGATCGTTTCAAACAGGCCGTTTTCACAACCGCGCAACAGATCTGGTGCTTCCACCAAGATGGCATCCCATGTGACAGAGTTTGTATCAACCATGGCTTTGATTTTAGCCAAACCACCGTTGTAGCTATCTTCTACAATCTTGGTGCCGGTTTTTGCAGAAAACGGTGCAAAATACACATCGTGGTGAACCACTTGAGAAGCCCCACCCCAACCAACAACGGTCAGGTCACGTGCTTGTGCATTAAATGACGTGCTGGCAAGCATTGCCGCCGCACCCAAAGTAAGAGAGAGTAGTTTTTTAGTAGACATGAAATGCCCCTTCAAAGTTACAGTGAAATATTAAGTATCCCTTACGTGGGTTTCCCCACGTTTATTCCCTATGTCGCCATTGGGTCCAACGCACGACAATCATTCTGCGAAAAACCGACATAAAGCTTATGCCCCGGGTTTAAATCGGCATGAATGTTTCCCGAACGAACCATCGCACGGAAATCTGTTTGCCCAACGACATCAAGTGCAACACGCACATGATTGCCGTGGTAAATGGTTTCAACAACTGTGGCCTCAAATGCGTTTGCTGCATCAGGCATGGTATCACTCAATTGTACCCGTTCGGGGCGAATAGAGACACCTGTTTTGGCCCCCACCGATGCACCTGCGATATTTTGTGATTTAATAGATGTGCCGTTGGAAAGCATAACGTCACATTCAGCACCTTGCGTCTGGGTGATTTCACCAAACAGCATATTGGTTTCACCGATAAAGTTAGCGACGAAACTATTTGCCGGTTTCTCATATAATTCTGCAGGCGGTGCAATTTGTTGAATGATGCCGTCATTAAAGACAGCGACACGATCTGACATGGTCAAAGCTTCATCTTGATCGTGGGTTACAAAGACCATCGTCACACCCAAATTTTCATGAATATGCTTGATCTCGATTTGCATTTGTTCGCGCAATTTTTTATCCAAAGCGCCCAGCGGTTCATCCATCAAAACCAATTGCGGTTCAAAAACCAAAGAGCGCGCCAAGGCAACACGTTGTTGCTGGCCCCCGGAAAGCTGACCGGGTCTGCGATCTGCAAATTCACCAAGCTGCACCATTTCAAGAGCACGAATGGCTTGTTGCTTCGCATCTGTCTGATTGACTTTGCGCACTGTCAGGGGGAAAGCAACATTTTCAGCAACCGTCATATGCGGGAACAAAGCATAATTCTGGAAGACGACACCGATGTCGCGCTTGTGAGGCGGTACATTATTAATAGCTTGGCCCTGCAACAAGATATCACCATGTGTCGGCGTTTCAAAACCCGCCAGCATCATAAGGCAGGTACTTTTGCCAGAACCACTTGGCCCCAAAAGCGTCAAAAACTCGCCTTTTTCAACATCTAGGTTCAGTTTTTTAACGACCAGATGTTCCCCATCATACGTTTTTTGAACATCGACAAACCTGACCAATGGATCAGTATGTTGAGCAGTCATTGATTGCAAACTCCCTTTGCAAAAAAACCTTTGCGCCTTCCCGATGACGCAACAGCTGTCTGTTTAATAATTTCACAAAAGGCTACACGCTATGTTTATTATTTCAATACATTTCTGAAATTTTATTGTAATACGTTTGTATTGTCGCATCGCAACAGACATTCGAGGCGGCTTTTCACAATTTAAGCCCATCCATTGTGCAACTGCACACATTTTGTGTTGATTTTTTAAACATTAAATTGAATGATGACCCAAATGAATAAACACAAAGAAATGCGAATCTGATGAAAATAGATTCACTCCATGGAAAGTTTTTTTACATTTTTAAGGACAATAGACATGACAAACATTCCACTTTTCACCCTGACCAACCAAATTGAAAATGATCGCGTCAGCGTCAACCACCTTTTTTTCCCTGCAAAAGGACATACACAATGGCATCGCCACGAAAATGATTACGTCATCGTTCCCATGGAAGATGCGTTGCTTATTATGGAAAGCAACGAGGGACCTAAAGACGTCCATCTAAAAAGAGGCGAATGTTATTACCGTGAAAAAGGCGTTGAACATAACGTCACCAATCCAAATGACTTTGATGTCGTCCTCATTGAGATTGAAATAAAGTAACCGACCCCACCAAAGTCGACAATGCCACAGGCGGCTATGCTGTCATCTGGCTCTTGTATGTTTCTTGGTCGTCAATCATCATATGCGGCAACAAGCGGTCTTCGACCCATGTCAATAAGGTACGCCCGGGTTCTTCTTCAAAGCCAAGAGACTCTTTTTGCCACACTTCGACCAGTTCTTGAGCCAAGATAGCATGTTCTGTCTGATGCTTGTCGACTTGTGGCGCTCCTGCACTGATGAAAAAATCTTCTTCATCTTTGAAATGCTTCTGGGTATAGGCCAAAAGGTCCTGAAATGCTGTTTCAACGATTTTTGTATCTTCTTTTGCAATCACAGCATTGAAAAGTTTTTCAGCAATGACTAATAGCTTTTTATGCTGTTCATCTATCATCGCATGATCGATGACATAAGCTTCTTGCCAATCAAATATAGACATAACGTATCCTTCCCTAAATACGACCGCATCATATGCAGTTCATTTTTTGTTTTTTAACAAACGTTTATAAAGATCAATCGGCTTGATCAAAAAATCATCCAGCCCCCAGCCTTCCAGCTCTTTATCAATGGGATGACTGCCAACATAATCAAAGCCCGCACAAATGGCGGCAACACTTAAGCTAACCGTTCGCAATCCCAAAACATGCGTCTGTACAGCACCAAAATTTCCCGCACGCGCGATGAAACTTTCCATGTCCGCGATAATTTCAATTTCGTCACGTCGATCGTGGGTCACATCCAGACCGATACAGACATTGCCACCAAAATCCCCAGACAGATCAAAACCAAAGGGAACCTGCAGATAAACCAAGGCACAATAAGGCTGCAAGCGACGCACGGCATAATGAACGTCCTCAAACCCGGCTTGTTCCGGGATGCATTTAATTTCCATAGAAATACGATCACGCCACATAGACGTTAAATCATTATAAGCCTGAATAAAGTGACCAAAGCCCGCATCTTCCACAACCGTGTCATAATGCACAGGCACAATAATTGTTGCCATGGCGTCATGTTCAATCACGTCAACAATTTGATCGACTGCATGATGCATGGTTTGCGCATCCAAGGCATATTCCATGTCATGGGCTTGAAACCGCTGAGACAGGTCTGCTTCATCCAGAATTTCACCATCGTCCAAATGCCATCGGGGGATACATTCAAAAGAGGATACGACATTTTTTCGCACATTCCACACAGGCAAATAATCAAAAGAAGCTTTCCCCAGCAAAGCCAGGCCTTCCGGTTGGTTATCCGGCACAACAGTCACTGATGTTTCTTGAATTTGAACAGTCTCAGTCGGCACAGTCAAAGGTTCAATATCTAAACCTTGAGCATTTACACCCCGCACATGCCACAATGACAAATCCATCCCATGAAAAGCCCCCCCATGTAAATGAGTCTCAATCAACTGACAGAGCTTGTGCCCCAACATGAGTGCAGGTTCAGCATTATCTTTGCGGGTGATAATGAGGTAAGCAAAATCGTTAAACAGGGTGAGAGAGGCATGATCCGGCAGGATATTTTGCGCTTCCAAATTCACGATAGAATGCAGCACCTGTGACATCTGTTTTTTCATCTGTGCATCGCAATTTTCAAACAGATCGAAGCGAATTAACGCCACATGGTCCCCCCCATGATGGAGCGCGTCTGTAATCAGAAGACGTTGCAGTTTCCAATAATCAGCCTGTAACGCATCGGTGTTTTCAGCCAGACCATATTTGATTATTTCCCCCATGGCCCCTATTCCTTAGCATCAGCGTATTTCGCATCATAGGGCATGCGGATGGAATAATATTGCACGTCCTTTGCCCCTTCTTGCACATCGGTTATGGCATACCCATCCACATAATCAATACCGGCACAAATGGCGGCGGTGGTCAGACTGATAGAGCGCACCCCATGCACATAGGTATGAAGATTAAATTTCCCCGCACTTTCAGCAAAGCCTTCCATATCCTTGATGATTTTTTGCTCATCACGGCGATCATTATAAAGATCAACACCCACTGCATGTAAACCGATATTACGATATCCACCGAAATCACGATGCATGGTGTCAAAACGTGCCATGATTGATCTGGCAAAAGGCTTTAACGCCTGAATGAGGGCCTGCAAACGTGATTGAGGAATCCCTTCCGGCAAATGGGTCAATTCCACCACAATGCGGTTACGATGTGGGGCAAGGTTTTTCTTACATTGTTCCAGCAAGACAGAACGTCGTCCACTGGAAGCCACCGATTCAAAATGTATCGGAACCGTCAACAAGGCCGGATTTTTGACTTTTTCCAAAACCAAGGCTTCATGATGAATACGTTTCATCGCCAATAGATCAAGGGCTTCTAACGCGGCAGGGTCCATGGGATCAACAAGAACATCATAACCCGACACAAAGCGACCATCCCCTTTGGCGCGCACGGGTATACAGAAATATGACGAAATGATTTTGTTTTTCACAAACCATAAAGGACGAAAGACAAAATCTACATCACCTTTGACAAGGCCCTCATCCTTGGCGTCTTTAACGACTTTCTTGGCAGGTTGTGGAACATCTAAATCTTCTTGTAGAAGTTTAGAAGGATCCGTATCTGTACCCCATAAAAATTGGCCAGCTTCATCGGTGTCGGCCATGGACACTTTAATCACGTCTTCCTGATCCTTTGCTCCCAACAAACGTTGTGAAATCTCTTGAGCAATCAGGTTGATTTTAATCCGTGCGCGCGCTTCATCCAGCGCACCGAAGGCAAGAAGATATTTGGTTTCATCCCACCGATAAAAAATATCAGTCGATTGAATACGATGACGCATGACATCTTCTGTCGTTGCATAGACTTGCGCACTCAACCGTTCCCAACGATCCGCCACTTTATCTTTGACCGGGGTAATGTCGAGGACAAAAACACGTCCCTTAGTCGCCGCCGTTTTATTTGCAAAAAAGGCTTCGAGTTTCCGTTTTTCCTCATCGGAGTTATTCATCTCAACCTCCGGATTTTTTGTTTATTTGATGCTTAAAAGTCTAACCCTAACCTAAGCATTCCTGAACAGCAGCCATGATTTCAGTCGCAGTAAACGGCTTTGCCAAAACTTTATCAGCCCCATAATCACCCGCTAACTTCAAAAAATCCAGATTGCGTGTCCGGCCACCACCGGATATGGCAATAATTTTTAAGTCTGGTTGTTCACGCTTTAATTCAATAATTGTTTCCACGCCTTCTTTGTGCGGCATGATAATATCAGTAATGATTAAATCTACCTGATTATTATGGAAGGCTTGTATGCCTTTTTCACCATCTTCCGCTTCTAAGACAGTATAGCCACTGCCTTCAAGGACCTCGCGCAGTGTATAGCGCGCAAGTTCTTCATCATCTATTACGAGCACCGTCGTCACTTATTTCTCCTGTTATCTTTTTTTATTTTTTGAAGTACAACTTAAACAATATACACCATCCAAACCAAATTCGATACTAATTTCTTATTATTTATCAATAATTAAACGAGCGGTAAATAGATATCGAAGGTGGCTCCTTTACCCAAACGGCTATTGGCTTTTATAACCCCTTTATGACTTGTGATTATACTCTGTGACATGGCCAAGCCCATGCCTGTCCCTTCCCCCACTGGTTTTGTAGTGAAGAACGGATCAAAAATACGCGCCAGTATTTTTTCATCCATACCCGGACCATTATCTTTTAAACGAATATGGGCACATTCTTTTTTACCGCTCACATCTGGCGAAGAAAGACTTTGGCAAAATTCATGATCAATTTCCAAACTTATCTGAAATGTACCATTGAGCCCTGCCAAGGCATCCGCCGCATTTTTTGCAATATTGATAACAACCGATTGAAGCTGGGCCACACTGCCTTCCACAAAATAGGGACCATCAACGGATTGAAAAGAAATTTCCATCGAAGACGGCATGGTTTTGTCCACCAACTCAATCGTTTCATGAAGCATATCCACAATATCAAATTTTATAAAATGGGTATCTTCTTCACGGGCAAAAACCATCAAGCGTTTAACCAGGTCTTGTGCCCGTTCACCTGCTTCTTTGATTTTAACCATACGCTTGTGGATCGGATCATTTTCTTCCAGTTGATTGGCCGTCATATCGGCTAAAGCCAAAACGGGTAAAAGCATATTGTTAAAATCATGGGCGATGCCACCTGCCATATTCCCCAAAGATTCAGACTTTTGTGCTTGCCACAACTGACGTTCAAACTCTTTTCTTTCTGTGATATCCAGACACATCCCTTGAAAATGGGTAATTTCCCCTTCTTCATTGCGTCTGGCCCATGTGCGATCATCCAGCCACCGCACAGATCCATCAGGTGTAATAATGCGGTATTCTTGTGTAAACGCGCTATCTCCATTTTCAACATGACGCCTCACATCTTCACCAACGCTAACGAGGTCAGACGGCTCAATAATATCGGTAAACAACAACTCACCTGTTTCAAATTGTTCTTTGCTATAACCCCAATCAGAGACGTTGCTTGAGACATATTCCACCGGCCAACCTTCTTCATTGCGCCATAAAAAGGCAACGGCCGGACTGGTATCCACGATCATTTTTAGTTCTTTTAACGTTTGGCGCTGCTCTTCCAAGAAATGACGGGCCATCATTGCCTCGGTCATGTCCAATATACTGACCGGAATATTTTTCAGTTGCTCTACATCTTGTGTCAGTGGAATGAAAATAAAGACATGGATGATTGTTCCGTCTTTCTTGCGTTGTTGTATTTCGCGTGTGAAATTCGGCGCTCCAATCCAAAGCGCATGCACCAATTCAATAAAATCAAACACCGTCTCTTCTGTAAATGACTCCGTGATCGTTTTATAAAAATCATCCTTACTGGCGGCACCATATATCCGTAACGTTTCTTCATTCACATTGTTGACTTTAACCAGTCTCGATAAACGATAAGCTTCTTTTAAATCATTTCTCAAATAGTCTCGAATATCTTCAATCCCTGTCGCTCTTAAACGTTCAATCTCCCCATAAAGGATACTGGCATCTTCATCCCATAAACTGATTTTGGCCGTGTCAAACAACTTTTTATATCTTGTCGCATTGATGTCTATCGCACGCATTGCTTCGCGCAATGCTTTTTCCGCATTTTTCTTAACAGTCACATCACGCGCAATTGCTAGGGCATTTCTTTTGCCATCACGCAAAACACTGACCAAAGAAAGTTCAATATCAACCTGCAACCCGTTTTTTCGTTGGCCTGTCAATTCCACAGTCTTGTTCAAAAGTGGCCCGTCACCTTGCGTCAAGAACCTACTCAACGCCTTGTTTCCGTTTACACAATCATCCCCTTGTGCCAAAAAATCATGGGGATTGCGCCCTTTAACTTCTTCAAAACTATAGCCAAAGATCGTCTGTGCCCCCGGATTCCAAAAAGAAATTTTTCCATATTCATCTAATAAAATAATGGCTTCAGCCGCTTTTTGCGTAATGGCATGGGTCAGGGCTTGATTTTCACTTACAAACCTTTCCTTCTCAATATCCTCGGTAATATTACGCATCATACCAACACTGCCCATTAGCTCATTCTGATCAGACCAGATAGGGGCGTGTTGAGTATGAAAAGTTTCCCATTTCCCATCAATTTCCATTTCGACAATGGAAAAGACGGCCTGTCCCTTTACACGAATTAGCTGAGCAACCTGATCAAACTTGTCCGCAATTCTGGTTGGCCAGATATCTTGCGACCTTTTACCAATAATTTCAGGCTTGTCCCTGCCGATAATAGAAACACCGGCATCATTGACAAAATTATACCTTCCCTCTTCATCAAGGGAGAAGACGACATCTTGCGTCCCTTCTATAACGCCACTCAAGAGCGCTTGGCTTTTTTGAATACGTCGCATCAAGGGTGTACTGGTTTTAAAAAAGAAAACCGCCGCAGAAAAAATCGTTAAAACCGAAAACCCAAGCAACCAAACACCATGCGTATAAAAAGGTTGTCGAATTTCTGCCAAATCTATTTTCGCAACCAAGCCGTAATTAAGAACCCGCACGGGTTCATAGGCTGCCAAGACTTCAACACCGCGATAGTCTTTGCCAATCATAATCCCGGACTTCCCGGACAAAGCACGATGCATAGGTTCTGCAATATCAGTCACATCCCATACCTGATTTGCAGGGAGTTCAATCAAGGTATGGCGGTGGCGCAAAATATACTGAATTTCATCGCCTTGTCTTTGCGCAAGGGTAAATTCCCCTGTTTCCCCAAAGCCTGAGAAAGTACGATGTGCCCGGCGTACCTGTAAGAGCGTATTAAATTCCGCATCCTTTTCAGTACGCCCCATTGCCTGCCCTTCAAAACGGTCATACTGGGCCACCGCTTCAATCATACGCGCACGTGTTTTTGCAATCTCACTTAACCGTGCACTTTGTTGTTCAATGGTCACGTTATACCAAATCGCAAAGGCAAAACCCAAAACAAGGGTAACCGCCAATGCCATCAGATAAATATGTGTCGTTACTGTTTTTCTTGTTAATTGCATCGCGTCCACTCCCTATGTGGAATTATCTAAGTGATTGTAACATAATACACATCACATAAGATACATTGGCATCACTGCCTACGCGCACAAAACCCAATCTCTAAAAGCCTTGATGTTATCATCACCGCTTTTATGTTGAGAATAAACCAAATAATATGCATTTGAACTGACCACAGGACCACCAAAAGGGGTAATCAATTCCCCAGATTCCAATTCATCTTCCACAAAAATTGTTGGCAAGACGGCAACGCCTAATCCTGCGCGTGCAGCACGGATCAACATATCAAATTGTTCAAAACATGGCCCGCTGATAAAGCCCGCAGGTGTGATCCCTTGTGCCTGCATCCAATCCAGCCACGCCGATGAACGTGATTTCAACCGCAAGAGCGGAAAGCTCTGCACATCTTGCGGCTCTAAATCAGTGACTTCATCCAAAAGCGCAGGCGTGCAGACGGCAACCGTACTTTCTTCCACAATTTTATGGGCAACCGTATCGGGCCAGACTCCATTCCCAAACTGAATGGCCAAATCCAGATTGCTGTGATGGACATCAAAAGCTTCGGTTCCCGTTTCCAGATTTAACTGAATTTCCGGATGTTTCTTTGCAAAATCCGCCAACTTGGGAATCAGCCAATGCGATCCAAACGTCGGCAATGTGCCAAGGTTTAAAATATTGGCAGGCTGGCTTCGGGTCATAACCGACAAAGTAGAAGCTTCCAGCGCATCCATGTTTTGCGCCACGTCTTTGGCATAGCCTTCACCTTGTGGCGTCAGCATCAAACGCTTACCCACCCGTTTAAACATTTCAACACCGAGAAACGTTTCCAGATTACGCACTTGATGGCTCACCGCACTTTGAGTGAGGTTAAGCTCTTTCGCAGCATACGTAAAATTCAAATGCCGGGCAGAGGCTTCAAAACATTGAAGGGCGGTAAAGGTCGGTAAATAGCGGCGCATGGTCAATTCATGAATATTGTTCATAATAATCCCGATAAATTACACGATTTTTATGACTATTCACAAATTTAATTTGAAGGACGCGTACAAAGAGACGAACCGCCTTCTCCAATCAACTGTTGCGAATGGTAGTCAAACTGGCCATTGGCGTTAAGGCTTCAGGATCAACCTGAACTTCAATCACGCTGGTTCCTTTAAAGTCACGCGCACGTTCTAAGGCCGCCGGGTAAGCGTTGGTTTCTGTCACCAATTCTGCATGACACCCAAACGCTTTTGCCATGGCAACGAAATCAGGATTGTTCAGTTCTGTACCGCTGACCCGTGCAGGGTATTCTCTCTCCTGATGCATCCGGATGGTGCCATACATACCGTTATTGACGATCACAACGGTCATATTGAGGTTATGTTGCACCGCTGTCGCCAGTTCCTGACAGATCATCATAAAGCCACCATCCCCGGCAAAACAGACGACTTCCTTTTCAGGGTAAGCCGTCGCTGCAGCCACAGCAGCAGGCAAGCCATACCCCATAGAGCCAGATGTCGGTGCCAGTTGCGTGCGATAATCACGATAGGCAAAGAAACGATGCAGCCAAATGGCATAGTTACCAGCACAATTGGTCACAATGGCATCATCGGGCAAAGCTTCACGGGTGTGCTGGATCACAGCCTTCATTTCAACCCGGGACTCAATCTGCGCGGCACCGACAAAATTGTCATAGCCCTGACGGCATTGGCGCACCCAATCCGCAGATGACTTTTCACAGACCTGCCCAGCCTGATCCAGCATAGAAGCAAGCGTCTTAGGTGCAGCATTGATTGCCAAATCCACATTATAGACCCGGCCCAGTTCTTCTGCACCACAATGGATATGCACCACAGTTTGTTTCGGGCAGGGGATATCCAACATCTTATAACCGCTGCTGGTCATTTCCCCCATGCGTGATCCAAAGATGATCAAGAGATCACTGTCTTTTATGTTTTTTGCAAGCCCCTGATCAATGCCAATACCCACATGTCCCGCATAATTGGGATGGTCATTATTAACATAATCCTGACAGCGAAAGGACGTTGCCAGCGCCACATTATTTGTTGTGGCAAAATTCATTACCGTGGCCGCTGTTTGTGCCGACCAGTTGCCCCCACCAACAATCATTAACGGGCGTTCAGCTTTTGCCAAACGCGCTTTTAAATCTGCAAATTCTTCTGGTGCCGGGGCTGGTGCTGCGCGATTATAGCTTTGCGCGATCACCGCATTTTCAACCACATCACACAACATATCTTCCGGCAAAGCCAGAACGACAGGGCCGGGGCGACCATTTGTGGCAGTATGAAACGCATGGGAAATAAATTCAGGAATCCGTGCGGCGTCATCAATTTGCGCCACCCATTTTGCCATTTGACCAAACATGCGACGATAATCAATTTCCTGAAAGGCTTCGCGTTCCACCATGGATCGGCCCACTTGCCCAATAAACAAGATCATCGGTGTGGAATCTTGAAAAGCGACATGCACACCCGCACTGGCATTTGTAGCACCCGGACCGCGCGTCACCATACAAATCCCCGGTTCCCCGGTCAGTTTACCATGAGCTTCAGCCGCCATCGCCGCCCCGCCTTCCTGACGGCAAGTGACAAAATCGATAGAGGAATCATAAATCGCATCCAGCACAGCGAGATAACTTTCACCGGGCACTCCAAACGCTTTTGAAGAACCGAACGTTTCAAGGCAATCCACAAGGATTTGTGCACCGGTTTTCTGTGTCATTCTCAATCTTCCTCAATCTTACAGATCATTGTGTTTAATATGCGAAAGACATTGAATTCAAACAAGCTCAAAGGTCAAAGCTTCAGCATATTTTATTGTGCCCCATCTTAATCAAAGAAGGGGCACAACAAAAATGATATCACTTTGCCGTATCATTAATTTATTTCATGATTAAAAATCACAACGCTTCATTTGTTTGGATGTTTCCTGATCAATCAACCCCGGCAAAAGCTTTTGTACCAAAACAAAAAAACGTTCTTTGCTGGGGGGATATATGGTTTTCTTACCCTGTACCAAACCTTTGACAATAAAACTTGCGACTTTTTCAGGCGGGTCCAACGCCATATCAAACGGAGAAATCAATTTTTCAAACGCTTTAGCAGACGTTGTCTGTGTGGCACGCGGTGCGGCATAGACCACTTTAATCCCTTGCCCTGCCAATTCCCTGCGCAAAGCATCACTAAAGCCACGCAAACCAAACTTGGTCGCGCTATAAACAGCAAAATAGGGATAGGCAATATCACCAAACATAGACCCAATATTCAAAATCGTGCCTTGCGATGCCTTTAAAAGCAACGGCAACATCAATTGGGATAAATGAATCGGTGCCATCAGATTTGTTTGCATCATGGTTTCCACATCTGCAAACTCTTGTGCGGCAACCGGTGAAACCCCGACCATACCTGCATTATTGATCAGCACATCAAGCTTGCCGAAAGACTTTTCAACACACTCTGCCAAAGAAACACGGTCTGTTGCCAAAGACAAATCACCTCGAAATGTTTGAACATTCCCCCCTTCACACAAGGCTGACGTTTCTTTCAAACGGTCAAGGTTTCGCCCGCACAAAATTAAATCCACGCCCTTACGGGTCAATTCAATCGCCAACGCACGCCCAATACCGGAACTGGCACCTGTCAGAAGGATTTTAGCGCCCTTAAGCTGCATGTTGTGCCTCAATAGATTGGGTTTCTAACTCGCGGAAAATATCCCCATAAAGACGATAAAATATTTTTGCCGAGGCAATGATGATGTCCTGAACAGACACATCCTCAATCTTATTGACCAGTTCTTCAAAAAAATCAGTATGTTCCACATCCAAAGACCCATGGCTTCTTAAATAAGAAAAACCTTTCGCGCCATCACCAAGTTGCAAACGTTCAAAAATCGCACCTGCAGCCTGAGTTGCCAGCTCAACAGACATGCCCTCCAGCACATGAACCATCCCAAGCAAAGCATAAGGAGAAACATGCTCAATGGCATAAAAGGCATAGCCGCACATAACGTTGGTTGAAATATTGGGGGCCTGATTCACAACCATTTTACGATCCCCGCCAAAAGCTTCGATATCGTCCAAAATCCATTCTTCATGGCCTTTTTCTTCATCAATATATTCAATCAGGGCCGTGCGGAACAAACCATCATTCTGCCCCACACGTGATAAGGCTGCACCCAAAAGCGGGCAGGTGAATTTTACATGATGATAAGCCTGCGTTAAAAACGCGACATAGAGATCTTTATCCACCCCTTGACACACAGCCGTTTGGATCAATGAAATAGATTGAAAAGCGTCTCTATCACTTTTCGTTTCCTGCATAAGGCGCTCAAAAAAAGTCATAAGTCCTCCTTAAAGACTATAAAATTGGGTAATGGCTTTGCGTTTGGGTCTTGCGTTGGATGTCAACAGACCATGCTGGTGCAATGTTTCACGATCACTCACGATCAAACGATCCGGCACCGCATAGGCGGGAATACCTTGAAACAACTGCTGAATAAGCGTTTCCTTATTATCAGGGACTTTAAAGTGCGCTTTAAACGGAGGGTGAACCACCAAGACAGCACTGGGAAAGGCCTTTTCTTCGCCAAAGACAAAGCATCTCTCAATGCGGGGGTCTTCCAGCACTTTATTTTCCACCCATTCCGGGTTGATATTACGCCCTAGACTTGTCACCAAAACATTATCTTTGCGGCCATAAACCTGGAGATAACCGTCCTCATCTATGGTCCCTTCATCCCCGGTCATCCAGCAATCTTGTATGGCATCGCCATGCAGATAACCTTGCATAACAGAAGGGCCTTGAACCTGAATTTCACCCTCACAAATGTTAATCGCAACACCGTCAAGCGGCTTACCCACCGTACCGGCTTTACGTTGCCCAAAGTGATTGACGCACACGACAGAGGCACATTCAGTCAACCCATAGCCTTCATAAACAGGAATGTTTAAATCCCATGCTCTTTGCGCCAAACCATCCGGAACATGACCGCCCCCCACCGCAACATAACGCAACGTTTCCACGGCGTTTTTGCGAACATGATCAAGACTTAAAACCCAGCCGCGCAACAGTTCCGGCACCAAGACACTGGTCGTTGGCTTAAACTGTTCTGTCACTTGATGTAAAAGTGAAAAATCACCTGTCATACAGCGTTGAAAAACCATCGGTTCAATGATGCAACAGGCCCCGATGCTAAGGGCTAGGCGCACCCCGACAATTTGTTCCAGCAATAATGAAAAGGGCAAAACAGACAAATGGCGATCACGGGCATCTGCCTTGGCAGCAGCGATCAAAGCGTTGGCTTTTGCATCCAAGACAGCACTATCATGTAGGACACCTTTGGGGGTGCCACTGGTGCCGGATGTATAAAGAATTTGTTGGGAAGGCTCGGCGCGCCCTTGCTTCATCAAAGCTTGCGCAGTGGACCATACATACTCATCCACACCATCAAACCCCGGACAGACCGGGTCGCGTAGGATAAAATCAACCGCACAATCTTGCAAAACGTGCTGACATTGTTCACGTGAAAAAAAATCTGGTAAGGGAACAATGCGCTTGCCACTAAATTCCAACGCCAACAAAGCCGCAACCCACAGCGCAGATGACGGCCCGTAGATGGCAACGGTCTTTTTATCTGCGGGAATATGATCCAGGATCGCCGCACAATAGCCCATTAAATCAGCGTAGGTGGTTTCCCCTTGCGCCGAAATGATCGCCGTTTTTTGCGGGGAAGTCTGTGCCAACTGTTGTACTTTATTAAAAAAATCAGACATAAGCTGGCACCTTTTCTTTAACGATGGTGAAACGCGCTATATATCCCGTGTCACAGAGTTCTTGTCGCGAAACGGCACAGACATAAGGCTTTGCCTCATAATATTGCCCCCATGATTGCGACAGTGGCACATCTTCTTCAGTTGCCACCCCCAACACCTGAAAAGGCAGGCCCATGCGTGCCAGCAACTTGCGCAGTCGTTGCGTTGCTGTAAAAACCGCAAATTCCATATTCAGATTTAAGCTGAACTGGATTACTTCATAGAGCAATTCGAAGACATAACCGGGGCGTACGCCAGCAAGGTTCGTGACTTCTACGATTGACTGGCGTTGCGCCACACTTTTAAACGCTCTGGATAATTCAACTTCGATGGGTTGGCTAAAATAATGTTCACAAAAAAACATATCTTCATCGCGGCGCAACCCCACAGAACCAAGGATGGTTCCATCTTCCCCCATCACTGCCACTAAATGGTCCGGAAATTCAGGAATAGAGGCCTGATAAGAACGTTGATATACGCCTTGCGTGGCTTGCTCTAGATCATGTCTTAAAATATGATCTCTGTGAATATGCTCGATATGCATTTGAATGAATCCCTTGTCGTTTGGAACAAGGGCATAGTGTCAAAAGATACTGACCATAACCTGACAGGATTATTTTTGTTGGAAGCGCACCTGAAAAACGGCGCCACCCTCACTGTGATTAGACACATCAACCGTGCCACCATGAAGGCGTACCGTGTCTTTAACAATCGACAAACCAAGGCCCGCCCCATGGGTGGAAGAACGGTTTGTTCGCCAAAAACGCTCAAAAACCTTGCCCAAAAACTCAGGTGCAATCCCTTTACCACGATCACGCACTGTAAGGGTGCCCTGTTCGCTTAAATCAATACTGACAAGGCCGCCTTTAGGCGAATAGACCAGTGCATTCTCAACAAGGTTGCGCAACATATGGTACAAGGCATCATAATTGCCTGTGATCACATTTTTATCTGTGTCGTAAAGCACTTCAATCATCTTATTTTCTTGAAGCGCAAGTGGGGTCAATAAGCTGGCAACATCTTGTGCCAAAGCCACAAGATTGACTTGTTCATCGGCTTTAATCGTCAGACTTTCCAATTGCGCGGCTTTTAAAAGCTGTGATGTCAAGCGCGTCATCACCTGTACATCGCGCTTCAACTCTGCGACCCCGTCAACCGGGTCCAAGGCATCAATGCGCGCAGACAAGACAGCCAAGGGCGTTCTCAATTCATGGGCTGCATCGGCTGTAAAACGGCGTTGAAACTGAAACCCCTGTGCCAACCTTTCAAGCGTTTCATTAAAAGCCGTCACCAAAGGCAGGATTTCCGCAGGTACATTTTCAACCGATAACCGCATTTCCACATTGGCCGGACCAATATCAGCCGCTTCATGGGAAAGTTTCTCTAAAGGGGCAAGTCCACGTTTTAAAATAAGTAAACTGCTCAGCAACAACCCGATAAAAAAGGTCGGTAAAAACCAACTAATCTGTTCCAGATATTCTTCTTCAATCGCATCGGCGACTGCATTGTGATGATGGTCATCTTGGGTATACTCAAATTCATAATAGACCGCACCCCTTGCCAGCCCAAAAAAAAATAAAAGCAAGAAAGCTTGCGATAATAAAATTTTACGAATGAGAGAGCGTGACTTAAACATTTTCCACGCTCTCTGATAAAATATACCCCACCCCACGCACGGTATGAACCTCAACCCCACAGTCAACGCTTTTCAGTTTTTTTCTCAGGCGTGAGACATGAACTTCAATAGAATTTGACCCAACATCATCATCAAAACCATAAAGGCTATCTTCCAGGGCACTTTTAGAAATAACTCGTTTAAAACAGCGCATCATTTCTTCTAGAACGTCAAGTTCCCGTCGCGCCAATGTGATGGGTTCTCCCCTGATTTCCACATTGCGCGAGATCGTATTAAAGACAATATTGCCTGCCTTAAGCTCGACCCCCAACGCCCCACCGGGACGGCGCAACAAGGCACGCACGCGCGCGACAATTTCTTCAAGCTCAAATGGTTTTAGGCAGTAATCATCTGCCCCCAAATTCAACCCGGCCAAACGGTCTTCCAAACCATCGCGTGCGGTAAGAATAAGAATGGGCACAGAGTTATTTTTTTGGCGCAAGTTCTTAACGATCTCAAGGCCATCCCCGTCGGGCAAACCCAAATCCAGTATCAAACAGTCATAAGCCGTGGTCTGCAAAACTTCGTCTGCATCCGTCACGCTTTCAAAGCCGTCAACAGCAAAACCTTCCTTACGAAAGCGTGTTTGTAACAGCGCATTTAAATCCGGGTTGTCTTCAACGATTAGAAGCTTCATCTTATATCATCCGATAGAGGATTTCCGACCCATCAGACCCTTTAAATTTGACCTGTACCAACTGGTTCTTCTGATTAAACCATAATTCACGTTCAAGGTCGCCTGTCAAACGAACATGTTCCGCCATTTGCTTGTGTCTTGAAGATAGAATTTCTTCCATTCCCAAATTGGTCACTTGAATGTTCATGGGATGACCGTCTAACGTATTAACGATCGAATGTTGTGACAGGATTTCTTTATTCCACAAACTGGCCGGAATGTTGGCACGATCAACGATAATTTTTTGTCCGTCACTGATACCTTGCAAGGTCCCATTCTTCAAGTTCAATGCCAGTTCATGATGTGCCCCATCGTCATTGGATGTAGACTCAAGATGCATCAGCACCCCGTTTTCCCATTTTTCCTGACTGACATGTTTAAATTCATAGGCTGTGACAAATAAAACTTTAACTTCCACATCGGTCTTGATGTCGACCTGCTTGCCTGTCGCTGTTTCGTGGATGTTGATATGATGTTCACCAATCTTATCCCCACCCCGGATGACATCAAAGGACAAGTTGGTATCTTCAGCAAAACCCGTTGCACCGGACATGAGCAGACACGCCACAATCAGTTGCAAAAATTTAGTCACCTTTAAGAAGTTCATGATTTTTCCTTTTGCAATAATCTGATGCAGGCCTGTCTCATTCAAACCTGCTTCAACAATTCCATTTACCTGATAGAAATTACTTATCTTTTTTGCCTGTCACCATGGACACGACCAGATTTTCACCGTGGCGTTTAGACGCAATGAAAACACCAAGCAGGTGACACCCCACGCAGGCCAACAGGCCATAAGCCAACAATTCATGAGCTTCTTCAACCCAATCAACACCCCAAAACTGATCCGTGGTGTACATCCATCCGGTCAGGCACAGGCCCAATATCCCAACCAACAAAACAACAATCATTGCCGCCCCTGCCGGGTTATGTCCCAGATAACGTTTTTCACGTCCCTTTAAGATGTCGCGCAGATAGGCCATAACCGCCGATGGACCGCGCACAAATTGGCTGAACCGGGCATATTCACTGCCAACAAAGCCCCAAATTATGCGAAAACAAACCAAACCGATAATCAAATAACCAAGTTTGATATGGATTTTTTCAAAATCATCCGCTGAAATCCAAGCCCCAATAAAAGACAGAACCAACGACCAGTGGAAAAGGCGTACAGCACCATCCCAAACTTTTACTTTTTTTGTCATAACGTTCTACCCAACCTCATAAGTTTTGACATAATTTCCCTCATCCACAAAAAATGAGCATAGAGAAACTAATCAATAAAGCTGACAGCAACCTTACGGGTTGATATTAAATTCTAGGGCTAGAAGATTTGGCCCCCAAGTCTATTCAGCTGCTTGTTGTAGCGTCGCTTTGAGATTGTGGTCCATCACATACTGCGCAAATTCTTGATCCTGAGTGGACGTATGATCAATCAGCCATGTCGAAATTGTATCAAAGAAGTCCAGACTGATGTCTAACCCCTCGTGATGGCGATTAAGAATTTGATCCAATTGATTGATGATTTCTTGATGAGATTTACAATGATCTTCTAATCCCGGGTAATGACACAGGGACATCTCTGAAGCTTCAACGTTCAGGTGTTCTTGCAAAGCCGCCAATAATCGCGACATAGCGGCTTCAACTTCTTCGCGGTTTATACCTTTCAACATTTTACCGTGATAATAATTAATTTCTTCAAACAGATCTTTATGTTGTTCGTCAATCATGTGAATTCCAGATTCCATTTCAGGTTTCCATTTCACAAGACGCTTTTCATTGTCCCCGGCACGAACCTGACTTAAAAAGAGTGCCACTTCTTCCTTCAAATACTCTGCCTGCTTGGACAAATCACCTGAGGCCATAGCTATTTCTTCTGCGGCTATACCTGTTTCATTGGAGGCCGCTTCAACCTGCACAATATTGCGTGCAACCTCTTGTGTGCCCCGAGCCGCCTCTTCAACACTACGTGCGATTTCCTTTGTCGCAACCACCTGTTCTTCGACTGCAGCAGCTACCGAATTTGATAAACGATCTGCTTCAAGTATAGATTGCCCCACATTGGCGATCTCACTTGCAGCTTGTTGTGTAATTGCATTGACCTGACGTATCTGGTTAACAATTTCTTCCGTGGCATCCGAAGTTTGCTGAGCCAATTTTTTTACTTCTTGTGCCACCACCGCAAAGCCTTTGCCCGCCTCGCCTGCGCGTGCAGATTCAATGGTTGCATTTAAGGCCAGCATATTTGTTTGATCTGCAATATCGTTAATCAATTCTGCAAAATTAGTAATACGCCCCACTTCATCGACCATAGCCGCAACGGTTTCTTGTGTGGTTTTCGAAACTTCTGCCGCATTTGATGACACTCTGGCTGATTGTTGGACATTACGACCAATTTCATCGTTCGCGCTTGACAGTTCTTCCGTCGCAGCAGCCACAGTTTGCACATTTGCAGACGCTTCTTCTGTCGCACTCGACACAGCCGTTGTTTGCGCACTGGTTTGCCTTGCCGTTATGGACATCTGCCCGGCTGAGGATTGCAACTGTGTTGCCGCTGCGGTCACAGCCTCCACCACTTGACCAACACTGTTTTCAAAGACATCGGCCATCTTCATCACCGCCACGCGACGTTGTGCTTCAGCTTTTAGTTTTTCTTCCTGTTGGGCTTTTTCCAATCGTTTCACTTCCAACAGCTTTTCTTTGAAATGATTAACCGATGCTGCCATTTCCCCCAGCTCATCACCATTTTCTGTGTAAGGAACTTTCACATCCATATTGTTATGGGCCAATTCAGACATAACACTTGTCATTGAATTAATCGGCTTCGATAAAGCCCCACCCAACAACCAGGCGACAAGAAGACCGCAGACGAAACTCCCTACCCCAATCATAATCAGTTCAGTTTCACCAATTTCAATATTATTGATTGTTGCCTTTTCAATTTGATGTTCTTGCTCCACGGCCT
This sequence comes from Methylocystaceae bacterium, assembly GCA_013373265.1. Taxonomy (GTDB): domain Bacteria; phylum Pseudomonadota; class Alphaproteobacteria; order Rhodospirillales; family Terasakiellaceae; genus Terasakiella. The sequence goes on along the minus strand of JABXIC010000114.1, from coordinate 18,795 downwards.
TATCTAGAAGGTTTTCAGCATTACCTAATAGAGTTTTTGTATGCGCTGTCATTTCTACATTTATTAATTGATTTATTTCTGCAGTTTCTTCCACCAGCTTATGCAATGTACTTTCATAATCACGCGCCAGCGTTTCTAGGGATTTAGCCAATCCGATTTCATTTTCGTTTCGGGCAAGAGCTAAAAGTCCTTTTATGGATTTCTGTAACCCATCAAATTCTGCAGCGACCTTGCTTGATGCACTGGCGTCTTTATTTCCAATGATCAAGTTAGAATATAAACGGGCAGAAAAAGCATGCTTCAGGGCATTTTCTGAATATTGACGGGCAGCATCATTGTCTTCAAGGGTCGATGCTGTCAGCAATTTTTCCAACTCGTTGGTTATTTTCTCCCCTTCCGGCATGAGACGCTGCGCAATTAAATCATGATAATTACGTTCAAGCGTTTCAACTTTAGAAAAACTCGTGAGATATTTTTCCGTCTCACGCTGCATAACTTTCAATAAGTCAAGATGATCCAGATTAGTTTCAACTTTAATTGCTTGTTTTAATTCTTCAGAAAGTTTTTGCCCGATTTCATGAACCGCATTCGCATCTTCTATTTTTGCGCTCAAAGCATATTCTCTGGCATGCATGCGAAGTGCCAAAAAACGTTTTTCAATATGACTGGCTTTAGATGCACCTTCTACAATATGCACATATTCTTGAACTTCATGACTAACAATTTTAAATTGTTTGTAGGCAAGAGTCAGTGCGATGGCCATCAACACAAGGACAACTGTAAACCCACTTATTAATTTTGTCCGCAATCGAAGGTTCGAAAACATGGCGCGCTCCCCATAGATACCATAAGTAGAATCGTATATAGGAAACCATATTAAAAATTAAACTAAAAGTTCCTTTTTTTATAAAATAAATAGACTAGATAAACCTTTTACAACCCAAAGAAGATCAAGAATTGCAACAACAAAACCATTTGGATAAAACGCAGAAGTCACCTACACAATTATAGGAAGAGATGCCCCATTAAACCGAGGCTATAGCCCAAAACGGCCCCCAAGGGCGGTAACCAGCGTTTTTTCAGGTAGGCCTGCGGGGCGATATCTTGAAAGACCAGATATAAAATTCCCCCAGCAGAAAACAGCATGATGCCCCCAAGCGCAAAAGTTTTATCGCTCAGATACTCACCGCCAACATATGCCGCCAGTGGACCAAAAAGAACCATCAGACAAAACCAGATCATTACGGTACGCGACTTATGGTGTCCGCTATCCATGATCTCGCGGTAAGCATTAAACCCTTCCGGCAGGTTTTGTGAAGCAATGAGAAGCACCAGCAAAATGGAAGCATTGTTGCCTGTCGCAAGCATGGCCCCCATGGCAAGGGCTTCCGGTATAAAATCCGTCAACATGGCGATCAACTGAGAATAAGGACCTTGATGTTGTTCTATAATCCGATCCACAATGTAAAAGCACAATCCGCCTAACAAAAAGGCAAAGATGGCCCAGCCGGCAGAAACTTCTTTTACTCCTTCTGGCACCAGTACAAATGAAATGGCCGACACCAAAACCCCGCCGCCAAACGCAATCACACTATGACGAAATTCTCTCTGCAACCAATTCGGTCTAAGGTTCTCTATGTTCGCAATAAAAGCACCCAGCGGAATGGCAGCGCCTGCAAGTGTTGCATAAAGGAGTGAGAGTACAAGAGTGTCAGAAATACCCATATAATGCGGGTCCTTTTACTAAGATCAAATTTCTTTCGTGATGATTGCCATCATACGACAATTTTCAGCAATATCACGACATGTTAACGAATCTTGATAAATAGCCAAGGGCTTAGTCACCTCATAAGACAAGGGTCTGATGATTTCTTGCTGCATTCAAAAAAACGCCCCTCAAAACGCGGAATTAATGGCGCTTGGAACCAGATAAAAGCTTTTCCATAAATGTATCCAAGACCCGGTTAGGCCGTGCACCTTGACGTGTAATCGCCGCATATGTCGTCTTATAGTTAAATTCTTCCGGCATCAAAGCTTTCAAACGGCCAGCCTCCACCCAATGTTTCGCATAGTGGGTGGGTAAAAAACCGATATAGGCCCCCGTAAAGATCAAAAAGGCAATGCCTTCCCGGTCAGATGCTTCCGCCGTATCGTTAAAATGTTGCTCAATCTCTTTCACCTTAGATGATTGTGCATAGTTCGAGATAACCGTATCCGCAGATGTCACCATACCCTTGCTCAATTGCGCCACATCAAAAAGCGGATGGCCATCACAACAATAAAGATGGGCCACTTCATCATAAAGTTCATGATAGGTGATGGATGGTAAAGTGCGCACCTGTGGAACCACCCCGACATGGAGTTCCCCATCGATCACGCCACTTTCAATATCACGCGGGGTTGCCATCTTGATATTGATGCGCACTTCAGGGCCTTGTTGTTTCAGGGCGGCCAAGGCGCTACTGATGTGCATATGTTCCATGGTCACCAGATTATCGGCAATCCCGATATTGAGGTCACCAATCAAATGGGCATGCATCCCATTAACTTGCGCTTTAAAGGTCTCCAACGAGGTAAAAAGCTGCAGGATGGACTCATAGACCCCCTTGCCCTCATCAGTCAGGACAAACCCGGCACGCCCGCGTTGACACAGAGTCATTTTAAGACGTTTTTCAAGATCAGAAACCGCCACACTAATGGCAGAACGGCTGATATTTAAAGCAACTTCAGCCGCAGCAAACCCGCCACATTCCACAACAGCTTTAAAAATACGCAACATGCGCAAGTCAATGTTGGAAATGTCGCCGCGAAAGATTTTCTTCTCTTTTGCCAAAACCGTTTACACCTATGAAAGGGAGTGGATGAAGAATGAACAGTAACAGTATTTATCACATATTCAACCTTCACCTGCCCCCTCATCAAAGTCACTGGTCTGGACCGATAAAGACGGTATCAATGGACGTTATGGTTTTGCCTTCTAATGATTGAACGTTAAAGGTCAAAGGCTGCTGTGTTTGAGAGATGTGAGCCTTTACAATAACCCGCAGTGAAGCCACTTTACCAGACTCCACCAGGATGTTGCCCTCAGGGTATCCAATAATTTTTGAGTCAAAATCTGCCGCACCTGTTGGCACCAGTCTGTACGTCTTTTCCATTTTACTTTTGTTGATGATGCGGACTGTGTAAGCATTTTGAACTTCCCCTGTCGTCAGGGTCACATAAAAGGGCGCGCGATCACGATAGACAGAAACCGTTGTCTCTGGACGCATATTTACACTAACCACCATCGCGGCAAACGTTGCCAATAAAACCGCCATGTAAAAGAACACACGAATGCGTAATAAGGGGGAACGAACTTCACGGCCTTTGCTGCGTTCTTGAATGGCATGGGCAGAATCATAACAGATCAATTTTTTCGGCAGGTTCAGCTTCTCCATCACATTATCGCAGGCATCAATACAGAGACCACAACCGATACAGTCCATTTGCTGACCTTCGCGAATGTCCACACCTGTGGGACAGACCTGTACGCATAAGGAACAGTCAATACAGGCCCCACGATTTGAAAAATCCGTATTGTGTGCAGCTTTCCCACGGGGTTCACCGCGCCAATCCTGATAAGTAATGACCTTACTGTGCTGGTCAAACATGACCCCTTGGAAGCGACCATAAGGACACATATAGGTGCAGACCTGTTCACGGGCAAATCCGGCCATCAAATAGGTCATCGCCAAAATGGTACCAAAGACAGCCAACGTCCAGCCGGAAAGATCACCATGCAAGAAATCTTTGGTGACTTGTGCTGCATCATCGAAATACCAGAGAAATGACAAAGCCACAAAAGCGGCAATCAGCAACCAGATCGAATGCTTCGCCACCCTTTTAAAAAACTTGCTCAATCCCATCGGCTGTGCATCCAGACGAATGCGGGCATTACGGTCACCTTCAACCCAGCTTTCAACTTTCATAAACAGATCAGTCCAGACCGTTTGAAAGCACATAAACCCGCACCAGGCCCGACCAATCAAAGAAGCGGATAGAAACAACCCCACAGCAGCCAGAATCATCAGGCCGGTCAATATATAAATATCCTGCGGCCAGATCTCTAAATTGAAGAGATACACACGTCCGCCAGAGATATCAATTAAGATGGCTTGATCCGGACGACCAACGCCGCGATCCCACGGCAGCCAAGGCGTGAGATGGTAAACAACCATCATGATCCACATAAAGCTGTTCTTAAGGGAACGGTAAAACCCCTTCACTGGTTTGGGATGAATCTTCTTACGTGATTCATACAAAGGGTTTGCCTGTAGCGCTGCTTGATCGGTTGATTGGGGCAAAAGCGGTGACATGTTTCTTTCCTCGACTTTAATCCGACTTGACAGTCGTGGTAGAAACATACAATCATGACAATCACAATATTGTTTGCATATATTCATCAATTGTATGCTTATTTTATGACATACAATTTTTAACCACCCATTTTAAATAGCGGCACTTAAGCCAATACTGATACATCTATTTTCGACATAAAAGGACACGCCCCCATGGATGAGAACCACTGGTTCCCCGAGTCTTTAGAAAATGCCATGCCGGTTTATCTTGCTATCGTGGAAGCCTTGGAAAATGACATTCTCTCCGGTCGCTTAAAAGCAGGCCAAAAGCTGCCGCCCCAACGCCAACTGGCGGCAAAACTGAATGTTAATCTCACGACAATATCAAGAGCTTACAAGCAGGCACAAAAACGTGAACTGATTGATTCTCGCGTAGGACAAGGGTCATTCATCCGTATTCATGATGTACATCATGATGGTCGTGAAAATCCGTTCAAACGCCCCGCCATCAAAGAGATCGACATGGGCATGAATATTCCCCCGATCCCCAACGATCAAAAACTGGTCACACGGATGAAACGTGAAATGGCCGAAGCAGTGCGCAATATCGCCACCCAATCTATCTTCGGGTATCACGACTTCATTGGCTCATTGGATGAAAGAACCCACGCTGCCCGCTGGCTGTCAAAACGCTATAGCCCTGCACATGCCGACACGTTGATGATTGCACCGGGTACCCAAAGCCTGTTACTTGCCTTGTTGCCCCATTTGATCAAACCGGGAAAAACGATTTGTTGTGAACATTTGACATACCCCGGCTTTAAGTCTCTCTGTCAGCGCTTCAACATATCAGTGCGGGGCCTTCAGCTTGATGAAGATGGCATTTGCCCGCAAGATTTTAAACGTGCATGTGAACAAGGTGATGCGCGCGCACTCTATTGCACACCCACCATGCATAACCCGACCAGCCTGACGTGGTCGGTCCCCCGTCGAAAAGAAATCGCCGAAATTGCGCGCCAATATGATGTGTCGATTATTGAAGATGACCCTTATGGGATGTTGCCCACAAGCAGCGCTGCGCCGCTTTCATCTTATGCACCGGAAAGAAGCTTCTATATTTTTGGCTTGTCCAAATGTCTTTCCAGCGCCTTACGGGTGGCATTTTTATGTGTGCCCAATCAAGAAACCTTTGCCCCTCTCTCCATGGCGCTGCGTTCCACCGCCATGATGGTTTCCCCCATGGCACGGGCCATGGCCTTGCATTTGATTAACAGCGGATTGGCAGACAATATGATAAACGCCATTCGCACAGAAGCACAAGCCCGGCAGATGATTTTAAAATCCATCCTGCCAGAACATTGCTACACAAGTGACCCGGATGGCTTTCATGTTTGGTTGAAATTACCGGATCACATACATATTCATCATTTTATTGGCGAACTGCGCAGCCGATCCATTAAAGTCGTACCCGCAGAAATTTTCAGCGTCGTTGAAGACAATCCAAATGCCGTGCGGGTCTGCCTTGGTGTTGCGGAAAGTGCAACCCAATGCCGCTTTGCCTTACAGACCATCCATGATGTCATGACCCTGCATAGCAATGATGAACAGGCTTTTGTTTAAGAGGGTCAATAAGCGGCGATAACGCTCATTTCCACCAGAATTTCTGGTCGGGCCATGCGTGCTTCAACGCAAGCGCGCGCTGGTTTTTCATGATCAGCCACCCAAGCATCCCAGACCTCATTCATGTCAGCAAAGTCTTTCATGTCACGGATATAGATGGTGGTGGACAAGATTTGATCCCGGCTGCTGCCCGCCTCAACCAACAAGGCCGAGATTTTATCCAAAGTACGTTGGGTTTGCTCTTTAATATCCCACGCCGCATCACCAGCAACTTGCCCACACAAATAAACAGTGCCGTTGTGTTTAACAATGCGGCTCATACGCTCAGTGGAATGAATACGTTCAATGCTCATATCTTTTTCTTTCAAATATAACATTTATGGACACGCTTTGTGATGCCCGTAAATAAAGTATAGGAAATGGTTTGTGCACATGCAGCCACGTCATTGACAGACACATGCGCGCCCCAAAGTTCAACCGCACTGCCGATTTTTGCCGTGGGCACATTACTCAGGTCAACCGTCATCATATCCATGGAGACCCGCCCGATAACCCGCGTGCGCACCCCATCCACCATAACAGGTGTCCCATCAACGCAGTGGCGCGGATAACCATCGGCATACCCCATAGCAACGGTGCCGACAATGGTGGACTTGTCACAGACCCATCTTTCCCCATAGCCCACCGCATCCCCGGCTTGTAGGGAACGAACCGCAATAATTTCTGACGTCAGCATCATGGTCGGTTTTAAATGGTCGGCATTTTCCTGTCCGCCCTCAAACGGGCTGGATCCATACAACATAATGCCGGGACGTTGCCAATGACGCCGGGCGTCATCATGGGCCAAAACACCTGCGGAATTGGCGATACTTATAGGCGCATCAATGCCTTTGGTGGCTTGGTCAAAAGACTCTATCTGCTGGCGCGTTTTAGTCAAACCAAGTTCGTCAGCTGAAGAAAAGTGACTCATCATCACAATTTCATCAACAACATCCAAGCCACGTAAACGTTCATAAGCTTTGGCATAATTTTCCGGGGCAATACCAAGACGGTGCATGCCACTGTCCATCTTTAGCCAAATATTGATTTTGAGGCCGGGTTTTAAGGCCGCCAAGGCAGCGATTTGCTGTTCATCATGTAGCGCACACCAAAGATTATGGTGGCGGATATAATCAAGTTCATCTGTGCTGAAGAAACCTTCTAGCAACAAGATCGCCTTGGTGATACCGGCATCGCGCAGTTCCACCGCCTCTTCAATGCAGGCCACACCAAAGGCGTCCACATGATCTTCGAGATAATGCGCGACCTGAACCGCGCCATGACCATAAGCGTTGGCCTTAATGATAGCCATAGCCTTGCCCCCTTGGGGGCTGAGCCGCTTTGCGATATCATAATTATGCTTGATTGCTGCTAAGTCGATGGTTGCAGTCGCTGGGCGGCCCATATGTTCCCTCTTATACGGCTAGAATGGCTTCGATTTCCACATCCGCATCTTTCGGCAATGCTTTAACCGCATAAGCCGCGCGTGCCGGATAAGGCGCATCAAAGTATTTTTCCATGATTTCATTCACCTGTGCAAAATATTTCAGGTCTGAAAGCAATACCGTGATTTTAACCAGATCATTCAACGTTCCGCCAGCTTCTTCTGCAATGGCTTTAAGATTTTCAAACACTTGTACGCATTGGTCTTCAAAAGAGCTTGTAACCATTTCCATGGTTTTCGGGTTGAGTGGAATTTGACCAGAGATAAATGTAATGTCATTGACTTTAACGGCTTGAGAATACGTGCCGATTGCCGCAGGCGCTTTATCCGTATTGATGACTGTCTTGGTTACCATATTCTATAATCCTTTTTATATAGACTTAGTTATAACGTGCAATAGAGAGGCCTTCACTTTCAATTTCCGGCTGGGTGCTGCTGATCACATCTGCAACATACTTAGCCGAGCCCAATGACATGGTCCAGCCCAAGGTACCATGACCGGTATTTAAAAACAGATTGTCGATTTTAGTTTCACCCAAAATCGGGGTACCATCCGGCGTCATGGGGCGCAGCCCTGTCCAGAATTCAGCAGTTTCCACATCACCGCCGCCATTAAACAAGTCTTTGACGACAAATTCCACATTGGCGCGGCGTTTTTCAAGAAGTTCCGTATTATAAGAAGCGATCTCCGCCGTTCCGCCCACACGGATGCGATCATCAAAGCGCGTCACCGCGACTTTAAACGTTTCATCCATCACTGTTGATTGGGGCGCACGCTCTGCATCTTTAATCGGTAGCGTCAGAGAATAGCCTTTGATCGGATAAACCGGGATATCCAAACCCACTTGTTTCAACATGGCTTTAGAATAGCTCCCCAAAGCAACAAGATAGGCATCAGCCGTATAGTTGCCTTTATTGGTCACCACACGTTCAATTTGCCCTTTGGACATTTTCAGGTCCTGAATTTCCGTATTCATGACAAATTCCACGCCCAGCTTCTTACATTCATCCGCCAATCCATTGGTAAATTTATAGCAATCCCCCGTTTCATCACCGGGCAAACGCAACCCACCAACAAATTTTTCAGGCACATGACCAAGGGCGGGTTCATATTTGATACAGCCGTCACGGTCCAGTTCTTGATAGTCCACCCCGCATTCTTTCAAAACGGAAATATCTTTTTTAGAAGCTTCAATTTGTTTGTTGGTTCTGAAAAGCTGCAAGGTGCCTTTTTGGCGCCCGTCATAATGCAGATCAAGTTCGCTACGAATCCCTTTAAAACAATCGCGACTATATTCAGCCAGACGCATCATGCGCGCTTTGTTTTTATGATAGGATTTTTCCGTGCAATTGGCCAGCATCTGGGTCATCCACGCCATGGTTTCTGCATCCAGTTCCTTAGCATTGATGGAAAAAGGTGACAAATCCTGCATCAGCCATTTCACCGCTTTTAACGGAATACCCGGTGCAGCCCATGGGGCAGAATATCCCGGCGAGATTTGGCCTGCGTTGGCATAGCTGGTTTCCAACGCGACATCTTCCTGACGGTCAACAACCGTCACCGCATGGCCCGCTTTTGCGAGATACCAAGCGCTTGTAACGCCGACGACACCGCTGCCCAATACCAATACCTTCATGCCTGCAACTCCAAATCTATGTTGACCACCGTCAAAAGCCTTCTTTAAGAGCTTTACAAAAAGGAAGCTAAACGGTTGGAAGATGTAAAACTTAAGTGTTTAATTTACATTGAACTTGGTGATAAAGTGCCCAATCATCAATAACCAATCAGGTTTTTTGCGTCACAGGCGTACAAAGGAATGAGCATTTTGCCCATCACGATGGATAAGATAGACCGCAAGTTGTTAAACCTTCTGCAAAAAAACAACAGCCTCTCGGCTGAAGTCTTGGCAGAAAAGGTCGGCTCTTCACGTTCTTCCGTGCAACGACGTATCAAGCGATTGCGCGCAGAAGGTGCCATCGCGGCAGACATCGCCGTGCTGTCCTCAAAAGTTATTGGGGAAAAATTATTAGCAATCGTCGACGTCAAACTGGAAAGTGTGCGCCGCGACCTGTTGGATAGTTTTCGCAAGACCATGCTGGCACTTGATGAAGTCCAGCAATGCTACTTCATCTCCGGTCAAGTCGATTTTATTGTGGTGATTTCAACCGATAGCTTGCAAGCCTATGATGCACTTGCCAAACAATATTTTGCCGATAACCCAAACGTCTATCGCTACCATTCCAACATCGTTTCAGAACGTGTCAAAGTCGGGCTAAACATCCCTTTGAAAGAATAAATCAACCTTCTGATTTCTGAAAATTTTCATCTTCATAGGCAGGCAGGCGCAAGGTAAAGCATGTGCCCTCACCAAAGGTGCTGGTCACATTCAAGACGCCCCCCATGAGTTCAGCATTTTTCTTAACGATCGATAGGCCGACGCCTGTACCTTCAACACCGGAAGATGTCTCGACCACACGATGGAACGGTTCGAAGATAAGAGGGAGGTCCCCTCTGGGAATGCCGACCCCATTATCTTCAACATAAATTTCGATCAAATCATTTTCAACGTCACGACAGCCAAACTGGACATATCCGCCTTCATTACCGTATTTCACCGCATTGGTCAGAAGATTAAACAACACTTGCTTTAACTTGTTACGGTCAACAAAAACAAATTTATCGGTATCAGGATGTCCTCGCAGGGCAATATCTCTTTTATCTGCGAGAACTTTAACCAACTCATAGCATTCTGCAAACACTTCGCGCGGTTGGAACAGTTCGTTTTTATATTCAACACGACCACTTTCAATGCGCGCAAGATCAAGCACATCATTGACAATTTCCAACAACATCGCCCCTGAATTTAAGATTTGAGTAACCCAAGCCAGTTGGCTCTCGTTCAGAGTCTGCTCTTTATTCATCCGCAGCATCTGGGCAAAACCTAAAATACCGTTTAACGGTGTGCGAAATTCATGAGACATATTCGATAAAAATGTTGATTTTGCCCGGTTTGCCGCTTCTGCTCTTTCCACTTTTTCAACGATCTCATGGGTCTGTTTTTCAACCTGTTCTTCTAATTTGTAATTGAACTGGGATAATTCCTCATTGGCATGAGCCAATTGCACGAGCAGCTTCTGACTTTGGTTCCATTTTTTGTGAATAATAACAATGAGGTACAAAAAAGCGAAAATGGTGAAAGTAAGGGTAAGAAGATTCAAGCCCATATCCGATAGAAAATTATGCGGGTCTTGAAAATAAAGAGTAAAAGCCTGCTCATTTTCTGAAGCATGTATCTGAAGCGTAGTTGCCCCATCACTTTCTTGATAAGATAACAAGGGGATTGAGTAATCAACAGAAATGTCAGCCAAAACCTTTTCTGAAACAGGTTGGACAAGCACAAGATATGCTTGCTCTTCTAAAGTGCGAGCCCCTGTTGTTTCCTCATATGTCAGCGCGCATAAGCCGACCATATAAATGATGCCATCGTCTTTAAAGAAAAAACCGTAAGGTTTAACATTTTCACGCAAACTGGAAACCGCCATCGAGACGAATTTAAAAAAAACCGGGTTATCTTTAATTTTGGCGTATATTTTTTCTTTATCCTTCCCAAAAGAAAAAATTACTTCTTGCGTGGGATTAATCAGATATGTGTTTTGAATTTTAAACGTATTGATCAAGTAATTGCCGATATTTGAATCGACCCATGTTGCATCTTTCGCAATCAAGCCTTTATTGATCGTGTCATTCCACAGACTGTTATCATACGCTGTTCTTTTAAGAGTTTCTAATCGTTCATTGAAAATTGCATTAAGGGTTTGCTCTTTTTGCTGAAGCTCACGTTTCTCAACCTTATGATAAGAAGACACAGCATAGACTAATGAGGCAATGATCGCACCAATGGCGATAGCATAAGCAATCTTAAGTTCTTTGCTTTTCATGACGCTACCCAATTCCATACCCGACAGACTGTATTCTTTCGCATAGCCCTTATTATTCTTTTATCATCTAAATCTCATGATTTTGCTAGCTTTTTATTACGTTCACGCCACCAAATATATAAACCGCTACCCACCAATATGGTTGCACCAACCAATAACCCAGAACTGGGTTCATCTTCAAAATAGAACACGCTCCAAACGGTTGCAGCCAGGAGTTGAGAGTACAAGAAAGGGGACAAGAGAGAAGCAGGGGCAAACTGGAAGGCGCGTAAAATAAGAAAATGACCCAACGCACCAAGGCTACCCTGTGCAACCATCATACAAAATTCTATCCCCGTTGGAGGTGTCCATGTCCAAGGGACAATAAAAGATAAAAGAACACTGCCAATCGCTGTTGCATAAAACTGGGTGCAGCGTTCATCATCCTTTCCAATCAATTGCCGGGTCATCAATAAATATGTCGCCAGCATGAAAGCCGTTGCCAAAGGCAAAAGGGCATAAAAATTAAAGTCACCCACACCGGGTTGCATAATGACCAACACACCACAAAAGCCAATCATGGCGGCAAGCTGCCTGTGAATGCCGACTTTCTCACCCAAGAACAGCCCCGCAAAGACCGTGACTAAAACAGGAGCAAAGAACTGGATAGATGTGGCGTTGGCTAAAGGAATATATCTAAGCGAGAGATACATTGTTGCTGTTGCGCCGATCAACATAATAGATCGACGCAGCTGCAAATAGGGCTGACGACTTTTTAAAAAACTAAAGTCCAGTTTTCTAGACAGCACAACAAAGATAATCAGTGTGTGAAAAAAATAACGCCCCCACAACACCTGCACCGTATCAAAACTGCCCGTAAGTTGCTTGCTCAACGCATCCATTGTCGCCAACAGCACACCGGCGCAAATCACCAATATGATCCCAAGCAGCAATTTTTTTGGATCGTCGTTATTCAAGCACCCTCACAGAGAAGAAATCATACTCTTCTTTTTACAAGTGATAGCGTGTTTAGAATAGTAATTATTTTAAGAATCCGAGGGGTCTTTTTTCCGTCTAATCATAAAAAAGATCATCATGGCATAAAAGCCCATCAACAGAAGCCGGATTATTTTTGAAATATCTTCATGAAAACCAAAATAATCTTCGACCACTCCAAACAAGGCAATCATCAGGCCAAAACCTATAAACGGCAACAGGTAAAAAAAGAGCACTTGTTTTGCTATCTTAACAGCTTTGCGTTCTTGTACAGGCTGTTCAATATTAACGTCTTGCATCGCAGTCTCCCGCCTTAAGATGTGGAATGAGAAAGGGCAAAAACGAAATTGGCGATCAGCAAGGCAAAAAGCAAAACGCCGCCGACTTTTGGATCATAAATCCAGGCTGCACCATCTGTAGCCGCTGCAAGAAGGAAAAACTTTAGCATGAGGGGTCCTTTTGATTACGTCATTTTGACATTTTTATGAGGGGAACATAGTCTGCCAGCAAAGCATCTTCATCGCTGCAGAACATACGTGTGGCCTTAAATTTTTTGTAAGTTGGCATTAAGGGCGTGGTAAATACTTTCTTGCCCTTTTTCGTCTTGCCCGCTTTCACGATGCAAGCGCTTTTATCTTCAGAAAATCGTGCTTTTTCTGCCCATTTATCAGGTTGTTCAAACGTGCTCCCCCACAGCCCGAAGTCACCTTCCTTCGCACTTTGCATCAAGCTACGATAATAAGGGGACCCCACGCGATCAATCTCAACGGTGCCTGCCCCCAACATGGCAGCCGCCAGGTCTTTTTCTTCTACATAGCAGGTTGCCGAAACCCAGACAGACGTTTTGCCATTTACCCAACAATGCAGTTGCGACAATCGCGCCATGGCCAAAGATTTATGCAGATCAAGTGCCGCCGTCATCCCGCAGGACCACAAATGTCCGTTATGATCACATTGCTGACCAATTTCTGGGGCATCAATTCCCGTCAATTGGACGACCTTGCCCTGAACAAAAAGCGTATCCCCGTCAATAACGATCACATCGCTGCTCTTCGCCCAAAAACTCTTCTTTTCCTCTGCATTGGCATGAAAAGACAAAATACAGAAACACAATAAGGCAAGACATACAATGGAACGTCTCATCAAAAAAACTCCTCGGTTAAAACCGCCAAAACGAAACCTGCAACAAGACAACAACTGTCACATATTCCAGTCGTCCCAAGATCATCCCGATATCCAATATCCATTTAGCACTATCAGGTAGAGTTTTAAAGTTGCCCGCAGGGCCAATAATTTCACCAAGACCCGGCCCCACATTCGACAAAGACGTTGCCGCCCCACTTAACGCTGTGACCATATCAAGTCCCGTAAAACTTAAAGCCGTTGCCAGCACTGCAAAACTAAAAATCAAAAGGGTTAGATAGATTAACACAGATTGACTGATATCGTTATGCAGCGGTTTACCATTTATTTTTTGAACGAAAACGCCTTTCGGAAAGATTAAATGACCAAACTGTTTTTGAAAAGACAACCACATCACATGAAAGCGAAACATCTTGATCCCGCCTGCGGTTGAACCAGAACAGCCCCCGACAAAGGTTAAAAAGAAAAACAACACCGGGGCAAAGGCGCCCCATAATGTATAATCTTCAAATGCATAGCCCGTGGTGGTGACAACCGAGATCACGTTAAACGTCGCCAAGGTGAGAGAATAAAAGAAATCCTCGTTCTTCATAATAATGTGAAACATCGTGGCGCAGAAGAAACAGGTAAAAAATAAAAACAGCAAATAAATTTGTACCTGACGGTCCGCAAACAAAACCCAACGGCTTTTGCGTCGCAGTGAATACAACATCAATGAAAAGGGCAAAGACCCTAACAACATAAACAAAGAACCCGTCCAGATGATTGCCTTGTCAGGAAAAGCTGCAAAAGACATGTCCGTGTTTGAAAAACCACCGGTGGACAAGGTCGTCATGGCATGGACCACGGCGTCAAAAGCGCTCATGCCCGCGATAAAATAGATCAAGCCACATAAAACCGTCAGACCGCTATAAATCGCAAAGACACCACTTGCCACGTCTTGGATGCGCGGAAAAACCTTGCCTGCTGTTTCTGATGATTCCAATTGGAAAAGTTGCATCCCCCCAGTTTTTAAAACCGGAAAAATCGAGATCGCCATCACAACAATCCCGATACCACCAACCCATTGCAAAAGTCCACGCCACAACAATATCCCCGGCGGCATATATTCCAAGCCACTCATTACCGTGGCCCCCGTGGTGGTCAAACCGGAAATGGTTTCAAAGACAGAGTCGGTATAACTCATGTCTTGTGTAGACCAAAAGAAAGGCAGGGCAGCAAAAAGGGGCAACAATATCCAACACGATACCGTAAAGAGATAGCCATGACGCAAAGAAAAATGGGACATGTTACGATCACGTCCAATATAAAGTGCTATCGCCGCGAAGAATGTAATCAGTGCACTAACCTGAAAAGCTTCCCACTCGCTATTGTGAACGAAATAGTCAAACAGTGCTGGTATTTCCATCAACAGGGCCAAAGCTGCTAACAGACCTGACAAGGGAAAGAGTATCGGGCGAATATCCATATATATCCATACCGTTTTAGGGCTCCCCCGCCGTAATATAGCAAAGCACTAAAGCTATATACGGCGAGGGAAGGGTTGACCAAAAGAGCGGGCAGTCTCTTTGGTCAGGGGGCTACAAGAAATTGGCCATAAAAAATGCTTGGTCCGGCCAATCAAAAAAACATATAAGGCTGGTGAAGCCTACTTTCAAATTTGTTTGAACTTTGCGCAGCAGTCGAACCAAATCCTCTTGTTCTTCATCACTTAAGCCACTTTGCGTAACGGTTTGAATTTCGCTTGAGACATCATGCAATTGGTCAAGTACAGGGCGGGCTTCTTCTTTGACATAGACCCGGATGATACGACGATCCGTTTCATCCTTACGTCTATAAACCAAGCCGCTTTTTTCCATTCTATCCAACAATCGTCCGGCTGAAGATCGGTCAATTTCCAACCGTTCTGCCAAGTCAGCTTGCGAAATACCGGGGTGATCTTCTAATATTGTCAACGCAACCCACTTTTGTCGTGTCAGATTGAAGGGTTCAACTTTACCATCAATGATGATACGCAATTGATGCGCAACATCATGTACAAGTAAAGAGACCGTATGTTTGCTGTCATTCATCATGGAACACATGTTGCTATAACAACTGTTGCTATGACAACATATTTTTTGACATACTAGCCATGCAATAAATTCATAGCGCCAGAGTGCAATAGCCGATACCATAACCAACACACTGAAAGAGAGCCATGCATGTTTGAAAAAATCATATTCGCCAGTGAGACCATTTTCGACACTTTGGCTATTCCTGCAACCTTATTAGCCTTGGCCATTGCCATCGACATCATCAGCAATTCCCCGAAGAAAAGCGTCGCAACAGGCATTCTATTTCTGCTAATCGCTCTGGGCTGGGCTGGTGGCTTGGGTATCGACCTTTTGGCCGGGAACGAACTTTATTTCTTTGAATTCAGCGGTGTCTTGTTTGGCGCAACAATTTTTGATGTTCTCTTCTTCAAAAGAATCTGGAAAAAAAAATCATAACCGCCCGATTTTTTTACTCACCGCGCCCTTCTTCTGTGCAAACAGACACAAAATATCATGGGCGATCGTTGCCGCAGACAGAGCCGTAATTTCAGCCACGTCATAAGATGGATTCACTTCCACCACATCCGCGCCAACAATATCAAGCTCCCCCAAGGCACGTACGATTTCCAGCGCCTGATGGGATGCCAACCCACCCGGTACAGGCGTACCAGTACCGGGCGCAAAGGCCGGATCCAGACAGTCGATATCAAAGGTCAAATAAACCTTTTGTGTCCCAATACGATCTTTAATCGCTTTAATAGTTTCTTCCACCCCGTTACGATGAATCCAGGGAGAACTTAATATTTCAAAACCATGATCGCTCTCATTATAGGTGCGCAACCCCACCTGAACGGAACGTTCTGCAGCAATCAAATTTTCATTTTTTGCACGCAAAAACATGGACCCATGGTCAAAGCGTTCCCCATCGTCATCCCATGTGTCGCAATGGGCATCAAAATGCAACAAAGACACGGTGCCGTGTTTCTTGGCAATGGCACGTAAAACCGGATAAGTGATAAAATGATCCCCGCCAAATGTCAGCGGAATCACATTCTTATCCAAGATGCCTGTAATGTGCTTTTCGATGCTGTCAACAACCGTTTCCGGGTGATGCGGGTCCATAAAACAGTCCCCATAGTCCACCACAGCCAAAGTTTCAAACGGGTCAAAGCCAAAAGGAAAAGCCTTCAATTCTGCCAACTGTACCGATGCCGCCCGAATAGCGCGCGGTCCCAGGCGACTGCCGGAGCGATACGTCACCGCATTATCATAAGGGATGCCACTGACAGCCACATCAACCCCGGTCAAATCCCGGCTGTATTTTCGTCTTAAAAAGCTCAGGGCACCACCATAGGTCATTTCCGGCCAGCGACCATAAAGATCGTCTTTTAAAAAAGCCTGATCACCTTCTTCACCATAGTTTTGATCGTCTGTCATCTGTGCACCTTACCCGCAGCAAGAACCCTTTGAAGAACATATGCCAAGTCATTTCACCATGCAATCAATTCACATCGCAAAAAAGAAGATTTTCTCCCCTCTCTATCATTGACGGTTGCTACCTGATCATGAAATATGGTGAACCAACATATAGGAAAGCAAACATGCCCAACTGGACCGTACAAGCCGCTGATGATCTCTACCATATCTCCAATTGGGGGGATGGCTATTTCGGCATCAATGAAAACGGTAAAATGATCGTCCTGCCCATTGCCGATAATCCGGAAGTCCGCATTTGCATTCAAGATGTGGTCGATGAGCTGGTCGGGCAAAAAGCCCAGTTTCCTGTGGTCATTCGCTTTCATGACATTTTGCGCGATCGGGTCAAGCGTCTCAACAATGCTTTTAAACAAGCCATTGAAGATCAGGACTATGGCGGCGTCTATCGCGGTGTCTACCCAATAAAGGTCAACCAAATGCGCGAGGTGGTGGATGAAATCACCGACGCGGGCAAACCTTTTCATTATGGATTGGAAGCTGGATCAAAAGCCGAACTGATGGCCGTATTAAGCTTTGAAACCAGTGACGAAGCCTTGACCATCTGTAACGGCTATAAAGACGAAGACTTCCTGCGCCTTGCCCTGTTGGGGAACAAACTGGGCCGCAATGTCGTGGTTGTGATTGAGAAATTTTCTGAAATTGCCCCGCTCCTGCGCTTGGCTGACGAAATGAACGTGCGCCCCATCATTGGTTTGCGAATCAAGATGCGCATCAAAACAGAAGGCCGTTGGAGCAGTTCCAGCGGAGAACGCGCCAAATTTGGCCTGACCATTTCTGAAATCATCAAAGCCATCGATTATATTACAGAACAGGGATATCTGGATTGCATCAAACTTTTGCACTTTCATGTCGGCAGTCAACTGTCCGATTCCCGCTTTGTTCAAGGCGCCATTGATGAAGCCACACGCATTTATGCCCGCTTGGTCAAACGCGATGTGCCGTTAGAATATCTCGACATCGGGGGCGGTCTGGCCGTTGATTATGACGGATCACATTCCAGCCAACACACCTCCATGAACTACACCATGGAAGAATATGCAGCCAATGTGGTGGCTGGCGTCAAACAAGTCTGTGAACTTGAAGATGTCCCCGCCCCCAATCTGGTCAGCGAAAGTGGACGCGCCATTACCGCCCACCATTCCTGCGTCATCATGCGTGTCATCGGTGAAATCACCTCTCAAGGGGTATCTTCGGTCATTACCGAAGAAAGCGATGATGAACATTATCTGGTCAGTAATATGCGTGAACTGATGCGCGACCTTAACGAGGGCAAAAGCCCGCAAGATATCTATAACCAGGTCACCATCTTGTTTGAAGACACCCTGAGCGCCTTTAAACTGGGTGTCATCCGTCTGGAAGAGCTTGCCGTTGCAGAAACCCTGCATTGGAAAATTATCCGCACGGTTTATAACCAGCTAGACCCCATCGAAGCCATGAGTGAAGAATTCAAAGAACTTGGCATCACATTGGCATCGCAATATCTGTGTAATTTCTCCCTGTTCCAATCCGCAGCCGACAGCTGGGCCATTCAGCAACTCTTGCCCGTTGCGCCTCTAGCCCATCATGATGAAGAACCGACCGTGGAATGTTCACTGGCTGACATCACCTGTGACAGTGATGGTAAAATCTGCCGTTTTATTGGGGATACGGATAATGAAAGCACTTTGCTACTGCATGCCAATAAACCAGGGGAACCTTATTACCTCGGCCTGTTCCTAACCGGCGCCTATCAGGACGTTATGGGGGATATGCACAACCTGTTTGG
>JABXIC010000117.1 GCA_013373265.1 Methylocystaceae bacterium | reverse complement strand
CGCTGAACCCGGCCACACCGATCAATGCGGTCAAATATGTGCTTGATGAAATTGATTTGATTTTGGTGATGAGCGTCAACCCC
Source organism: Methylocystaceae bacterium (assembly GCA_013373265.1). GTDB lineage: Bacteria > Pseudomonadota > Alphaproteobacteria > Rhodospirillales > Terasakiellaceae > Terasakiella. The sequence continues at coordinate 6,717 of JABXIC010000117.1, read as the reverse complement.
GGCTTCGGCGGTCAATCCTTCATCCCGTCCCAACTGGAAAAAATCAAACGTCTCAAAGACATGGTGGGGGACAGAGACATCGACATCCAGGTTGATGGCGGCGTCAACCCCAAAACCATCAAAGACGTTGTCGATGCGGGCGCCAATGTGGTTGTTGCGGGATCAGCTGTGTTTGGTGGAGATTATGCGGAAAACATTCAGGCGATTAGGGATGGGGCTGTTTCTTAAACAGGAACTATTTTCTCCAGATGAACATTTTATCCGCATTTAATGAAGGCACCCCCCTTTCGGTCGCTTTTTGAATGGCATCTTTTAAGCCTATTGGCGGGTAGTCTTCAAGATAATATGCCCTGCTCAGGTCCGCATCGCTCAGGTCCGCATCGCTCAGGTCCGCTCCGCTCAGGTCCGTTCCGCTCAGGTCCGCTCCGCTCAGGTCCGCTATAATCAGGTTTGCTCTTCTCAGGTTCGCTCTTCTCAGGTTCGCTCTTCTCAGGTTCGTTCCGCTCAGGTCCGCTCCGCTCAGGATCGCTCCGCTCAGGTCCGCTTCTCTCAGGTTCGCTTCGTACAAGCCTACTTCTTGAAGTTGGCTATTCGCCAAAGACGCATTGAATAAGCTTGAAGTAATTAAATTACATCTTTTTAAATTTATTCCCTCAAGGGAAATGTAATCGAAGTTATAGGTACAGATATGACTTTTCCAAGGGTCTTTTAAATCTTCTATCCTATGCAACCATCTGGCAAAGTGGCGGTCATCTTTCTTCCAATCTGGCTTGTTGGGGTTCCAACGGGTTTGGGTCACGAAGGCGAGTTTTGCAATAATACAAAACATAATGGTTTCGCCTCGGTTTGCGCGATCTATGGCTTCTTGAAGGGTGTTGCCACCAAGGGGCACATCACCTAACAAGGCTTTGTGAAAACAGCAGATCAGTCGGTCTTTCAGGTCAATGAGCTGGTCTTTTGTGACCCTTTTATTCTCTAAGCGATAAGAAAATTCTCGTTCAATAAAAGTCAGGACGTTTTCTTCTAGGTCAGCATTTCCACACAGGTCAAACCATTTTTCAAAGAAAGTATCCGGGTTTTCAGACCAAATATCGGCCCAATAGATGAGGCCTTGGGCGGCTAAATAATCAGAAAAACTGCGATGGACAAATTCAACGGTTTTGTCTGGTGAAAAATCCGCAGATCCCGTGAAATAAAAGGCAGCGACGAAGCCTGTGGATTTTTTTCCTTTTAGATAATCATATTTTTCTTGAATATCTAAGGCTGGATCATTTTGATTGCGTGAAGAAACACGTTTGTCTATGTCCCCTCCGCGGGCCTTGCGCCCCCCATTATTGAAGGCCGCAAGGCCTATTTCTTCCAAAATGGCGCGGGCTTTTTTTGTATCCAGTTCCCCCATACTTTTATGTTTAATATTGCTTCCCCCCCATATCCGTTCCAGCGTCTTGTCTATCAGGTGGCTATAAATGAAATTGATATTTGTGTCGGTGTCGAATAGCTTGGGTTGATCTTTATAGACCAGGGCGCATAAGATATTTAAAATCGGTTGGGTGGTGACATCATTCAGTTTGGTGTCTTCTGCTTTAAAAACATCGGGACAACCTGTCTCGTTAATCCCTAAAATGGCCGCACATTCTGTCCACCATTCATCCCGCATATCTATTGTTAAGAGGTCCGCGGGGTCCACATATTCAAAATCATCATTATTTTTTTTCACTGTAAAATAGGGCAGTAGATGAATGATGTCGCCTGTGACCAATTGTTCTGATTTTTTGACAATCTGTTCACGCCCAGACAGAAGAATACGCAGATGATGGTCTTTAAAAGGCGGGCGTTGGACCTCCTGATAGATGCTGGTGACAAATTCTGTCACTTCATCTTCTTTACCGGAAAGTTCATCCAGGCCATCAAAGATAATCAGTGTTTTTTTCTGGTCTTTAAAGGAGGTGGCGAGATCAAAATCAATGGGGCTATATTCAAAATGGCGATTAAGTGAGGCACTAAGCCCTTGACCAATAAAGATATCACTTAAGGGCAGCAAGATGATCCGCCAGTCGTGTTTTTTGGCATAGGTATCGGCAAGGATTTTGGCGAAGGAGGATTTACCACTGCCTGGGCCACCCGAGACCATGCGCACTGCACTTTTAATGGATGTGTTTTCCAACCAGTCATCCACATGCGCGCTTAGCTTGAAGACCGTTCGCTTGATTTTATCCGTGTGACTTTCTGTGGTTTCACAATAGGCGTTGAGGTCGATATAGGCGGTTTCCAAATTAAGGTTGGTGTCAAACAAGGGGGCTTTGATGTTTTCGCGCAAGGTTCGATTATAATTTGACCAAAATTCGATCCATTCCAAGGGCTTGCTGGCGGGGGTCGGCTCTAGTCTTTTTTCAATTTCAATAAAGTAATCGCGTTTTCTCCCCCACAAGCTTGATAGGGCCATGAGATATTGGTTGGGGAAATTGTTGGAAAGTTCCGTAGCAACGTTTTCACTGGCCCCGTTGCTGTTGAGCAAGCCATATAAATTTTCTTGCACTCGAGGCAGCAAGGATATTTGGCGGGGGTCTTCTAAGAAATCTCGGTCAATCTCGAAACGTTCATCATCCATATCCCAGCCTAAATGTTTAAAGGCATTTTCGAGCAGGATATGTTCTTTTTGATCAAGCTCTGTGTCGTCCAAGGTCTTGGTGAACTGTGTAAATGTTTCACCAAGGGCAAGGGCGATGGACCCTGTAATCAGGACCCATGCGCGTTCTTCTGCGGTGTGAAACCTGTCACCTTGTAGATCGTCAAAGGCTTTATAGAGGTCTTTTAACCCGTCACCGACTTTGAGGGCGAGGAAGTTGCCGATACTCGTGCTTAGCCCTTTGAAAAAGGCTTTGCGTTCTTCTTTATATCCTGCTTCGCCTTTGGCATCTGGTGAGGTTGGCGTGATGGCGTTATCTTTGGATTTATCGTTACCAACCATAATGGCCCCCTTAGTCATACCCCTTGATTGGGGAATAGGCTAAGGGGGTTATTAGTCTTTGTAAAGACTATTCATAGGTGCAAAGATAGGCCGTATCTGTTGCGACTTTGAGCTGGAATTTCTTGTTGGCTTCTACGGTAAATGAGCTGCCGCTTTTGAAGGTGACATAGTCGTCGGCATCGGGCAATTTTACAGTTAAAGCGCCGCTGACAACGGTCATGACTTCTTTTTGGCTGGTGCCAAATTCATAGTCGCCCGGTGCCATGACGCCAACGGTTGCGGGAAGCGTTTCCCCTTGAAAAGCGATGGATTTGACTTTGCCATCGAAATATTCATTTACGCTTAGTAGAACATCACTCATTGTTTTATAATTTCCTAAAAATGGATAGGTTATGGAAGCGTGCAATTATGCGCCATACGCGACAGCCATACAAGGCAAAGGCTTGTTATTGCACAGGTCACGAGAAGCCATAAAGAGCAGTGACATAATCTTATCAGTGACTGCAAAAGTCTATACTTTTGCGACATGGGTTCATAACTTTCTTTCTTTTTAGGCGAACGTCTATTGCATTCTCATGTTCCGTTATATTATAACATAACTAGACGCCATAGTAAGAGTAACAAAACGATGATCAAAACACCTATCACGCTCCTCACGGGTTTTCTCGGAAGCGGTAAGTCCACCTTGTTGTCACAAATTTTACAAGACCCTGCATTTTCTAATACCGCTGTGATCGTAAATGAGTTTGGTGAAGTAGGCCTTGATGATTTTCTTGTTACGCACGCTGACGAACAGGTTGTGGAAATGACCACAGGCTGTTTGTGCTGCACTGTGCGAGGTGACGTTTCTAACACTCTGTTAGATTTATGGGCCAAACGTGATGCAGGCGAACTCCCTGCTTTTGAACGTGTGATTATTGAGACAACCGGATTGGCCGATCCAGCCCCTGTTATTCACACAATTGCAACAGACCCAGGAATTTTTACACGCTTCACACTTAACGGAATCGTTACAACTGTAGATGCCGCAACTGGTTTGGCGACGCTGGATTTGCAAGAAGAGTGCATCAAACAAGTGGCTGTTGCAGACAGGATCGTGCTCACCAAAACAGACTTGGACATTGATGAATCTGCTTTATACGATCTGCAAAAACGCTTGGATCGTCTTAACCCTACAGCTGAATATTTGGAAAGACAGTCACCGAGTTTCAATCTTGAGAAATTATTCGACACGGCTCTGTTCGATGAAAAAAAGAAAAGCGTCGATGTGCAGAAATGGCTTAATATTGAAAAAACAACGCACGCTCATAAACATGAACATGAACATGATCATCATGGGCATGGGCATGACCACCATCATGATCACCATCACCATCACCATCATCATGACGTAAACAAACATGGTGACAATATAGAAACCTTTAGCTTGATCATTGATAAACCGTTGATATCTCATTCTTTTGTTCTTGCCATGCAACTTCTTATTTCCGAGCATGGCAAAGATTTATTGCGCATTAAAGGTATTGTGAATCTAAAGGAACGCGCTGGCCAACCTTATATTATTCATGGCGTACAACATATTTTCCATGAACCCCTTGAGTTGAAAAAATGGCCGAGCGATGATCATCGAACTAAGATCGTATTTATTACAAGAGGCATTCCCAGAAAGACAATTGAAGCTTACTTCGAGGCTTGGATGAAGGTCGATGAACATCATCACCTCGTGCTATCATGACCTTTGAAAACAGGTCACACTTTATGCCAGTCTTTCTTTTCGCCCTGATTGGGGTATTGCTTTTTCCTGTTGATGCTTTGGCTGTTGAAAACAGCTATTGGTCAGAAATGATCTATTATGTTCAAACCCAACAACAAACTTTCTATCGCGAGCTTGCCAGTGCTATTCGAGCCCTACAGGGCGGTGGTCTTCCCGCAATGTTCGCGATGGTTTCTGTCAGCTTTCTTTATGGTATTTTTCATGCAATTGGACCGGGACATGGTAAAGCAATTATCACGACCTATTTACTCAGTCATGAAGATCAGCTTAAGCGTGGAATATCCCTCTCCTTTTTATCAGCTTTTGCACAAGGGGTAAGCGCCATTATATTGGTTGAAGGTATGGTAGGTCTTATCGGATGGACCCGTAACGAAGCAAAAGAGGCTGTTCCTGTATTAGAAATGTTCAGTTTTGGGTGTATTGCCCTTATGGGGCTGGTTTTGATGAAACGCGCAACAAACGGATTCATTAAACGGTACCACCAAAGTAAGAGAAGTAATCTTCTGCATGATCTGGCCTCTCCTCATGGAATGAAAGACATCTGTTTCACCTGTGGGCATTTACATGCCCCAAGTGCTGAAATGTTACTTAAAAGTAAAGGTTGGAGAGATGCTGTCGCCATTGTTTTTTCTGTTGGCATGCGTCCTTGCACGGGCTCTGTCCTTGTTTTGATTTTTGCGGAGATTGTTGGTTTTCGCTGGGCGGGAATTGGCTCAATCTTTGCTATTTCATTAGGTACAGCGATTACTGTTAGTGCCTTGGCCACACTGGCGGTTCATTTCAGAAAAATGGCTCTTCGCCTCGTTGAAAAACAAGGTCGTCACTACGTGCAATCACTCTCTTTAGGGGCGGCATTTTTTGGCGGACTTATCATCACATTCTTTGGGTCCTGTTTGTTTTTACAAGCCAGTCAGAACAAACATCCCCTCTTTTAAAATCAGGATTTTATTATGAATTCTTCATCCACTATCGCAGAAAGTTTTGTTCAGGCTTTGACATTTAATCGTGATGGTTTAATCCCGGCAATTGCGCAACAACATGATACGGGTGAGATACTCATGATGGCCTGGATGAATAAAGAAGCTGTGACAGAAACTCTTGAAACTGGCCATGTTTGTTATTATTCCCGCTCACGCAAAAAACTATGGCGTAAGGGAGAAAGTTCTGGACAGCAACAGGTGGTTGTCGATGTCCGCACCGATTGCGATACTGATGTACTCCTTGTGAAAGTCAAACAGACCGGCGTTGCTTGCCATACAGGTCGCCGTAGCTGTTTTTCCTGGGCTGCGCGCGATGGACAAATCGAAGTTGTGGAAGATGTAATCATCTCACCTGATAAACTTTATGGTGATAATAATTGATACTATATTCTATGACTTACGTGAAGAATATGGATGTGTAGAATACGAGAATAAGTCTCTATTCCATCTCACGTATAAAGAATTTTGTGCGGCATTTAAGCCATTTAGTTCAAGCTATTTTTTACGAAAGACGACGGATGCGAACCATCCGGCAAACAGGGCAATCACGACAGCCAAAACGCCATATGCAAGACTGTGGCGATGGGCAAAATCATATATTTCGGCTTCTGCCCCGATTTTTGAAACGAACAGGGGTGTGATTTGTGTACTGACAATGTCTTTATCTTTGACCAGATAGACATAGACCAGATAGGTGCCAACCGGAATATTGGCCGGGAAAGTGATGTCGGCACGAAACAGTCGTTTGCCTAAGAATTTTACGGGTGTGTGTGTCGATGCATAAAGCCCGTCATTCATTTTGGAGCGCAGCAAAGCCTGCCAGAAATCCAGCTTGTCTTTGTCGCTCATACTTCTGCTTTGCGGGGCAACGAAACTTTTTATATTTTCGGGGCCCAACTCAAGGCGTTGACGGGTCGATGCGGGAACCAGTTCATTCAAATGACCGGATGCGGCAATGTTATAAAATGCGGGTGTGTCATTAAAGACCACCTGCT
>JABXIC010000150.1 GCA_013373265.1 Methylocystaceae bacterium | reverse complement strand
ATCGGCAAGGCGGGTAACCCGGATGTGCAACCCGATGTGGATATTATCGTCGGTCCCGGTACCGAAGCCATTGCTGGTGAAGGCCGGATTGTGACGGCTGGTGGGATTGACGCCCATATCCACTGGATTTGCCCGCAGCAGGTGGAAGATGCGCTTTATAGCGGTGTCACCACCATGTTGGGTGGGGGCACAGGTCCGGCAGAAGGCACAAACGCAACAACCTGTACGCCCGGTCCTTGGCATCTGGAACGTATGATGCAAGCGGCAGAAGGGTTGCCCATGAACTTGGGCTTCTTTGGCAAAGGCAATAGTTCACGCCCCGAAGGGCTGGTGGAACAGGTTCAAGCTGGCGCCATTGGCTTGAAGCTGCATGAAGATTGGGGTACTACGCCAGCGGCCATTGATAATTGCTTAAGTGTGGCCGATGAAATGGACGTACAAGTTGCCATCCATACCGATACGTTAAACGAGTCCGGCTTTGTGGAACATACCCGTGCAGCCTTTAAAGGACGCACGATCCATACCTTCCACACAGAAGGCGCAGGCGGCGGACATGCACCGGATATTATTAAGCTGTGCGGTGAACATAATGTGTTGCCGTCTTCGACCAACCCGACACGCCCCTTTACGGTCAATACCATTGATGAACATCTCGATATGTTGATGGTTTGTCACCACCTTGACCCGAATATTCCCGAAGATGTGGCTTTTGCCGAGAGCCGTATCCGTCGTGAAACCATTGCAGCAGAAGACATTCTGCATGACCTTGGTGCATTTTCCATGATTTCATCGGACAGTCAGGCCATGGGCCGTGTCGGGGAAGTGATTACCCGCACATGGCAAACCGCTGATAAAATGAAAAAGCAACGCGGGGCATTAGATGGCGATGGCACCCATAATGATAATTTCCGCGCCAAACGCTATATTGCCAAATACACCATCAATCCGGCCATCGCCCATGGACTTTCTGATCATGTGGGCTCTATTGAGGTTGGGAAACTTGCCGATTTGGTCTTCTGGAAACCCATGTTCTTTGGGGTGAAACCGGATATCATCGTCAAATGCGGCACCATTGCCGCCGCCGCGATGGGGGACCCCAATGCCTCTATCCCGACACCGCAACCGGTGCATTATCGCCCTATGTTTGGCGGGTTTGGTCGCTCGTTAAGCAAGTCATCTGTGACTTTTGCTTCAAAAGCGGCTGTATCGCGCGATATTGCGGGATTGATCGGGTTATCTAAAACGGTGCTGCCTGTGACCAATACGCGGTCTATTGGCAAATCATCCATGAAATTGAATGATTATGTCCCGGAAATTTCGGTTGATCCGGAAACCTATGAAGTACGTGCCGATGGGGAAGCGTTGGTCTGTCAGGCGGCGACAGAACTGCCCATGGCACAACGCTACTTCCTGTTTTGATGACGGGCGTTATGAAGCGGGCAACAAGACACCATGCGTGGGACAAGCCTGTTGATTTGCAGGTTTTGTCCACGGTGACGCTGGCTTATGACGACCGCCACCGTCGTCGCATTAAAATGACGACGGATAACGGCGTGGATTTCTTGCTTGATCTGGAACAGGCAACCTATCTGGATGATGGCGATGTGCTGGAACTGGAAGATGGCAACGCCATTCAAGTCAGAGCCGCCCAAGAAGATGTCATGGATGTGCATTGTCATAGTGTGGCGGAAACTGCCCGTCTTGTCTGGCATATCGGCAATCGTCATACGCCTGTGCAAATCTTTGAAACCGGGGTTATTCGCTTGCGCTATGACCATGTGCTGGAAGATATGATCCGGAAGCTGGGCGGGCATTGTGAGGCCAAGAAAGCCCCCTTTGCACCGGAACGTGGTGCTTATCAATCTGGCGGAGGGCATGGACATGCTCACCACTGAGGGGTTGATGCGTTTGATGACGTGGCTGTCGCCAAGCTTTCCTGTCGGGGCTTATACCTATTCCCATGGGCTTGAATATGCGGTGGAAGCAGGTTTGGTCCATGATGGCGATAGCTTGCGTGATTGGTGTGAAGGGGCGTTACTGTTTGGCGCAGGGCGCACAGATGGGGTGTTTTTTTGTGAAGCATGGAAGCATGGGCAAGACTGGGATGTAAAGGCCTTGGTTGGTTTGAATGAATATGCGGCTGCCTTGCGCCCCACATCAGAAATGGCGTTGGAAAGTGAGGCCCAGGGCCGTGCCTTTTTGACCACTTTATTGGATGTGATTCCCAGTACAGGGCTTGTTGCCCTGGCTGATGCCTTAAAAGACAGTGGTCATTTGGCGGCTTATCCGGTGATCGTCGGGGCGGTAGCGGCTTTTGAAAAGATTGATTGTCAGGCGGCCTTGGTGGCTTACCTGCATGCCTTTGCGGCCAATTTGGTATCTGCCGGTGTGCGTCTGGTGCCCCTTGGTCAAACGGCAGGTCAACGTGCCTTGCATGGTTTGGAAACGTCTGTGCAGGAGGCGGCAGAGGTTGCTTTAAAGACGGATTTCAAAGATATCGGGTCTTGTGCACCTGTAATCGATTGGACATCCATGAAACATGAAACACAATATACCAGACTGTTTAGGAGCTAGATGATGAGTTCACCTTTGCGCGTTGGGGTCGGCGGCCCGGTTGGGTCCGGTAAAACCGCTTTGTTGGAAGCTTTGTGTAAGGATATGTGGGGGCGTTACGACATTGCCGCCATCACCAATGATATTTTCACTAAAGAAGATCAGCGCATTTTGACCGAAACCGGGGCCTTGCCACCGGAACGGATCATGGGGGTGGAAACGGGTGGTTGCCCCCATACGGCCATTCGTGAAGATGCTTCGATCAATTTGGCGGCGATTGAAGATATGTGTGCCAAGTTCCCTGACCTTGAAGTGATTTTTATTGAATCCGGTGGGGATAATCTGGCGGCAACTTTTTCCCCGGAGCTCGCCGATATTACGATCTATGTGATTGATGTGTCTGCCGGGGAAAAAATACCCCGCAAAGGCGGTCCTGGCATTACGCGATCTGACTTATTGGTGATCAATAAAATCGATCTCGCACCGCTTGTAGGGGCTAATCTGGATGTGATGGAAGCCGACAGTAAACGTATGCGCGGCACACGGCCTTTTATCTTTTCAAACCTGAAAGCCAAAGAAGGCGTTCAGGGGATTGTTGATTTCATCGTGGAAACGGGTGGGGTGCGCAAGAGCGCTTAAGGCGCATCACCTTATGTATTGTTTGGCGGTGTTGCGGGGACAGAAGTATCTATCCCGACTTCACCTGCCAGCAAGTCTTCAACAAAGTAGGCTACCAATTCATTGCGTCCGCGTACCCCTGCTTTTTGATAAATTGCACTGCTTTGGCTTTTAACAGTGCCGATTTTAGTGTCGCGGATATCTGCAATTTCCTGTGTGGACATGCCTTTCATCAAAAGCAAAGCGACTTCGCGTTCTGATGGGGAAAGCTTCCATTCGTCAAAATGACGATAGATGACGTTGAGAAGCTCCCCGGAAGCCACCTGAACAGACTCTTGTGCGACACGGTGTTCTCTGAGTAAGCGGACAAGCTGCATGCCAATGACAATCATCGCAAAGACAAGCGGGAATGTCAGGAAAAGTTCCATCACATCATGTTCAATCCAAGCCGTATTCATATCAAGGCGGAACCAGTCCGCAATAACATCAATCATGAAAAATACGACGCCGAAAGCAATGACAACAAACGAGAAGAGAAGTGTACGAACTTCAAAAGCTCGGGTTTTAGATAATGACATTTCCGGCGTCCTATTGACCAAGGATTTGGCGATTGATGGATCGAGGTGATGAACCTCAATCGTCATCATAGTTTCCACTTTTTGCATAACGATGGCAAGCGGTACAGTTGGCCTTGCTTTTTACTTTGGGGTCGTTCCATGCGCGTTCAGGGACTTCTTTCTTATGTTCACGGATCCAATAAGGCAGTTCTGTAATGCGCATCGGTGTCCAGTCATCGTGCACACCACGCATCATTTTACCACTGTACCAACCCGAATCGGCTGCATTTTCAACAAGATAGTTTGTAATCTGTTGTGTCGTTTTATCATCCAGCGAGGCGTCTTCGCCAAAATGGTCGCTTAAGGTCGTCATAATTTTTCCCCAAGAGCGTTTGGGCAGCATTTGCGGCTGAAAGGCCATATGGCAGGCACCGCATTCTTTTAAAACGGTCTCGTCTTTTATAGGGCTGTAACGTTCATCAGCAAAAGCCAATGAGGTGCTGGCGATTATGGCAGCGCCGGTTAAAATCATTTTTAGGGATGTCATGGTGTGGAACTCCTACTTCAAAGGGGGTTATTGCGTTTGCATAAAGGTGATGAAGTTGCCTTTTTCCAGCGCACTACATTCACGGCCCAAGACGCTGTTGCAGTTACGGCGAAACCACTTTTCGAGCTTGTCTTTGTCGCTGTAGCGTGTTGGCGATACGGATAGGGCCATCGGCTCTATGGCTTTGCCTGCGCGGGTTTGTCCAACGGCTTTGGCATCTTTTGTGTGGCAACTGGTGCAAGAGGGTGTTTCAGGTTTTCCCCCGGTGTGATTTTCAAGGAAAAAAGCTTTTCCTTTTTCAGCTGAAAAATCGCTGAAAGACGGGTCTGTCGCCTTTGCCTGCGCGCGATAGTCATCCAGCGGGGCAGCGGATGCCATCTGCGTAACAAGTAAGAGAGAAGCGGTTAAAAGAAGGATCGATTTCATGATTTAACTCCAACAGGTGGTTTGATTTTTGCATCATCAAAATGGCCGCTATCGGCATCTTGATGACAGGCGTTACAGTTGACTTTTGATCCAACAGCAGCAATTTTAAAGCTGGCGGGATCAATTTCATGGTGGCGCTTTTTCCAGTAGCGGGTATCGCTCATGCGCATGCTTGGTGTCGATATTCGGCCAATTTTATGGGCAACTTCAGTATCAAAAGACAGGGCATCATTGTTTTGTAAGAATACGGTGATTTCTGCATTTTTTTCAGCATTAAGCGTTGCATCTTCCCCATAATGGTCATCCAGATGCTTCATAATATAAGTCCAGTCTGACGCCAGCCTCAGGCTGGGGTGATAGGCCGGATGACAGTCACTACATTCACGCTTGTAGGTTTCATTTTGCACGCTCGGGATGGTGGATTGGGAGGGCGTGGTGGCTAAATACAAACCGCCTAAAAGGATGCCAGCAAAAAGGGTGACACCGGCGATTGTATGCCAGATCGTTGGTGCTTTTGGATTGTCAGCGCCTTGTTTCTTGCCGTTGATCATGGCCTGAATGAGGGCATGTTTTAAAATAACGGTTTCAAATAAGACCCCGGCGACATGCACAGCAATGGCTGTCATTAAAATTCCGGCAAGGCTTTCATGAATCTCTTCACTGAATTCAGCAATGTTGAAACTGATAAGACCTGCAAAGGGGCCATGCTTTTCTTGACCGCCATAGAGAACCAGTCCTGTAATGACCAATAAAGACAGGGTTGCTAATAAGATGACGATCATCCATGCCCCTATGGGGTTATGACCGCTATATTCTTTTGGTTTGAAGCTGAGCAGGCTTTTGATATGTGCAATGACACCTTGTTTTGCCAATGGAAAGGTCTGAAAGCGGCTGTAATAACTGCCGATAAATCCCCAGATTATTCTGAAAATTAAGAGACAGCCTAAGGCATATCCGGCATAGGCATGGATATCCAGCCACCATTCTTCAAAAAAATATCCTGTGACGGCGGCGACAAAAACAACTGACACCATGGCCCAATGAAATAGGCGCAAAGGTAAGTCCCAAATCAGAGTTGATTGTTTTGTCGTTATGTCGGGTGTGTGGTCCAAATGCTTTACTCCACATAATAATTCGGTTTCGTGGAAGATGACGGCTTTAAGCATGTACAACAATCAACCCGGATGCATATTCGAGGCTTTATAACTTTGGTTTATGTCCTGAAAAGCGCAGGATCCTGTTGAAACAGGCGATTACATATTGGATGTGATTTTAACTGTTGATATGATAAAAGATGATGTTAGTCATACGCACAGTTATTATTAAATGGAGTGGGGAATGCGTATTTTCTTGATCGCTGTTTCAATTTATTTTGCTTTTCAGCAAGCCGCGTTTGCTCACGTTGGTGCTGGCGTTTTAGGTGGTTTTACCAGTGGGGTGGCGCATCCAATTCTAGGCCCGGACCATTTAATTGCGATGTTTGCCGTTGGCGTTTGGGGCGCCTTTTTGAAGGGTAAAGCCGTTTGGGTTTTGCCTGTTGTCTTTCCTTTGGTGATGGCAATCGGTGGCGTGTTTGGTATTTTAGGGATCAATATTCCCGCCATTGAAATCGGTATTGCGCTTTCTTCCATTGTTATTGGGGCTTTTATTGCCTTGGCGGTTAAATTGCCCCTTTGGGCAACGGGTTTGATTGTTGGCATTTTTGCCATTTTCCATGGTTATGCCCATGGGGCAGAATTACCAACGGCGGCAAATCCATTGGCTTATGCGGTTGGTTTTGTTCTGGCGACAGGGTTTTTGCATCTGTTGGGGATAGGCTTTGGCTATATGGTGCGTTGGCCCGCAGGAAGAATGGTCATCAGAACAAGCGGTGTTGCCATCGCACTTGCCGGGGTTTTCTTCTTTGTCGGCCTTACCTGATCATCTTAAGTCGGGCAGCGCCTTTTTTGTTTCAACACTCTTGTTGACAAGGCCTGCATGGGCGCATGAAACCCACTTTGGTCTAGGTGGCTTTTATGATGGCTTGATTGTGCCTTTTCTTTTTGTCCCAACGATTATATCGGTTGTCTGTTTTGTCTTGATGAGTGCAGTGACTAACGCGGAAAACATTTTGATTTTTGCAGTTTTTTTACTGCTGTCGTTGATCCTTGGACTATACGTTCCTTTTGAAGAGAACACCCCTTTTATTTTGAATATGGTCATATTAGCCCAGTCACTTGTTTTGGCAAGTGGACTCAGACTACAGGGGAGCATGACCTTAATCGTAGTGATGATTGTTGCGGGTGCCAATGGCTTAGCCCTAAGTGCGGGGCATGGCGCGATTGGGGATAGTTTACTCTATCATGGCGGTGTTATGGTCAGCCTGTGTTTGGGAGTGGCGCTTTTGTCGGTGTTGCTGTCTTTAGTGACAAACAGGTTGCCCGTGATTGTCGTTAAAAGAAGCCGCCAGATTTTGGGCGCGTGGGCTTTTGCCATTGTCGCCTTGTTGATTGCCTTAAATAGTCGTTAAATTGGGCGATCACGATAGAACCGCCGGGCGACGGGCGGTATGATCGACACAATAACAAATAGCCTCGCCAAATGATGTAACGCGACATAGCCTGTGTTTTCCCCTAAGACCAAAGCAACAATGCTTGTTTCTGCTTGTCCACCGGGCGCATAGGCCAAGAGGGCTGATAAGAAGCTAAAATCGGTTATTTGTGTGATCAAATAAGCCATTAATCCTGTTATCGCAGCCAGTACAAATAAAAAACCGACGCTTTTGAGCACGGTTAGGGCCATGTCTTTAATAGAATAGCCAAAAAAGACACTGCCGATAGAGGTGCCAAGCAAAAATTGAGCAAATTTGAAAACTTCATCGGGCGGTTCTTGTGGCAAAAGGTTATTGATGCTTAACAAAGCAGAAAAGATCATGGGACCAATGATCGGTGCACCGGAGATTTTTAAACTACGCGCGATTAACCAGCCACTGATGCCAATGAGAACCAGAAGCAAAAGCGCTGTTGGTTGGCTGGCAGATAGAGGGGGCATAAATTGTTTGACGCTGCCGACATTCATATCCTTAAGAGAGCCAGCTAAAAATGGCAAGGTATAGACAACAACCAGAATGCGTACCCCTTGTATCAAGGCCAATTGCGGCACGTTGGCTTTGATGTCTTCGCCGACAATAACCAGTTCTGCAATGCCGCCGGGGGTGGAACATAAAAAGGCAGTTCTTCGATCCAGCTTCATCAAAACATGAAAGTAAAACCAGCCACAGGATGTGACGAGTAATATATAAAAAGGTAAAAAGGCTAAGCTTGTGGCGTAACTGGTGATATCGTCTAAAATGGCAGGGGAAAACTGACCGCCAATCGCAATGCCGATGATGATCCTTGCGACATTTACATAAGGGCGTGGGACTTTATGGACGCGTGCAGGTGTTTGTGAAAGAACGATCACACCAAAAATGGAACCCAAAATCCATGGCAAGGGTGCAGATATCAGTGTAAAAATAAATCCGCCCATAAAACCAGCGAGCAGGGTAATGATAATGGGCAAAGCTTTTGACATGTGATGAAGCGAAGATACGCCATTTTAAAATTGAGAGAGGGTGCGTACTTTAACAGTCTATCGGCTTGTTGCAACGCGCTTTTTAAGGGTGCTTACAAACTGTTACAAAATAAGCCTTGCTAGAAACACTGAGGAAACATGACAGGCGTATATTTAAAGGGATGACAGGGGGCTGTCTGTCTTATGTACAATTTATTCCTTATGGGTAGGATAAGGTTATGAAAAATATTAAATATATCTATGTATTCCTCATCGTTGTGATCAGCGCACTATGGTTGACGACGGATCCTTTTTTTAATCAGACCTATAGTTTCTTTGCGCTCAGGGCAGCTATGGTGAACTATACGGGCTTGATCGGTATCACGGTGATGAGTGTCGCCATGATAATTGCCATTCGTCCGGCTCAAATAGAAACATGGGTTGGTGGACTGGATAAATCTTACAGGCTACACAAATGGCTCGGTATTACCGGGCTGGTCGTTTCCATTGCTCATTATCTCTGGGCGCAAGGGCCAAAATGGGCTGTGCAATTGGGCTTACTGGCCCGACCAGAACGCAAACATAATGGTGGAAGACAAGCACTTGATACCATCGAACAATTCTTTCGCAGCATGCGCCACACGGCTGAAGGTGTTGGTGAATGGGCGTTCTATGTTGCTTTGGTGTTGATGATTTTGGCACTGATCAAGTTTTTCCCTTACAAATATTTCTTCAAAACCCATCGTTTTATTGCGTTGGCTTATCTTGCGTTGGTGTTTCATTCTTTCATCTTGATCAATTCAGCTTATTGGGGAACGGTGACATCTGTTGTTATGATGCCTTTGCTTGTCGGCGGCACCATTGGCGCCTTTTATTCCCTCTTTAGAAAGATCGGTGAAAACCGTCGTCATAAAGGTCAGGTGACAGGCGTTACGCACTTTAAAGATAACAACGTTCTTAAAATTTCTATTCATATCGTTGATCAATGGCCGGGTCATAAAGAAGGGCAATTTGCTTTTCTAACGCTTGACCCAAATGAAGGGCCACACCCTTTTACCATTTCTTCTTCCTGGAAGAATGATGGTAAACTGGAGTTTATGATCAAAGGGTTGGGGGATTATACCGGACAATTGCCCAGTTTGTTGCAAACAGGCGCATTTGTACGTGTTGAAGGCCCTTATGGTCAGTTTGATTTTAAGGGGGAACAAGATAGACAAATCTGGGTTGCCGGTGGCATTGGCATCACGCCCTTTGTATCGCGCTTGCAAGGATTGGCGCGTGAGAAAACAAAACAGGTTGTTGATTTGTTTTACAGTACGCAATCACCTGATGAAGGTTTTATTGAAACCATCCGTGCTTATGCCAAAGACGCAGGTGTTACCTTGCACCTGATCCGCACACCTGAAGATGGTCTTCTGGACGCACAACAAATCAAAAAACAGGTGCCGGATTGGGATAAATCCAGCGTTTGGTTTTGTGGACCAAAAGGATTTGGACAAGCTCTGAAAAAAGACTTCACCAAAAATGGGTTGGACAGTTCACGCTTTCATCAGGAACTGTTTGAAATGCGCTAAGGGATTTAACGTCCGCCGCTTTATGAGGCGGACGTTTCTTCTTGTCCATGCCATCTGAAGATTTCAATCGGATGTTCATGACCTTTGACCTGAATAACTTCCGGGCCGATAAAGGCGTCACTGCGTTGTCCGCTATGACGAAGGGTTCGTTCTTCCACAACTATTTCCCAAACTTGCGCCGCAGAACACAGACGCGCGGCCAAATTGACCGTATCCCCAATGATGGTGAAGTCTTTGCGGTCCTTTGACCCAACGGCACAGGCCAGAACATCCCCAGCCTGTATGCCGATACCAATGCCACGGGCAAGGTCAAGCTTTTGAAGCGCAGTGATGATTTCTACGGCTGCTGTTACAGCTCGTTTTTCACCGTCTGTCCCGTCAAACTGGGCAAGAACGGCGTCACCAATCAGCTTGTCGATATCCCCGTTATGTTTCTTGATGATATCAATCTGGATGGACATGACGGTGTTGAGATAATTGACCACTTCTGTCGGGGGCAGTGTGTCTGCAAGGCTGGTGAAGCTACGCACATCTGAATAATAAATGGTTGTGGCGATGCGCTGGGGTTCAATTTCACCTGATTCAGAAAAAAGCGTTGCGGCTTGAACAGTGCTGAAAGAGACAAATTGTTCCAGTTTTTTGCGCACAGACATCAAAGCAGTGGCACGCAAATCGATATCAATTTGTGCTTTTCTTACGATCCCTAACATATAAGCAAAGAGGATCAAAAACAGGATGGTCGGTACAATGATGGTCGGTAGGAAGCTTTCCAGCAAGATAGAATCAAGGAAAATGCGTTTTTCGTAGAGTTCAAAAATAGCGCGCATTGATCCATCTTTATTAAAAAGCGGGACATAGAGTTCGTTTAAGCCTTCTTTTTCCTTGGCAATAACAAGTGATTTACCTTCCCGAAACAACGGGTCCAAGTCCGGGTTGTTTTCAAAACTACCAATCCTTTCGGTTTGATGGCTGAAAAGCATAACCCGGTCTTTGTTATAGAGCTTGAATTTATCCGTGCGGGTATCAACGACGATATCATCGATGACTTTATGGAGTTTCAAACCTTGTGGGGATTGGAAAAATAAGTCCGGATGGCGTGTTGCCAACAGTTCTTCCCACGCATCCGGGGCTTGCTTTTTAATGTTCAGTTCAATGGCTTGAGCACGGTTAACCGCAAAGCTTAGATAAATGCTTTTAACCAGTGTCTTGGAACCGAAAAAGGCAAAAACAAGCAGCACCAAAAGGGATATGATCAAGCCGGGAATGATCCGACTGTAAAATAACCCTTTGAGCTGAAACGGCTGTTCTTGTTTTTCTTGTGTTTCTGTCATCTTCCCCTCTCCGATAACGGAAAAAATAAGATAACAGGTCTTTTGTGAAAATCAGCAAGATTTTCTAAATAGCCGTGCAGTGATTATCAAAATGCAGTGCAGAATGGGGGCCATTATGACTAAAGTTCATGATTGTGCCCGCGCCGGTGGTGATCAGAAAATCAGATTTTCCACATTGGGCCAAACCACAGACATCTTTTTGCGCGAGGGCTTTCATCTTTTGTCCCCAAAAGTGAACCACATTGCCCCGTGGTGAAGACACACACAGGCCATTTTGATTGGCGCAGACACTGCCGACATAACCATTGAAGATACGCCACCCCTCTGTGGGTTGCGTCATTTCTTGTAGTTTCCCATTTTGAGTTTTCCAGACCAAAGGTAAATCCCTTCGATGTTCCAACTGGTCTTGCAAGCCGACAAAGACAGTTCCATCTTGTGTCACATCCATATGACGGATGGAAAGTTGATGAAGGTCTTGGGGGAGGCTGAGTTGATTGTTAATTTGTCCCGTTGCAAGGTCAAGATAAGTCAGGTTCGGGGCCATACTGTCAATATTCAGTTTGGCACGTCCCATATCAGGGTGGGTTAGGATACCACCGTTGGCGATGATCAATTGGTTTTTGTACAAGCGTAGTTCATGGGGGCCGATGCCGCCGCTGTCCCATTCAGCAACTTTCTTGTACCCCTGATCGACATCATAGACCCCAATCACACCTTTTTCTTCGTCATAGGCGTTTTGGGTGGTGTAGAACAATTTGCCATCCGTTGAATATACTCCATGACCATAAAAGTGACGGCCTTCGTCAGATTCAATGATCCGCAAAGCTTTTCTTTCCATATCAAAGACAAACATTTGCATATCCGGTCTACGCGCCGGGGCGACAATGTCGGCTTTTGTGGGGTGTTTGGTTATCCCGTGTAAGCGGATGGGCGTGTAGACAAGCGGCGTTGCGTTAAAGCTTTCATCAATATAGGCAATGCCATAACGCCCTTGATCGTCTTTAAAGCCGTTAAGCCAGCCTTTGTGTATAGTCGCGGCTTCAAGCAGGGGAGAAAAGAAGACACTGCCCAATGCCCCCAAAGAGGCGGAAATAAAGGTTCTGCGTTGCATGATTAGTCCCCGTCCAGACTATTAAAGCCGATAGTTAAATCGAGTTGTTTGGTGAATTTGTCTACGATCAAGTTACGGGTTGTGCGGGCCGTGGACAGGAAGCTTTTTAAATTTTCACGCCCCTTTTCATCGCTCACCGCGTCTTTGATGGAGGGTGGTAAATCATCGGTGGCTTTTTCAAATTTAGCGAATTGATCCAATAGTTCCTTGCGGTCCGGCTCAGGTAAAAAAGACATGAAGGGCTTAGAGAAATCCATCAGGGCTTGGGCGTTCTTCTGGATGTAACGTGTGGAGCGATGGCTGCGCCATCCTTCAGCACGTTTGCCATTTGCTTTTGTGATGCTGGTGCTCATGGGCAGAGCAACCTTTTGATCGGAGATCATCTGAAAGCCGGTCAGAAGTTCGGTAAACAGGCGAATGGCGACTTCGTCCATGGATTCAAAATAGATCGGGTGGGATTTCCCCTCTTTGATGTAGGTAAGGGTGTCTTTCCAATCTTTGACCGTACCCGTTGCGATTTCAGCTATATTGTCGGCAATGGTGCGTCCGACTTTACAAGACCAGTCATCTTTGAGCAGGTCTGTATAGAGCAATCGTTCCATGGCAGGAAGTCCCTGAACGGCGACACTGGAGGCTGAGAAATACTTGTGGGTGAGTGCCTTTTCATTATTTTTGTCAGCCAGTAGGTGGTTCAAGCTTTTTGAAACGGCGTTTCTGCGTTCCGGCCAGTGGTACATACGGTCACGGCGCAAGAGCAAGATGACGGGGCCAAAATTAATATTTTGAACGCTGGCCCAAGCATCCGATGTTTTTTGAAAACTTTCTTTCAAGTCTGCTGCGTTACAGGTTGTTTGCCAGACTTTTTTTTGTTCAGTGGCTTGTACAGCGAGGTTTTCATATGCCGGAATAACAAAGTCCGTCAAAACCTTTAAGGATATTTCCTGTTTTGTCGGGGCAGCTTGTGCAGACAGGGGGAGGAGTAAACAAAGTCCCAAAAGATAAGGTAAGCGTTTCATTGGAAAGTCCTAAAGGCTGTTCAAAAAGGTAATGAGTTGTTGTTTGTCGGCTGCGGGCAGGGCAAGAAAGTTTTCTTTGGCTTTCGTTGCTTCGCCGCCATGCCAGTTGATGGCTTCTTCAACGGTTTTTGCACGTCCATCATGTAAAAAGAGTTTTGTTTCCTGGCTGCCCCATAAGGGTTGAGTGCGCCATTCCTGCCCGTCGGCATCGCCTTCTTTGATGCCGTCCGCCAAGGCCTGCCCCATATCGTGAAGTAAGAGGTCACTAAAGGGGTGAATGACATCACCATTGGGCAAAGGAAGCTCTGGTAAGTGGCAACTTGCACAGCCCACGTTTTTGAAAAGGTCGATACCTTCTGCGGGTTGGTAAACTGGGGCGCGTAAACCTTTCAAATAGCTGTTGATCAGGTTCAGCATTTGGCTATCAATTTCCAGATTTTCAAACTGTGGGCTATTGCCGTGGGGACCGTTAAGACAATCTGTTTGGCTGGGGGTACAATCGCCTGCATGTTGTGGGTGAACTGGTGTCGACATGCCGATATCATTGAAAAAAGCGTTTGCCGCCTGTATGCGTAAGGTGGGGGCCGTCGCTTTCCATGCAAATCGACCAATTTGCCCGTTGATGATATTTGGGCGCCCGGAAATGCCGTCCCCATCAAGGTCATCCGGGTCAGCATGAGATAAAATTGTTTCATCACTGACTTGTTCCAGCAATCCTAAGCCATGTAGGGGTTGTGACAACCGTCCGGCATATCTGGTGGATATATCCATCGGGCCGTAGGCCAAGTCTATGAGTTGATAAGTGTGATTTTTTAGAAAGACGCGCCCTTCAGCTTTTTGACCATGAATTGCGTTGGTTTGCAGTTGGTGTCCGTAGACGGGGTCGCCTGTACCGTCTGCATTCCCTAAACGTAAAACATAACCGATCCCGCCAATGGCACCGTCTTTGTCTTTCGTGATTTTACCACGCCCATTTTGGGGATGGCAGGAAACGCAGGATCGTGCGTTAAAAAGTGGGCCAAGGCCATCTGTGGCTTGGGTCGAAGCCGGTGCCGATGTCCAGGGGCGATCAAACAAGGCTTTACCAAGGGCGAAATCAAGGGATTCGGCCTGCAAAGGTGTGGTGCCGACCAAGAAAGGGAGGGCTATAATATATATTTGTTTCATTTAGGCGACTCTGAGAATGCTCATCATACCGCTTTCGGCGTGTTCGATGATATGGCAGTGAAACATCCAATCTCCTGGATTGTCGGCGACAAAGGCCACATGGACACGTTCTTTCGGTTTGATCAGTACGGTATCTGCAAAATGTTTCGGCAATGATTCTTTATTTGATTTGAGATAAAGGAAAGTATGACCGTGAATATGAATGGGGTGCATATGGGGGGTCCCATTGACCAATTCGATCACGTACGTCCGCCCTTTGCTTAAGTTTAAGATTGGTGCGGGTAGTTTCTGATGCCCATCTTCCGGCCATGTTTGTTTGTTCATTGCCCAATAGGTTTTGTCAGAAAGGCATAGGCTGTCTGCATAGTTCAGCTCTTCCCCGTTTGGCAGTTCCACATAAGACGGTGTTGCCGTTGCAGTGAAATCTACGCGTTTGTAAATGGCGTTGGATAAGTCCGGTTCAGCAATATCCGGGGCATAAAGCGGGGCGGGGTCAAAGTCACCACGTTGCAGGTTCGGTCCGACAGATTTTAATTTGGCAATGACAATGGGCTTGGGGGCGAAATAGTCATAGACGATGGCTTCACCGCCGCTTTTTGGGGTGCGTACCACAACATCCATACGCATGGCTGATCCCAAACGCCATGTGCTTAAGGGGAAGGGAGCAACTGCTTGACCGTCGGTGGAGATGATGGCTGCACCGTTGTGACCTTCAATACCGATTTGTCCAACACGGGAGCTATTGACGCTCATGATACGCAGGCGGACATCGGCATTGGCAGGAACTTTCATGACGGGGACTTTTTCTAAATTAGCCGTACGCACAGTTGCAAATGTCCCGCCGCGACTGGCGCCATCATCGGTGAAAAAATCCAGAAATTCGCCATTTTCGCCCAAGCGCCAATCTTTGATGACACAAAGCACGTCATCATCATAGGGTCGGGTTTCATCGCCAGTGACCAACAAAGCACCGGCAAGGCCGCGCCCAAGTTGTTCGACTGTGTTGCAATGGGAATGGATGGGGAAGAGACCGCTGTCAGGCAGGGTAAAGTCATAGTGGTAGCTTTCCCCCGTATAAACCGGCTTTTGGGTCACATAGGGCACGCCGTCCATATGATTGGGCAGACGAATACCATGCCAGTGGATGGAAGTGTGTTCCGGCAATTCGTTGGTAAAATGGGTTTTTAAGCGCCCCCCTTTAGGAACTTTGATGATGGATAACGGATCATCGCTGTAGGTCCAGAAAGGCAAGACAGGCCCATCGGCAAAGAGTTTGCGCGGGCGTTCCTTGGCGATGAGGCGGGCATTCACCACAGCATCGTTTAAGATTGGTTCTTTTCTTTTTGGAAGCGAAGGCCGCTCCGTACTTAAGGCTGGTTGTGCAAGAAGTGGATAAGCGGAAAGCGCGGCTAATGCCGCGCCCCCGCCAATGACACTTCTTCTAGATATAGGCATGGTGTGTCTCCTTTTCCCGTACCCCAAAGAGATGCCATTAGATATTAATTCACAGCAGTAGGATTATCTAAACTATCTGATCCTTCAACTTGAATTTTTAACCCGAGATCATTTACGACCTGTTCAACACCACGTGTTTGATTAACCAAACCGTCGACAACGTCTAGAATGATTTTGTTGCCTTCAAGGTTGCCGTTTGCCAGCATTTGGTCGTAGGCCATTTTTCCGCTATCAGCGGTGTTTTTCATCACCTGCATTTTAACGCTTGTTGCGTTAAGCAGTGATTCAAAACGTTGATTGGCAGCGGGGGCTTTGGCCATAGCAAGATCGGCAACACTTGGGCCAAACAAAACGGATCCGTCTACGCGAGAATAGCGACCATTATAAATGGCGGTCATGCCGACTTGGTTATAGAAGTGTGAATTGTGTGTGTTGTCAGAAAAGCAGTCATGTTCTTCTTCTGGATCATGAAGCAAGACGCCAAGTTTCATACGTTCACCGGCCAATTCCCCGTAAGATAAGGAGCCGATGCCGGTCAAAATGGTTGAAAGGGCATCTTTGTCGCTTTTGGCAAGAATGTCTGTGCGGGCCTTACCACCTTCAGACCATGAGGCAACCATTTCTTTCAAGTCGTCAATGAGCAAGTCTGTTGCGGCGTTCAAATATTGAATACGGCGATCACAATTGCCATGGGTGCAGTTTTTGAGGCTAAAGTCAGTCGCCGGGCGGTTGCCAGCCCCGGCTTTGGTGCCATTCAGGTCTTGACCCCATAGCATAAATTCAATGGCGTGATAGCCCGTTGCCACGTTGGCTTCAACTTCTTGTGCTTCATGCAACGTACCGGAAAGAAGTGCTGGCGTGATGTTGGTGGCATCAATTACTTTAGGGCCAATGCGCACTTTTTTGTTGGCAATAACGTTGAGTGTATAAGCCGGGTTTTCATCTGAAGACTTGCCGTAGGAAGGATCGACATAATCGATGAGACCTTCATCCAAGGGCCATGCGTTTACTTTACCTTCCCAATCATCAACCACCGGATTACCAAAGCGAAATGCTTCTGTTTGTTGGTAAGGAACGCGCGCTTTAATCCATGCGTCACGTGCAGCTTCCAAGTTCTCTTGTGTGGGGGCTGCAATCAATTGAGTGACAGCTGATTTAAGCTTCGTAGCTTCGCTTAAAGAATCTTGATACATAGCCAAGGCGATATCGGCATAGTTCTTGACGATTTCAGGCACGGTTGGCGGGGCAGCTTGTGCTGTTGTGGATGCGACCATCAACATGCTGACAGCGGCAGTAGATTTTAAGAGACTAAATAATTTCATAAGGAGCCTTGTTAATGCGAATGGTTATCAATAACAACACATCTAAAGCAATTGAGAATGACTTGCAATAGTTTTTTGTGGTTATTTTCTCGCGCTCAAAGTGATGGGAAGAATTTTGCAGGGGATAGATCATCTGCCTGAGAGCGGCGCGCCCAAAAAATAATGGCAGCTACAGAGATATTCATGATGACGGCATAAATAATCTCCGGGATCATGAGTTGCACATTATGTAAGACACTTAATCGCAACAAAAATAGCTTGTGCAGCATTTTGCAGGCCGGATTCCATACTGATGGTTATGCTGTCGGCTTTATTGCTTTTTAATTTTCGGGCGCTCACATAGTCAATCGTCGTGGTGATCGTATTTAAGGCGATCATAAAATTACTTTTTATTACGGCCCTAGGCTCGTTTAATTAAACGAGAAACGGCATCATCAGACTTGCCAAGCTCAGGACAAGGAAGAAACCCGCCATATCGGTGATTGTCGTTAATAAGGGACCGGAAGCAACCGCCGGGTCTTGATTGAAACGTTTCAGCAGTAAAGGCACGACACCGCCGATTGAAACGGCAATGACTGTATTGATCATTAAGGCAGCACCGATCACGACCCCTAAAAATGGGTTGCCTTTCCAGCCCCAGGCAACCACACCGATCAGCATCCCCAGCACCAGTCCATTAATCATGCCAAGGCTGACTTCTTTAGACCAGACGCGGGCCATATCGATGGGTTTGATTGTCCCTAAGGCCAATTCACGCAGGCTAACGGCCACAGCCTGATTACCGGAACAGCCGCTCATGTCAGATACCATCGGCAGGAAAACCGCAATGGCGATGACGGCGGTTAATGTGTCTTCGTAAGAAGAAATGACGCTGGCAGCAAGGATGTTCAGCACGATATTGGCACTTAACCAAGCAAGGCGGCGCCGTGAACGCAAGAAAAGTGGCATGGAGCGGAGTTCATCCCCAACCACCCCATGACGTTTCATGTTGTCAGCTTCAGACTTTTCATAGACGGCATCTTGCAAGGTGGTACGGGTGACCACGCCAAGTAATACATTGTTGGCGTCAAGGACAGGTAAGGTTAAGAAATCTTCCTTAATAAAAATGTCTTCAATATCGTCGATATGCATGTTTACGGGCAGGGAAACCGCCGGGACCATGACGTCAGCTAGTTTAACAGATCGCTTTTCCGATAACATGGTGCGCAAAGAAACTACACCGACCAACTTATCATTTTCATCAATAACGTAAGGGTGTTGCCCCCGGAAACGTTCAAATTCTTCATCTTCCGAGGCCATGGTGCGCAAGATCAGGCCAACCGTATCTGTGGTATGAAAGGAAAAGACTTCGCTTTTCATCAAACCACCAGCCGTGTTTTCGTCATATTGAACGAGGTTACGGACTTCTTCAGCTTCTTGTTGATCCATTTTGGCCAAAATGGAGTCAGCATTTTCGCTTGTAAGTTCCCCAAGAACGTCGGCCTGAAGGTCCGTTTCCATTTCTGAAAGGATGCCGACGGCGATGTCTTCTTCCAACTGTTCAACAACGCCGCCAGCATGTTCGAGTGGCAGTTCAGCAATTAATTCAGCGGACAGGTCATGGGGTAATAAATTGAGAAAGGTTTCTTTTTGCGCATCATCCAACCATAAGAAATAACGCAAGGCATCACTGATCGTCATGCTGTCGACGATTTCAATCAGGGACTCTGTATCTTTTGTTTCGAGCGCTTGCAGTAGCGCGTCGAAGGCCGCTTCATTTTCAGAGACGATGATTTCTTCTGTTTGTTCTTGGTTTTCCATATTATCAGTTCATTTCTTTAGGCTGGAAAGATGGAGCGCGCGCTTAATAAGTATGTAAGGGCTTCTTTTGAACAGATCAAGTCGCACGAATGACGTCAACACAATCACCATGGCGATTTTCTATGGTTGCAATGACAGGGCCTTCACCTTTGGGGACATTTTGATGAGGTGCTTGTTTTTGTGCTTTATTGATGAGTTGATGGATATCAAGTGGTTTTAAGCCATGTGTTTGTAATCTTTCTAAAAGTTCCGAGTTTGCAGGGTTGACGGCGATTCCTTCTTCACAAACGAGTACATCGACGTGTTTGCCTTCAGTGGTGATGGTATGGACGTTATCGACAATCTTGGCAAAACCACCGCCTGTGAGTTTGGTCGTGATAATTGTAAGCTTTGCGCCTTCGGATGTATCTGGATGCCCACCGGGGCCACCGATGATTTGCCCGTCACCAGCTGTTGTGACATTGACGTTGAAGTCGGCATCAATTTGCGTTGCGCCAAGAATGGTGACATCCAATTGATCCACGATATTATTTGAACAAAGTGGGCTTGCATATTGACGCGCAGACATGGCGTGATGCCAGCGATCACGGGCAAAGGATGCTACAGCACCGTGATCAAAACATTGTACGTCATAAATTTTGTCGAACAATCCAGCTTTTACGAGATCGACATGGGATTGGCAGATGCCGCCAGAAATAAAGCTGCCTTTTACGTCATGTGCGCGCATTTTTTGACCAATGGCGCTGACACTGGCCAGTGAAATGCCACCAGCGCCGGTTTGAAAAGAAAATCCGTCTTTCATCAAACCAGAAGCCAAAACCACTTCTGAAACCATTTGGGCAATTTTTAAGTCATCAGGATGTTGGGAGGCGCGTGTGGTGCCGGACACAATACCTTTAGGGTCCCCAATGCTATCAACTTTGATTAGATAATCCAGTTGTGTATGGGGGATTTCTACCATGGGCAAAGGGGTGTTGCTTATGTGATCGACCAGACCAACGCAATGGGTTGCATATTTTGCATCCACCATAGGATAACCCAACGGACCGCAGGCTGAGGGTCCTAACGCTCCTGTTAAATTTCCTTGTTGATCCGCACAAGGTGCTGCCACAAAGGCGACATCTATTTTTAAATTCCGGGCTTCAATGGCACGTGCACGTCCCCCATGGGATTGGATGGTGACAGGGTATGGTAATGTTTGAGACATAAGGGGGACAGAAACAGGCCCTTTGATATATCCGGTCCAAATCTTACTGATGAGTTCTGTTTGAATATATTTTTCCATGGGTGCATGAATGGGAAATATAGAACTGATAGCAATGCCAAGTCCTTTAAGGTTTCTTTGTGAAGCGATATCAAGAACTTTTTTCATGATAATGTCACCGTTGCGTAGATGGTGATGAAATGAAAGGACGGCACCATCATTTATGTCACAGGTGTCGAAGGATTCTTGAAGGTTTTGCAACCATTTATATGTGTGGCACGTCATGAGATTGTTTCTTTAGAAGAAGGATTAAGAAGCAAGAATTAAACAGATTTTCTACATATTTTGCAATTACACTAGAAACTCTCGCTTTAAATAGTCATCTAGATATGATTAGATGAAGTTTGAATGTCGTAACTAGAAGTTATTGTATGCAAGTGTTGAAAAATAGCTCTTCTTTTTTAGGTAGTCTTATTGGGGCTGTGGTTGCGCTTGTGATTTTGGCACCCTTAACATCATACCTTATTGATCAAGCTGAAAAGACTGTTTTATTAAATCAAAGAAACGTTCTTTTGGCACGTGCGACAACTTTACGCGCTAAAATAGAAGGGGAACTTTCCTTAACGTTGGCCCTATCCAAAGGGGTGGAGGCACCTTATGCCATCAAAGGTGCACTTGATGCTGCTGAGTTTGAAGCTTTGGCTGCAGAGCTTTTGGCAAAAACACCTTTTGTAAAAAATATTGGTTTAACAAAGGGAACAGTCTTTACCAATGTTTATCCTTTGGAAAGTAATGAAGGTCTTGTGGGGATGGATTATCAAAAAATTCCCAAGCAATGGCCCAAGGTGGAAAAGGCGATTGAAACACGTCATTCTGTGATTGATGGTCCTCTCAACCTGATTCAAGGCGGGGTCGGGCTTATTCAACGCACCCCTGTTTATAAAAGTGGTGATGGCACTTTGGGGAATTTCTTAGGAATTGTGAGTATCGTCATTGATGTCGAAAAACTGCTGATACCTTTCGAGGAAGAAGGTGTGAAATTCGCCATTCGCAAGGATGGGGCGCAAAAGCCATTTTGGGGGGATGCTGAACTTTTTAGTCAGAATAATACCGGGTATATTTCTGACATTGTGTTACCCGATGGGGTATGGCAACTGGCGACTTCTTTAACTGGTCTGTGGGTTGAAGAAAGTTATGCTAAATTGTCGAGAATTAAATCTTTTATTATCGGCATTGTTGTTCTGCTGATTGCTTTATCTTGTTATCTCGGCTTTTTGGTTGCCAGCAAAAGGTCACTTTATGGTGAATTCAAGTTAAAACAGAAACAGTATTTGGACCTACTTATCAATGCGCCGGATGCCATGGTGTTTGTGAACCATAAAGGTGAAATTATCAAAGCGAACGACAAGGCTCACGAATTGTTTGAATATGAAGCGGGAACGTTAGAAGGGCTGAATGTGGATGCTCTTTTACAGGAAGATCAAAGGTCGGCCCATCAAACAAAAAGAAAGGCTTTTGCAAAAGCCGGTGTGCCGAGAGACATGTCGCGCGGGATGCCGTTGAAGATATATACTCATAAAAACAACAAACGTTATGTTGAGATCAATCTCGGTGTTTCTGGAAAAAATGAAGATCTGATTATTACAGCGACGGTACGTGATGTCACCAGCCGGGTAACACTTGAAAAAGAACGTAATCTAGCGGAAGAAATTTTACGCGAAGCACTGGAAACAATTCCCGACGGGTTTGTTATTTATGATGCAGAAGACAGGCTTGTTGTTTGTAATTCAGCTTATAAAAAAATATATGAAGCCTCGTCCCCTGCCATGGTGCCGGGTGCAAAATTTGAAGATATTATCCGCTATGGGGTCGCAAATAATCAATATCCCGCTGCGGGTGATAGGGATGAATCAAAAGAGGAATGGATCCGTCAGCGTGTCGCACAACATCTTAACCCTTCAGAAGTGATCTTACAATTTACCGATCAAGGCCGTTGGCTTAAAATTGATGAAAGAAAGACAGTAAGCGGTCATATCGTCGGGGTTCGAACCGATGTGACGGAGATTAAACAAAAAGAAGAAAAACTTAAAGAGCAGGCGGGAGAACTTAAGAAACTTGCCCATGAAAGTCACGTTGCGCGGGAATTGGCAGAAAAGGCAGATAAGGCGAAAAGTGATTTTCTTGCTATTGTCAGTCATGAGTTAAGAACACCCATGACAGGCATACTCGGTTTATCCGATTTGCTGTTGGTATCGGATTTGGATGAAACACAGAAAACGCATTTAAAGAACCTGCGCATTTCGGCTGAAACATTACTTTCTTTGCTGAATAACATTCTCGATTATTCGAAGTTTGAAGCCGGACATCTAACCTTTGAGGCTGTGGCGTTTGATTTCTGTGATCTTGTTGATGGTGTCCTTCAGTTGTTAGAACCAGTTGCCTCGCAAAAAGGTGTTAATCTTTTGTCTCGGATTGAAGGGGAAGACACGGATTATTTCTTTAGGTCTGATCCTGTCAGACTACGTCAGGTCTTGTTAAACCTTGCTTCCAACGCCATTAAATTTACCAAGCAAGGCAGTGTCTCAATCATTGTGAAACCTCTCTCTGATGAAGGGCGTTTGAGGGTGGAGGTTCATGATACCGGCGCGGGCATCCCCAATGAGCTGGGCGACAAACTCTTTAAACCTTTTACCCAAGCGGATGAATCGACCACCCGCAAATTTGGCGGAACAGGTCTTGGTCTTGCGATTTGTCGAAAAATTGTTGAGGGCCTTGGCGGTGAGATTGATTTTGGAAGCACGCTTGGTGAAGGTTCAGTCTTTTGGTTTGAACTGTCCCTTGAAAAAACAGACCATGCGGATATTGAAAAATCTGATCTGGCACTCTCTAAAATCGATAGATCGCGCGTTAGTTATACGCGGCCTCTTTCAATTTTATTGGCAGAAGACAACCAGATCAACCGCACTGTTATTTCCACAGTTTTAAAACGTATGGGGCATGGGGTTGATGAGGCAATCAATGGGGCTGAAGCTGTTGATAAGGTCAAATGCAATGAATATGATTTGATTCTAATGGATATGCAAATGCCTGAAATGGACGGGTGTGAAGCGACCATTCAAATCCGTCAAGAAAAAGGCCCCATAGGACAAACCCCGATTATTGCCTTAACAGCGGATGTTCAGGCAGAAAACAATAAACGTTATAAAGAAGCTGGCATTTCCGTCTTTGTGACCAAACCCGTTGATTGGGAAGTTTTACAGCAGAAAATAGATAAACTGTTTTTAGGTGAGTAGGTTATTCTTTTCAGCCTCTGCAATTTCCTGCATCAATTTGGCGCCGTGATGGCTGCGCGGGGTGGAATATCCGGCAATCAGACTATAGACCGCTGGGGCGACAAATAAGGTAAAGATGCCTGCAAGTCCAAGGCCGCCAAAGATTACCCATCCGATAGAGGTTCGTGCCTCAATACCGGCACCCGTGCCAAGGATCAACGGCAGGCCGGAGGCAATGGTTGATACCATCGTCATCATGATCGGGCGCAGACGCACAAGGGAGGCCATGCGCGCAGCTTCTTTTGGTGTTTCTCCGGTTTCACGCAATTGATCGGCAAATTCAACCATCAAAATCGCGTTTTTCGCCATGATGCCAATCAGCATCAAGATACCGATTTGTGAATAGATATTGAGGGATGTCCCTGTGATCACCAAGGCAAAGATTGCCGCACAAATGCCAAGCGGAACCGTCACCATGACCACAAGTGTGCTGGTAAGGCTTTCAAATTGGGCCAGTAGGACAAGGAAGACGACCAAAAGGGCAATAGCAAAGACAACGACTAAATCCCGGTTGGTTTCTTCCAATGCTTTGGCTTCGCCCAAAAAGATCAATCGGACATCAGATGATAGTGTATCTTGTGCGATTAGACGCAAGGCGTCGACAGCCTGTTGTAAGGGGACACCATCGCCTAAGTCAGCGCGGATTTCAATGGCGCGGCGTTGGGCGTGGCGGTCCAGTTCAGCGGCCACCGATGTTTCTGAAAATGTGACCATTTGTCCGATGGGGATGAGATTTCCTGCTTTGGAAGGAACGTAAAGGTTGGCGATGTTTTCCGGGTCCTGAATAGTGCCTTCACGGGCTTGCAATAAGATGGGGATGCTTTGGTCATGGATGATCAGGTCGCCCACATCCAGTTCATCAATCAAGACACGAATGGTGCTGGCCAGTTCATCCAAGTCAACACCAAGATCAGTTGCGCGGGTGCGATCTAAATGAATGGAGAGTTCCGGCTGGGTGGCGCGAAATTCGATCCGCGAATTTTGAAACCAGGGGGCTTTTTCTTCCAAAATTTTGACCAGACGTTGGCTTTCACTGAATATCTTGGCGTAGTCAGACCCGATCAGTGCAAGCTCCACCCCACCATCGGCGTTTCTAAGGTTCAGGCTGTTACTTCGGCTGACGCGTACTTGTGCGCCCGGTATTTTTTGTAATTTTTTATTGATGCGCTGGATGATTTCACCTTCGCTGAGGTCGCGTTCAGACCAATCAATCAGCGGGGCGTCAATCTGTCCACGATTGAGATCATAACGTCCGGCAATGCTATAGAGGTTTTTGACCACACCCATATCCACATAGGGGGCCAATATATTTTCCACAGCAATGACTTGGCGATCTGTAAAAGTCAGACCGACGCCATCAGGGCCCGTTAGACGCACCGTAATACGGCCTCTGTCTTCTTCAGGGACCAATTCATGATCCAGTATCAGATAGCTGAGTCCGGCCAAGACACCAATGCCAAGACAGCCGACGATGACGAACCTGCTGTGATTAAGAGCATGATCAAGCAGACGTTCATAAAAGGCATGGAAGGAACGCCCGAACGAAAAGATGGCATCTTGAATGCGATTATGTTGAACATGGGCATGGGCAGGCAGTTTAGACGCCAGCATCGGCACCAGTGTCAAGGCGACAAAGGAGGAGATGGCAACACTGACCGCTAAGACGAAACCAAATTCCTGAAACAATCGTCCTGCTTCTGACGGTAAAAAGGAGATCGGCACAAAGACGGAAATCAAGGTTGCCGTGGTCGCAATCACAGCGAAGAACAGTTGACGGGTGCCTAAAACAGCCGCTGCTTTTGAATGAACGCCTTTGGCGCGCAGGCGTTGGGTGTTTTCAAGCACGACAATGGCATCATCAACCACCACACCCGTTGCCAAGACCATGGCAAGCAGGGTGATTAAGTTTAATGTAAAGCCAAGGGCCCATATGGCAGAGAGGGACCCGACCAAAGCCACGGGGATGGCAAGGGTCGGGATGAGGGAGGCACGAAACTGCCCGGTAAAGATGGCGATAACCCCAACTACGATCAAGATGCTCAAGGCCAATGTGGTTAAAAGTTCAGAAATCGCGCTTTTGATGAACAATGAATCATCTGAAATGGTTTCGATATGAATGTCCGGCATACTTTGGGCCAGACGCTTAACGGCCCGTTGTACCCCATCGGCAATGGCAATGGTGTTAGAACTGGCTTGGCGTACAATCCCCAGACTGATGACTTGTTGACCATTTAAGCGTACCCAGCTTTCCGGTGTGTCCGGCGCAAAAAAGACAGAAGCCACATCCCCGATACGTATCGGTTTCTGGATATAGAGTTCTTCGATCTTTTGTGCGGTGACGACAGAAGCGTTGGCACGGACAAGGACTTCTTGATCATTAGAGGCAAAGCTGCCAGCAGGCACGTCATAGCGGGCATTTTGCATCACCTTGGTCACATCGGCAACGCTCAAACCATAGCTGGCCAGACGCATGGGGTCAATTTTGACACGCAGCACAGTTTGGCGATCCCCATACATGGTGACATCGGCTACGCCTGTTACTGCGGTCAGTTCCGGTACGATCTGGTCTTCGACCAGTCGGCTCAGGGCATCGATCTGATATTTGTCACTGCGCACGGCCAAAGAAAGAATGGGATAAGCATCTGCATCCGCCTTAATAACACTCAGGTTTTCAACGGCTTCGGGTAGTTGGCGTTCTACACGGCTGACCGCTTCACGCACATCGGTGGCGGCATCATCCAGATTGATGTCCGGATTGAAGATGGCGCGGACACGCAGGTTATTTTCTTCGCTGGAAGAACGCACTTCCTTGACCCCGTTAACCCGTGCAACGGCTGCTTCAATCACGCTGGTGACTTCACTATCCAGTGTTTCAGGTGAAGCCCCGGGATAATCTGCGCGTATGGTGACGATGGGGCGGTCGATATCGGGCAGTTCACGTACATCAATGCCCATATAGGCCCCAAATCCAGCAATCATGATCAATAAATTCATGACAATCGCAAGATAGGGGCGGCGCACACTGAGTGCGGGAAGATCGTTTAGCGCACTTTTGCCATCAAAAAGGGACATGTTAGCTGCCTTCAGCGTCAATGGATTGAACGCTACGTCCATCGCGCAAGCGTTGTACGCCTTCCACAACCACGCGGTCCCCGGCCTTTAAATCCCCTTGGACAAGCACGTTGTTGTTAAGGCGGCGCACCAGTAAGACTTCTACACGTTTGGCTATATCGCCATCAATGCGCCAGACATAACTTTTACCATCACGCCATTGCAGGGCCAGTTCCGGCACAGCTAAAAAATCATCCCCAGGCAGCTTAAGGGTGATAGCAAAAGACATGCCCGGCAATAAATCCCCCAATGGATTGGCAAAAGCTGCACGGACCAGTACAGTGCGTGACACGGGGTCCACACGGCTGTCGATACGTTCAATCACACCTTTAATGGTTTTGGGCGGATAATTGGCACTTTGGGCCGTGATCGCCATATCTTTTTTTAGTCGGGAGAGATAGTTTTCTGCCACGCCAAATTCTATGATAAGCGTGCTGCGGTCATCTAACGTGATGATTGGCTGGTCGGTGGTGATACGGTCACCCACTTCAACCTTGGCAATGCCGACAAATCCGGCAAAAGGCGCGCGTAGTGTATGATCTTTCAAGACTTCCTTGGCCTGTAACAGTTCGATACGGGCTTTTTCAACACCGATTTGGGCATCTTCAACATTGGCGCTGGAACGTACATTGTTTTTGCGTAATTGTTGTGCCCGCCTCAAGGCGATTTCTGCTGCTTTTAACTGGGTTTCGGCAAGGCGTGCGGAAAGACTGGCATTGCGATTGTCCAATTTGATGATGACATCTTGGGCTGCGACCATTTGTTCTTCACGCGGGACAATTTCAGCAATGTCCCCATCAATTTTTGAATAAAGTGTCACTGAACGTACCGCGCGTGACGTACCAATCGCCTTGATGATACGATCATCACTCGATTGTACCACGGGCTTCGTAATAACTGGTAGAGCGGTTTTTTTGACGGGATCGGCCCCCATGCTTTGATGGGGCAGGGTGAGGGCACAGGCATACAGAGACAGCGCAAACAACTTTGTTAACGGTTTTAAGTTTGGTGCTGTGAAGTGACTTTTTATGGTCATGAATGCTCCGCAAGAGATAAGAATGGCCCAATTGCAAAACATTCTGAGATAGCTTTTGGATAAAGTAAATCTTTATCTAATTTGGGGGTCAAACATGTTCGATCAACGCGACACTTTTGATCAAAGCGACAATCGGTTCATTGAGCTTAAGGTCAAGGGCATCAAAGGATTTTTTGGTGATATGGGCCATCAGGCTGGCCCCGTCACCGTTTTGTCCCAGCCTTAAGAAGATACTGACTTTAAAATCGCCCATGGGTTCTATTCTTTCAATGCGCGCAGGCAAGCTGTTGATGATACTGATGCCTTCTTTGGGGACGGTGCGGCATAAGCCTACATCTTTGGCGAAGATACGCAGGCGCAGCGCACTGCCTGTTTGACAGGCCGGGGTGGGGACGATGATTTCTGTTGATCCTACAGCTAAATGGGCAAGGCCATACTTGGCATCATAGGTGGCAACATGTCCCATAAAGACACTGGTGGCTTCCGGTTCACGGGCAAAGGGTAAGGTCGGGTCGGTCAAAAGCTCTGATAAGGGACCTCTTGCCCGAACGCGGCCTTTTTCCATCAAGACCATATAGTCCGCAAGGCGTTCAACTTCGGTGATGTCGTGGCTGACATAGATAATGGGGATGGCAAGGGCTTGATGCAGATTTTCCAGATACGGAATGATTTCGTTTTTGCTGAATTTATCTAAAGCGGCCAAGGGTTCATCCATTAAAAGGATTTCAGGGCCCGACAATAAAGCCCGACCAATGGCAACGCGTTGACGTTCCCCACCTGATAGGCGCTTGGAGGACCGCGCCAGAAGATGGGACAGACCCAACAAGTCTACGACTTCATTAAATGCCAACGCGTTTTGAGTGGTTTTGCTACGTTTTTGACCGAAGGTGAGGTTGTCTTTGACGCTGAGATGGGCAAAAAGATTGGCATCCTGAAAGACATAACCCACAGCGCGCTTATGCGGTGGGCGTTGTTTGAAGCCGTCTTGCCAAACTGTGCCGTTGACTAGTAAATGCCCATCGGGAATTTGGGTTAAACCAGCGATACAGCGCAAGACGGTTGTTTTGCCGCAACCTGACGGACCAAATAGGGCCGAAACGCCAAGGTCAGGCAGACGAAAAGCAACATCAAGTGTGAAATCACCTTGTTGACCTTTAAAGCAAGCATCGACACTTGTCATATCAGACGATTCCTCAAGCGTTTTTCCGTCACCATGGTGATCAGGATCACCAAGAAAGAGAAAGCCAGCATCCCGGCAGAAAGCACATGAGCTTTTCCCCATTCCAGTGTTTCGACATAATCATAAATGGCGACGCTTAAGACTTTTGTTTCGCCGGGGATGTTGCCACCAATCATCAAGACGACGCCAAATTCCCCGACCGTATGGGCAAACCCTAAAATCGCCCCGGTGATCAAGCCGGGTTTTGCCAAAGGGATGGCCACATTGATAAAACAATCCCAAGGTGATGCGCGCAAGGTGGTTGCGGCTTCTAAAGGGTGTTCTCCAATGGCATCAAAGGCATTGCGAATGGGTTGGACGGCAAAGGGTAGAGAATAAATAACCGACCCAATCACAAGGCCTTGAAAGGTAAAGGGCAGGGCTTGGCCAAACAGGCTGGTTGCCACTTGCCCAACAGGGCTGCCGGGACCCAACAACAATAAAAGGTAAAAGCCCAAAACGGTGGGTGGTAGGACAAGGGGGAGCGCGACAATGGCACCAATGGCCTCTTTCCAACTGGCTTTGGAACGTGACAACCACCAAGCAATCGGTGTGCCTATCAACATCAAAAACAAGGTTGTGATGAGGGCCAGTTTTAACGTGGTGCTGATCGGGTCCCACATGGTCTTTGTCCTATTTTAAACCGTAACCATAAGATTGAATGATGCGTTGTGCGCGCGGGCTTTGCAAGTACGCGATGAAAGCACGGGCCACCGCATCGTCTTTGCCCTTTGTTAATAACACGGCTTGCTGAGCAATGGGGTGGTAATATTCAGTCGGGACAACCCATTGTGATCCGTCGGTGTCGTTGATGACTTGGGACAGGGCGACAAAACCCAATTGTGCATTTTTTGTGGCGACAAACTGGAAGGTTTGGGCAATGTTGTCCCCTTGCACGATCTTATCTTTGACGGCCTCATAAGCACCAATTTTTTGCAAGGCTTCAATGGCAGCCGTGCCATAAGGCGCTGTTTTTGGGTTGGCAATCGCCAGCCGTTTAAAGGCATCGGGGTGTTTTAAAATGGTGCCATCTTGGTCAATAAGGCTGGCGTCTTTACTGAATAAGGTGATTTTTCCACTGGCATAGGTGAAGCGGCTGCCTTCAATGGCAAGACCTTCTTTTTCAAGACGCGCCGGGCGTTTACTGTCTGCGGCAAGAAAAACGGTGAAAGGGGCGCCATTGGCAATCTGCGCATAGAGTTTTCCTGTGGAACCAAAGCTCAAAATGGCTTCATGGGTGCTGTCTTCTTTAAAGGCTGCAGCAATGTCTTTGGCTGCGGCGGTAAAGTTGGCGGCAACGGCAATGTTGGTTGTGTCTGCACTTGCTTGCCAAGCGGTTGCGGCAAAAAAAGTTGCGGTGCATAAACCTAAGAAAGTTTGTTTTAATGACATGAGTATGAACCTTTATTCGACAGCGAGAATGATGTGAGAGGATTTGATCAAGGCGCAAATTTTTTGTCCTTCTTTGATCTCTAGTGATTCGGCGGAGGCTTCTGTGATGATGCTTGTGAGTGTTTTACCATCAGCCAAGTCTATGACCACTTCAGCATTCACTGCACCGTGATCGACATATTGCACTGTTCCGACAAGATAATTCCTTGCAGACGTTCTGATACCCTCATTTTCAGCCATGAGGACAGGAGCGCTCATCAGGATAGGGGAGCTGGCTTTGATCAAAGCGTAGACTTCTTTGCCTTCAGCTAATTCTAGTTTGTCGACGCTGGGGTTGGTGATGATGGCAATAAGTTCGTTTGTTGGTGAAATTTGGATGCAAATTTCGGCGGATACGGCACCCTTTGTAATTTTACGAATTGTACCGCGAAAATGATTGCGTGCAGTGGTCTTCATGCTTGGTGTCCCTAAAAAGGCGCTGGCAGAAAAGTTGGTGATTTCTTTTGAAGCTAGATTTTTTTCAAGTTCAAGAAGAAGGGTTTGTAAGGTGTGGCTTAAGCTGCGGTGGGCATCTAAGGCTTTGCGTCCTTCGGCGGTAACGCGACACCCGCCCCCATGCTTTCCCCCGGGTTGTTTAACGACCAAGGGAGCGGAAAATAGATTGTTCAATGCATTGACGGCATCCCAAGCTGCTTTGTAACTGAGGCCGACCTTTTTGGCTGCAGCGGAAATCGTGCCCGTTTCATCAATGGCGGCTAAAAGTTCAAAGCGGTCTGTTCCGCAGCGCTGACCTTGTGTACCTAA
Source organism: Methylocystaceae bacterium (assembly GCA_013373265.1). GTDB lineage: Bacteria > Pseudomonadota > Alphaproteobacteria > Rhodospirillales > Terasakiellaceae > Terasakiella. The sequence continues at coordinate 28,436 of JABXIC010000150.1, read as the reverse complement.
AAAGGCAAGTGCTGGTTTGATTAAAGATTGTGTCACTTAAACTCCTTTCTTTCCGGCAATATGTTGTTTGACTGCATAACGGTTGACTTTTTTAGACAATGGATTTTTTATACGATCATTTGAATTGGATGGGTGGATTCGTTATGTAGTTTTAGTACATAACGAAACGTGCAGCAAACATAATTTACAAAGCGAAAATTATGCCAAAGTTATAAATTGTATTTATATCAATGTTTTATGTTTAAATGTAAGAAAATAAAAATGAGGTTTTGTGGCTTTTTGCGACAATTTTTTGTGACCTTTGTTGCAAAGCGTACAGCTCATCAAAAAGTTTTTTGTCATTGCCTTATACGTTCATAAAAGTATTTTAAAAAAACTGTGAAGTAGTTTACAAAAAAAGTGTGAGCCCTGTGTAAGTTACTATATTATAGTTGGGTATGTATCTTTATGACTATCGGGGCGTCTGTCTTTGTCGTGTCACTGCAAGAGACAAAACCTGCCTCATTAAATAATTAAAATTTGAAAATTGAGAAGGAATGCAAAGTTGTTTGCTCGCTCATATATAAAAAATATCGCTGTTGTTACTGCTTTTTTGGCATTAAGTGCCTGTGGGCAGGAGGAAGGTCAGAAGGCGCAAGCTGGTGCAAAGAAAAATGCAACACCAGTAAGCACTGTAAAATTGGAAAGCCAGCGCATCACCTTGATTGAAGAAATGCCGGGCCGTACAGTCGCTTATCGCAAAACAGATGTGCGCCCACAAGTGGATGGAATTATCAAAGAACGTAACTTTGAAGAAGGCGCTTTTGTTGAAGCTGGGCAACAGCTTTATTTGATCAATCAAGACGTTTATCTGGCTGAACTGGATTCAGCGAAAGCGGAACTGGCAAAACAAAATGCCACCTTTTCGCAGGCCAGCAAGACATTGACGCGCTATCAAAAGCTTGTAAAAACACAAGCTTTGAGCCAACAAAAATATGACGATGCCATTGCTGAGGAAGCACAAGCGCGGGCCGCTGTTGCTTCTGCACGTGCTAAAGTCGATCGTGCGCGCATCAATGTGGAATATACCACAGTTAAAGCGCCTATTTCTGGTCAAATTGGGGCTTCGGCTTACAATGAAGGGTCTTTGGTCACGGCAAGTCAAAATAATGCATTGTCAACAATCACGCAGCTTGACCCCATTTATGTGGATGTCACGCAAGCTGGTGGACGTTTGATTAAGATGAAACAGGCCATTCAATCTGGTCGATTAAGCAACTCTGATAATAGCAAAATTGATGTTTCGTTGATCATTGACGCCACCGGGGCAGAATATCCGATCAGAGGAACGTTGAAGTTTTCTGACGTGACTGTAAATGAGACCACAGGAACTGTACGTTTGCGCGCTGTTTTCCCAAATCCTGATCGTGTTTTACTGCCAGGCATGTTTGTGCGTGGTCTGGTGCACCAAGGGGCGCTTGAAAAAGCATTTTTGGTCCCGCAAAAAGCAACCATGCGTCAACCTGACGGGTCAGCTTATGTCTATTCTGTTGTGGATGGTAAAGTGGCCGTGACACCTGTGACGATTGAGCAGGCGCAAGGCGAAAACTGGGTTGTAACAAGCGGGTTAACAGATGGTGTTGAAGTCATTGTTGACGGTTTGCAACGTATAGGGCCAGGTGCGGCAGTTGCTGCACAGCCTATTGATACAAAAAAGACGGCTGAGTAAGGATCGCAACCCATGGCTAAATTTTTTATTGATCGTCCTGTATTTGCATGGGTGATCGCGCTTGTGATCATGCTTGCTGGTGGGCTGTCTATTTTGCAGTTGCCGATCGAGCAATATCCGTCCATTGCCCCACCGAAAGTCACGGTAAAAACAACCTATCCCGGTGCCTCTGCCGCGACCGTTGAAAATGCCGTAACACAGGTGATTGAAGAGCAGATGAACGGTTTGGATTATCTGCGTTATATTTCTTCGACCAGTGATTCCAACGGTGGCGTGTCTATTGAATTGACATTTGAACCGGAAGCAGACCCTGATATTGCGCAAGTTCAAGTTCAGAACAAAATGCAAGGCGCAATGGCCTTGTTGCCCAATGAAGTGCAGCAACAAGGTGTGACCGTTTCAAAATCAAGCGGGTCTTTTTTGATGGTTGTCGGCTTTGTGTCCAAAGATGGTAGCATGCCAGCATCCGATTTATCCGATTTTGTTGTGTCCTCTATTCGTGATCCGCTTGCGCGTGTTAACGGCGTGGGCAGCGTGCGGGTCTTTGGGGCCAAGCACGCGATGCGTATTTGGTTGGATCCAAACAAGCTTATCAGCTACAACCTGACGGTTTCTGATGTAAGCTCTGCAATTTCTGCACAAAACACGGAAGTTACAGCCGGCCAAATCGGTGGGGCACCTTCTGTGCCGGGGCAGCAAATCAATGCGACGATTACGGCACAAAGTAAGCTTCAAAGCGTGTCTGAATTTGCAAACATTTTGCTACGTGTGAACACCGATGGTTCTCAAGTGCGTCTTGGGGATGTGGCACGTATTGAAATTGGTGCGGAAAGTTATTCCGTTGTGGCCCGATATAATGGTCAGACTGCGACAGGGATCGGGATTAATCTTGCAACAGGTGCCAATGCTCTTGATACGGCCGATGCGGTCAAGAAGCGTTTGAATGAATTGAAATCTTTCTTCCCGGAAGGTGTTGAAATTGTGTATCCTTATGATACGACGCCTTTCGTTAAAGTTTCTATTGAAGAAGTGGTCAATACGCTGTTTGAAGCGATTGTTTTGGTCTTCCTCGTCATGCTGTTGTTCTTGCAAAATATACGGGCAACGTTGATTCCGACAATTGCGGTCCCTGTTGTTTTGCTGGGGACGTTTGGTATTTTGGCGGCCTTTGGATATTCCATCAATACATTGACGATGTTTGCCATGGTTTTGGCCATTGGTCTTTTGGTGGATGATGCCATTGTTGTGGTGGAAAACGTTGAACGGGTGATGCATGAAGACGGTCTTGGGCCGCGTGAAGCAACCCGTAAATCGATGGATCAAATCACGGGTGCCTTGATCGGGATTGCCTTGGTGTTATCGGCGGTGTTTGTGCCGATGGCCTTTTTTGCAGGGTCGACAGGTGCGATTTATAGACAGTTTGCTGTCACGATTGTTTCAGCAATGGGGCTTTCTGTGGTAGTGGCGATCATTTTGACGCCGGCCTTGTGTGCGACCATGTTAAAACCTTCAGACCATGATCCTTTCAAGAAAAAAGGTTTGTTTGGCTGGTTTAACCGGGGTTTTGAGAAAACAAACCGTTTTTATCAAAGCAGTGTGAGCTATGTGACCTTCCGCAAATGGCGTTTCTTATTCATTTACGTCATTTTGGTTGGTGGTCTTGCTGTTCTTTATAACCGTTTGCCAGGGTCGTTCCTGCCGGACGAGGACCAAGGCATTATGTTTTCTATGGTTCAGTTGCCTGCCGGTGCCTCACAAGAAAGAACAGTTGAAGTCCTTAAAAAACTGGAAAATCATTTCCTTAATAATGAGAAAGATATCGTGGACGGCTTGTTCACGGTTGCAGGTTTCTCTTTTGCGGGGAATGGGCAAAATGCTGGTATCGCCTTTCTTAATTTAAAAGACTGGTCAGAGCGTAAACGACCTGATCAATCAGTTAAAGCAGTGATCGGGCGGGCTTATGGCGCGTTTGCAGGTATTCGCGAAGCCATGATCTTTGCTTTTGCACCACCTGCAATTATTGAGTTGGGTAGTGCGACCGGGTTTAACCTGCAATTGGTAGATCGTAGTGGCATTGGTCATACGGCCTTGATGGCAGCGCGTAATCAATTGTTGGGTATGGCAAGCAAAGATCCACGTGTTGTGGGTGTGCGCCCCAATGGTTTGAATGATATGCCGCAGTTTGATGTCAATATCGATCAGGAAAAAGCCAGTGCTTTGGGGGTTAATATTGCTGATATTAACCGGACTTTGGCAACGGCTTGGGGATCGAGCTATGTGAATGACTTCATTGAAAAAGGTCGGGTGAAGAAGGTTTACATCCAAGCTGATGCCCCGTACCGGATGATGCCACAAGACATGAACAACTGGTATGTGCGCAATGCAGAAGGTGAAATGGTTCCGATTGAGGCCTTTACCTCAACAAAATGGAGCTATGGGTCACCGCGTCTTGAACGTTTTAATGGCTTATCTTCATTAAACGTTCAAGGTCAAGCCGCACCTGGTGTGGCGTCTGGTGAAGCGATGCAAGCGATGGAAGAAATCGTGAAGAAGCTTCCTGGTGGTGTGGGGCTGGATTGGCAAGGTTTGTCTTATGAGGAAAAAGAAGCGGGTGAACAAGGTGGTGTACTTTACCTCTTGTCTGCCATCGTTATCTTCCTTTGTTTGGCAGCCCTTTATGAAAGCTGGACCATTCCTGTCTCAGTCATGATGGTGGTGCCGCTGGGGGTCTTAGGTGCCGTGATTGCCGTAATGCTGCGTGGTCTACCTGGGGACGTTTATTTCCAGGTGGCGATTTTGACCACCATCGGTCTATCGGCGAAAAACGCTATTTTGATCGTGGAATTTGCCCGTGAACTCTATGACCAAGGTATGGATATCGTTGAAGCAACGGTGGAAGCCGCGCGTCAACGTTTACGTCCGATTGTCATGACCTCTATGGCCTTTACGCTGGGTGTTCTTCCTTTGGCGATTAGTACAGGGGCAGGTGCTGGTGCCCGTATTGCCGTGGGCACAGGTGTGATGGGCGGGATGATTGCCGCAACGGTCTTGGCGATCTTCTTTGTGCCGCTTTTCTTTGTGTTAATCATTGGTTTTTTCAAACCGAAGAAGCACCCTGAAAAGGTCGCGGACTAAGCTTTAAAAAAACACCCCTTTTGTTGTGAAAGGGGTGTTTTTTTATGTTTATTAAGTTTAGTTTTTAATTAAGTTAATTTAAGTTTTATATGATTTTAAAAACTTTTAATGCTGGCATACTGATCCACATGATTTAACGCATAGAGGTACATGATGGACGCCATGATCAAAACTGAGCAAAACTGCGGCTTATCCCAAGAACAACTTGACGCACATTGGATGCCTTTTACGGGTAACCGTGATTTCAAGAAAGACCCGCGACTGATTACATCGGCAAAAGGCAATTACTTTATCGATGGGGATAATCGTCAGGTATTTGATGGTCTGTCCGGCATGTGGACCTGTGGTGCGGGCCATTGCCGTGATGAAATTTCTGAAGCGGTGAGCAAGCAAGTCAGTGAACTTGATTATTCTCCGGCGTTTCAATATGGACATCCGAAGGCCTTTCAATTGGCCCACCGTATTTGCGATTTTATGCCGGAAGGTTTGAATCGTGTGTTCTTTACAGGTTCTGGCTCTGAAGCCGTGGATACAGCGTTGAAAATTGCCCGGGCATACTGGCGCAAAAAAGGCATGGGGACAAAGACACGTTTGATCGGCCGGGTAAAAGGCTATCATGGTGTAAACTATGGCGGTATGAGTGTGGGCGGCATTGCTGGAAACCGTGCGCTTTATGGTCAAGGGATTGACACAGACCATTTAAGCCATACGCTTTTGCCTGAAAATGCGTTTTCTAAAGGGATGCCTGAAAAGGGCGCTTATTTGGCTGATGATCTGGAAAATCTTGTTGCCTTACATGATGCTTCCAACATCGCAGCGGTCATTGTGGAACCATTGGCCGGGTCTGCGGGTGTTTTACCACCGCCTGTCGGGTATTTAAAACGCCTGCGCGAGATTTGTGACAAGCATAATATGCTGTTGATTTTCGATGAAGTCATCACGGGCTTTGGTCGTATGGGGGCAAAAACCGGATCGGAAGAGTTTGGTGTTGTTCCTGATATTATGACAACGGCAAAACAACTGACCAATGGTGTGATCCCCATGGGCGCGGTGATTTCCAAGCAGGAAATTTACGATACCTTTATGGAAGCTGGTGGTCCAGACTATATGCTGGAACTGCCGCATGGCTATACATATTCTGCACACCCTGTGGCCTGTGCAGCAGGTTTGGCGTCACTTGATTTGCTGGAAAATGACAAGCTGGTTGAACGTGTGAAGACGATGTCGCCGATCTTTGAAGAAAAGCTGCACAGTCTGAAAGGCGTTAAATATGTTGCGGATATTCGCAACTATGGCTTGGCAGGTGCTTTGACCCTTGAGTCTGCACCGGGAGAACCCGCACTGCGCCCGTATCTGGTTGCCATGTCATGTTGGAAGAAAGGCTTCTACGTGCGTTATGGCGGTGACACGTTGCAACTGGGGTTGCCTTTCACTGTTGAAGTTGAAGAAATCGATCTTTTGATCAATGCCATGGGTGACGCCCTTGGTGAATTGGCCTGATTTATATAGAATGATTTCCCTGACAGGGGAAAAAGATAAAAGAATAAAGGAATAGATAATGACGATCATAGGTCATCTGATCGGTGGTGAAAGCCGCACTGATGCAAAACGTACTCAAGATGTTTTTAACCCCTCAACGGGGGAAGTGAGCAAACAGGTTGCATTGGCAGATACAAAGACTGTGGAAGACGCTATTGCAGCGGCACAAGCGGCTTATCCGGCATGGCGTAACACACCGCCGAGCAAACGCGCACAGGTGATGTTTCGCTTTAAGCAGTTGCTGGAAGAAAATGCAGATAAAATCTGCCAGTTGATTGGTGAAGAACACGGCAAGATCGCCCATGATGCGGCCGGAGAATTGCAACGCGGTATTGAAAATGTGGAATATGCCTGTGGTGTGCCGGAATTGCTTAAAGGCGAACATAGTCGAAATGTGGGCCCTAATATTGATTCTTGGAGCGAGTTTCAACCCCTTGGCGTTGTGGCCGGGATTACCCCGTTTAATTTCCCTGCCATGGTGCCTTTGTGGATGTACCCCATGGCGATTGCCTGTGGTAACACGTTCATTTTAAAACCATCAGAACGCGACCCCAGTTCAAGCCTGTTTATCGCCCAATTGCTGGAAGAAGCAGGCTTACCCAAAGGGGTGATCAATGTGGTTAATGGCGATAAAGAAGCGGTTGATGTCTTATTGACGGATGCACGCATTAAAGCGGTCAGCTTTGTCGGGTCCACGCCCATTGCGGAATATATCTATTCGACAGCCAATGCCCATGGTAAACGTTGTCAGGCCCTGGGTGGGGCAAAAAATCATGCCATCGTTATGCCGGATGCCGATATGGATAACGCAGTGAACCAGCTTCTTGGCGCTGCCTTCGGTTCTAGCGGGGAACGTTGCATGGCGTTGTCGGTTGCCGTGGCTGTGGGCGATGATGCCGCAGACGCTTTGATCGCTAAAATGAGTACGGCTATGAAGCCGCTTAAAGTGGGGGCTTTTAGCAACAAGGATAATGATTTTGGCCCTGTGATTACCGCTCAGCATAAAGATAAGGTTGTAGGTCATATCACCAGTGCAGAAAAAGATGGTGCCACCGTGGTGGTTGATGGTCGTGATGCCAAAGTCGATGGTTTTGAAAAAGGATTCTTTGTCGGGGCAACCCTCATTGATGGGGTGACACCACAGATGCAAAGCTATCAGGCTGAAATTTTTGGCCCTGTCTTGCAGGTCGTGCGGGTACAGACCATGGATGAAGCTATGCAATTGATCAACGATCATGAATATGGCAACGGTACTTGTATCTTTACCCGTGATGGCGAAGCTGCACGGTATTTTTCTGATAATATTGAAGTGGGCATGGTTGGCATCAATGTGCCGTTACCTGTGCCGGTTTCCTACCATAGTTTTGGTGGCTGGAAGCGCTCCCTGTTTGGGGATTTGCACGCCTATGGGCCGGATGCGGTGCGTTTCTATACCAAGCGTAAAACCATCACCCAACGCTGGCCGTCCAGTAGTGTGCGTGAAGGGGTGTCTTTCTCCTTCCCGAGTTAATTAAAAATGTAAGTCCTTTTTGCCGCTCAAGACATATATGTCTTGGGCGGTTGGCTTTACAGGTTAAAGATAAGCTGACAGTTTTTCTTTCATGTCATCGCTGAAGGGAACGGACTTCCCTGTTTTTAAATCTGCTTTGACCAAGACGGTTTCTGCTGTTGAAAAACACACATCTTTGGTAAAGAGCCCCTGATGGATGATCACAGAGCTGTTGCCAATTTTCCCGATCTTTGTCCCGATAAGAATATCGTTCGGATAATCTACCGGTAAACGGTAGGTGATATTGAGATTGGCAATCACCCAATTAACTTTAGAACTGAAATCGTGGTTGAGAACCCTGACAAAAAAGTCAGCGCGCCCGGTTTCACAATAGATGGCGGATGAAATATTGTTGAGGTGGTTCAACGCATCAAGATCAGCAAAGCGAAATGTATCGTGTGTCCAGAACTTGAAAATATCACGTTGAGTTAAATCTATATTTTCAGCCATAGAATTATCCACCATATACTGTTTTGTGTTTTTGCAAGAAGTCACGGCGTAACGCACGTTTGGCTTCTGCATGGGCGTGCATGTCCAGTTTGGTTAATTGTGCGGCCACTTCTTTGGCCCGGCTGAGGGTTTCTTCAGCAGGAACCATTTCATCAATAAAGCCTGCGGGAATTGCATTTTGCGGGTTATATAGGACGCTATTTGCCATAGCCGGAATTTGATGAGACAGTGGGATACGATTGCGCACCAAATCCACACCATAGTCAGGCATGACAAGCCCAATGGCGATTTCATTTAAGCCGATTTTAAAGTTGCCGTCACTGCTGACACGGTAGTCGGCAGATAACAGTAAAACACCGCCGTAAGCAACAGAATGACCTGTAGATGCAATTACAATCGGATAGGGAAAGTTCATCATCTTGTAGGAAAGTTTAAAACCTTCCAACAAAATCTTTTCGCGGCCATCACCGCCATCCATCATGGTTTTTAGATCGAACCCGCCGCAAAACATACCGGCCCGGCCTGTCATAATTACTGCTTTGGCTTCTTGTTCAGCTTTGTCCAGAGCTTTATCTACTTCGGCAATCATATCGAATGTAAAGGCATTCGCTTTGCCATCATTTAAAGTGATGATAGCGATGTCACCATCTTGTTCGTATGTAACTGCATTTGTCATGAATTGGAGGGTCCTTTTATAAGAATTGTTTGCTTTTTTCCTGATGGGTAGCAATGGCCTGACAATATTCCTGATGCAGGGTCTGGATCAAGTGTGAAACGGATGGACTTGATTGTATCGAGCCAACCCCTTGTCCGGCAGACCAAATATTACTCCAGGCTCCTTGTGCTTTTGAGTCTTTATCCAATTTGAGTTCTGATCCGAAATCAATCTCAGTTTTTTCAGGTGTTTTGCTGAGGTCAATGCCTGCCTTTTCGATGCTTGGCATTAAAAAATTGGCGTTTACACCGGATATTTTAGGGGTGTAGACGATATCTGCGGCATGACTTTCAATGATCATCTCTTTGTATTCAGGTACGGCCATAGCTTCTTGTGTGGCGATGAAGCGGGTGCCTAGATAGGCAAGATCAGCCCCGATCATTTGGGCGCTGGCGATATCCTGTCCGGTGGATAGCGTACCCGCCAGTAAGACGGTTTTGTCATAGAATTGGCGAATTTCCGAGATCAGTGCAAAGGGGTTTATTTGTCCCGCATGTCCTCCTGCACCCGCACAGACACAAATCAACCCATCTGCCCCGGCATCTGCGGCCTTTTTGGCAAATTTAACATTGATCACATCATGAAAGACGATCCCACCGTATGCGTGAACCTGATCAATCAATGTGGGAACAGCCCCCAATGAGGTGATGATCAGGGGAACTTCATGTTTGACGCAGATCGCCAAGTCAGCATCCAGTCGCTTATTGCTTCTGTGTGCAATCAGGTTGACACCAAAGGGGGCGGCTTTTGCACCGGTTTCTTTTTCATAAGCGGCCAGTTTGGATTTGATCTCGACCACCCATTCTTCAAAGCCTTCGCTTGTGCGCTGGTTTAAGGCAGGAAAGGTGCCGACGACACCTGATTTACAGGTTTCGATGACCAGATCAGGGCCAGATACCAAAAACATAGGTGCGGCAACGGCGGGTAATTTAAGTCTCCCGTTAAACTGCTTGGGGATGGACATGGATGTTCCTTTCTTGACTCAGTTTTTGAGAGGCTTACCCGTTTTAAGCATGTGTTGCATGCGCGCGATGGCCTCAGGTCTGGCGCATAATTCGACGACATTTTTCAGTTCAGAAGCCAACAACGCATCTTCCCAATCTGGCGTTTGCGCAGGGAGCATGGTGTCAAACGTGGTGCGTTCCAAATGCGCTTGATATCCTTCTGTTGCGAAGGCTGGTTCAGAAGGTGCGGGCAGGGGCGCAAACGGTTTGCGCTCTCGCCTTTGTGTGCGCAATTGTAGGGCACGTTTTTTTGCATCCATCAATAAACGATCCCGGTTCATGGTGATGCCATCACTTTTGCGCAAATAGCATAATTCCTGTGCATGCAGGGCCGAACCAGATACCATCGCCCCTTGAATGACTTTATAGGCATTGGCAATGGCATTTTCTTTGCCCAGGCATTCCATGCTACGCAGGATCAATTCTTTGGTGCCACCCCATCCGGGTAGGATACCGACATTATTTTCAACCAATCCAATGTAAAGCTCGCTATGTGCTTGCACGGCGTGGCAATGCATTAAAATTTCAACACCCCCACCAAAGGCTCGTCCGGCAGGAGCCCCGACAACGGGAATGGAAGCATACTTCAACTTCATGAAAACTTGTTGTCCATAGGCGATGTAACTATGTACATAATCGCGGTCGGTCACATGATCGATTAAGTCAGCCAGATTGGCACCAGCGGCAAAAAGCGGTCCTTCATTATAAAGTACGATGGCCTTATTTTTTTCTTCAGCCATATCAATGGTTTTTTCAATCATTTCCAGAAGATCACGGGGCAGAGTATTCATTTTCGTGCGAAATTCCAGACACCAGACATCATCGCCTAAATCCCAGACGTTGGCTGTTTCTGACTCAATAACCAAGGCATTTTTCTGTTTCAGATCATTTAATAATAAGATGCCATCGCCTTTTTGGATGGTATGATAGGCACCGTCTGCACCCATGCATTTTTCCACACCGTCTTCAAAGGTATAAAGGGGACGTCCTGCGGCTTTTTTTAGAAAATCAGAAACGGGCAGGTTTTCCGCCTCTAAACGATCAACAAAGGCTTTTGTGCCGATCAGGTCAATCATTTCAAACGGACCAAAGGCCCAGTTGTAGCCGAGCTTCATCGCTTTATCGACAGAGGTAATGTCTTTGGCAACATCCGGGACAAGGGTGGTGGCGTAATTCAACACCTGTGACAAGACTTTCCAACCATAAATACCGCCTTTGTCGTCACTGCTGAGCAAGGCGGATAATTGGCCTTTTTTCAACTGTCCGCTGGCAAGGGTGGATTTTTCCAAGGCGCGATAATCAAGATTTTCCAAATTAATGGTTTCTTTGAGACGTTTGCCATCTTCAGATTTGGTCACACGGTAAAAGCCTTGATAAGCCCGGCCTTTGCGACCGTGATAGCCTTTTTCTACCATGGCGGTGACGGCAGGCATGACGTCCCCATATGGGGCAAAGGCATCACTTTCGGGCAAGAGGCTTGCTAGACTTGCAGTGACATCTGGCATTAAATCAATACCGCATAAATCCCATAGCCCGAAAATACCTGTGCTGGGATAACCGCAAGGACCGGACATGATGGCATCGGCTTCTTCAATGCTCAGCCCATTGCGCGTGGCTTCATAAACAGCCACCTGCATCCAGAAGACCCCCAAACGATTAGCGATGAAGCCCGGTCTGTCAGCACAATGAATGACGGTTTTACCCATATGAATGTCGTTGAATTCAGCCACACGATCCACACAGGTTTGATCTGTATCTTCGCCCTTGATGATTTCAAGCAAACGCATATGACGGGGTGGGTTGAAATAATGGGTGACGATAAAGTTTTCCCGCAAACGTTGGGGCATTCCATCCATTAAAGAGGCCAACGGAATGGTGGATGTGTTGGAAGATACGACAGAACCGTCTTTGCGCACTTCTTCAATGCGTTTAAACAGGTCTTGCTTGATATCAAGACGTTCCACGATGGCTTCAACAATCCAGTCACAATCCGCCAATAAATCCATATGGTCTTCGGTGTTGCCTACGCTAAGGCGAGCGCTCGCCTTTTGTCCCATAAAGCCACCACTTGCCCCGGCTTTTATAAAGCGTTCGCGTGCCCCGGCAGCAATGGTATTTCTGTCTTCTGCCCCATCGGGAACGATATCCAGTAAAACAACTTCCGCGCCGCCATTAGCGGCTTGGGCCGCGATCCCGGCCCCCATGACACCTGCACCGATAACGCCTATTTTTTTTATGTTATGTGTCATTAAAGTTTCTCCACGATCATCGCAATTCCTTGTCCGCCACCGATGCACATCGTCATCAGGCCATAGCGACCATTGATGCGTTCAAGTTCATAAAGGGTTTTCAAGGTTAGGATGGATCCAGTGGCGCCGACCGGATGACCCAGACTAATGCCGCTGCCATTGGGGTTTACTTTGGCGGGGTCAAAGCCCAGTTCTTGGGACACGGCCATCGCTTGGGCGGCAAAGGCTTCATTGGATTCAATGACATCTATATCTTGCAGTTTCAGGCCCGCCCGTTCCAATGCAACAGGTACGGCCCCAATGGGGCCAAGTCCCATGACTTCCGGGGCCACGCCGCAGAAACCATAAGATAAAATACGTGCACGCGGTTTAAGACCCCGTTTTTCCGCTTCTTTTGCCGTGCTCAAGACCATGGCGCAGGCCGCATCATTGATACCTGAGGCGTTACCCGCGGTGACAACACCGTCTTTTTTAAAGACAGGTTTCAGTTTTGCCATACCGTCAAGGCTGGCATCGTGGCGCACATGTTCATCGGTGTCGAAGGTAAAGCTTTTGCGTCCTTTTTTGACATCAACAGGTACAATCTGGCTTTTGAAATAGCCTTTCTCGATGGCATTTTTGGCGCGGTTATGGCTTTCAACGGCGTATGTATCTAATTCTTCACGGCTCAGGTTATAGCGTTCTGCCACCCGTTCTGCCGTCACGCCCATATGGCCGCTGTCAAAGGGGTCAGCCAAGACGCCCGTGGTCATATCCACCATGCGCCCATCACCCATGCGTTGTCCAAAGCGGGCGTTATCAATGTAATAAAGGCCCGCACTCATGACTTCAGTTCCGCCAGCAAGGGCGAGTTTGCAATCACCTAACACCAGCATTTGTGCCGCCGAGATCAAAGATTGAATGGAAGATCCGCACAAACGGTTGAGGTGAAAAGCAACCGAACTTTCTTTCATGCCGACGCCGAGGGCGATTTCACGTGACAGGTACGCATCTGCGGTGCTGGTGGGGATGATATGGCCAAAAACGCTATGTTCAATTTCGGCAGGGTCAACACCGGAACGTTTGACGGCTTCTTTTGAGGCGATGATGCCCAAGTCGGCCGGGCGAAAGCCGCTTAAGCTGCCTGCAAAAGTACCGATGGCTGTTCTGGCCCCATCAAGGATAACGACGTCTGAAATGTTTGACATGATAAAACTCCAAATATTTGAATTGTTTTTTAAAACTGATCGTTTGACAGTCCCCAGACGGCATCAGTGCCATCCATGACCGTGTTTAAAGAAGCTTCGCCTTGTGGCAAAATGTGAGTGATGTAGAAATCGCAACAGGCTATTTTGCTTTTTAAAAAGGCTGGGTTGTCCGCCCCGTCCTGCAGTTGCTTTTTGGCAATGGTGGTTGCTTTTAACATGAGATATCCGCCCATCACATAGCCCCAGACATCCAGGTAAGCGACGGCTGTGGATGCGATTTTGGCAGGGTTGCTTTTGGCCCGTTCGATGACAAGATCAAGGGCCGTTTTGCAATGAGATAATGCACAGACAACCTTGGCCTTATTTTCTTGTAAGGTAGGTTCTGTGATTGCTTGGACTTCTTCCTGCCAGAATGAGAGCAGCCTGTGTGCGGTGGCACCACCATCACGCAGAGTTTTGCGGAAAATGAAGTCATTGGCCTGTATGGCCGTTGTCCCTTCATAGATCGTGATGATGCGGGCATCCCGGTAAAACTGCGCCGCCCCGGTCTCTTCCACAAACCCCAAGCCGCCATGAACTTGAATACCCAATGATGTCATTTCGCTACCGCGCTCTGTGCACCAGGCTTTAATGACCGGGGTTAAAAATTCTGCTGTGGCTTGATAGGTCTGTTTGCGGGTGTCGTTGCTTTCATAATGGGCCAGATCAAGTTGTGCCCCGCCCCAATACGTGAGGGCGCGCATGGCTTGAATTTGGCATTTCATATGCATCAACAAACGGCGCACATCCGGGTGATTGATGATTGTATCGCCGGGTTTACCGTTAAAGGGCACGCCTTGTACACGTTCTTTGGCATAAGCCAAGGCTTGTTGATAGGCACGTTCTGCAATAGAGACACCTTGCATGCCGACTTCAAAACGGGCCTTGTTCATCATGACGAACATATATTCAAGACCACGGTTTTCTTCACCGATTAAATAACCGACAGCCCCCCCTTGGTCGCCATAAGCCATCACGCAGGTCGGGCTGGCATGGATGCCCAGTTTATGTTCTAACGACACGCAACGCAGGTCATTGGCTTGCCCCAGACTGCCATCATCATTGACCAGCATTTTGGGCACGACAAAGAGGGAAATACCTTTCACCCCTTCTGGGGCATCAGGGGTGCGTGCCAGCACGAGATGCACGATATTGTCGCACATGTCATGATCGCCATAGGAAATGAAAATTTTGGACCCGGAAATGAGATAATGATCCCCGTTGGGCACCGCTTTTGTACGCACAGCGGCAAGGTCAGAACCGGCTTGTGGTTCCGTCAGGTTCATGGTGCCTGTCCATTCTCCGCTGAAAAGCTTGGGCAGGTAGGTTTCTTTTAACGCATCACTGCCATGGCGCAATAACGCATCACCTGCACCTTGATTAAGCAAAGGCCATAGGGAAAAGGCCAAGTTGGCACTTTGAAACATTTCAGAAACCGCCCCGGCGACAACTTCAGGAAAGCCTTGCCCGCCGTAGGTTTCAGAACAACCCAAGCCAACCCAGCCGCCTTCAGTGATTTCTTTGAAGGCGTCTTTCCAGCCATCAGGTGTGACGACCTTGCCTTCGACTATGCGGGAACCTTGTTGATCCCCAGTGCCGTTCAACGGGGCAAGCACTTGTGAGGAAATTTTAGCTGCTTCTTCAAAAACGGCTTCAACCACATCCCACGACAGGTTTTCATTTGCCGATTTTTCCTGAATTTGATCAAAGTCGACCATATGTTGAATGACAAATTTAAGGTCATCCAACGGTGCAGTGTAAGACGTCATATTCTAATTCCTTGCTCTGTCAGACCTGACCATCAGGCGTACATTGCTTCAATTTCGGTTTCATATTTACTGGTGATGCTTTGGCGTTTGATTTTCATTGTGGCGGTCACTTCCCCATCGTCATGGTCCAATTCTTTGGTCAACATGTGGAATTTGCGAATATTGGCGACACTGGCCATTGTGGCATTGCCTTTGGCGATTTCTTCTTCAATGAGTTCTCGCACCGCCGGATTTTCCACGAGGTTTTTATAGTTTGTGTATCCGATGTTTTTGGTTTCTGCCCATTGCCCGACCGTTTCCGGGTCAATTTGGATGAGGGCGGAGACAAACTTGCGTTTTTCACCGATGACAATGCATTCTTTAATGTAAGGGCTGGCCTTCATGGTGTTTTCAATCTCAGTCGGGCTGAGGTTTTTACCGCCGGCTGTAATCATGATGTCTTTTAAACGATCAACGATGCGCACATGCCCATCTTCAATACGCACAACGTCTCCGGTATGAAGCCACCCATCAACAATGGTCTGTTTTGTGGTTTCTTCATTTTTATAATAGCCGGAAAAGATAAGGTCGGATTTGATGAGCAATTCGCCGGTTTGTTCATCCGCTTTAATTTCAGCATTGAAAACGGCCGGGCCGACGGTCCCAAGGCGGATGTCTTCTAGCGTTTGTGACGTGACCATTCCTGTTGTTTCTGTTTGTCCATAAACTTCAATGAAGGGCAGGCCGATGGTTCTGAAAAAGTTTAAAATGAATGGCGCAACCGGGGCGGCCCCACTCATAACAACATGGGCTTTACGCAAACCGACATAGTTTTGCAAGGCACGAAAATACAGCCAGTAGGCAATCTGGAAGATAAGCTTTTCACCAAAAGTTCGTTTGCTGTGGGGCTTGATGGCAAAAGGTTCACACCATTGTAGAAATTTTTGATAAAGGGCGTAGCGAATGCCACCCGCTTCTACCATTTTGATATGAATGGCAGATTGTAGCTTTTCCCAGATACGCGGTACACCGAGGAAGAAATCGGGGGCGACTTCACGCACGTCTTGTTGCACGGTGCGGATAGATTCCCCAAAGTTCACTTGATAGGCCCCGTAAATGGCCCCGTAAACGCTGAGAAGCTGTTCGGCAACGTGACATAATGGTAAGTAAGATAGATACTTGTGTGTGTTGTCCGCCTTAAAAGCATGGATGACGGCAGCGCCTTCTGCCCGCATGTTTTTATAAGATAACATGGCCCCTTTCGGGCGACCGGTTGAACCGGATGTATAGACCATTAAACCAATGTCATCCAAGGTCTGTTTGGCTAAACCCGCTTCGAGTTCGGCAAGTTCTGTTTGGGCAAGTTCTTCACCTTTTGCCAACAGATTGTCAAAAAGGATGACTTTATCGGCTGGATAGCTGCGAAAACCTTTATGTTCCATCACAATGATCTTGCGAACTTTGGGAAGTTGGTCCCAGTTCTCAAGAATTTTATCCGTTTGTTCTTGGTCTTCACACACCACAACTTCAACGTCGCCATGTTCCAGGACATAAGAGACTTCTTCGGCCGGACTGGTGGGGTAAACGCCGACGGAAATGGCACGCAGGATATTGGCACCCAGTTGAGAGGTGACCCATTCCCAACGGTTTTCAGACAATATACCGATATGTGATCCGGCTGTGATGCCGATTTCTTGCAAGCCAAGGGCAAAGTAACAACAGCGTAAATAGTATTCCTGCCATGTAATCGGCTTCCAGATACCATGTTCTTTTTGGCGCAAGGCAATGTGATCTGCACTGTCGTGCGCATGTGCTTGTAGCATTTGCCCGATGGTAAGATTGGGGAGGGGTTTTATCGCGTTCATTTTCTAAACGTTCCGTTTTGATTATTCTAAGAAAGCCAGCGTTTACGGCGTTTGTAGTGTTTGATGTCGCGGAAACTTTTATGTTCTTCGTCACCATGTCCGCCCATACCTAGATAAAATTCCTGTACATCGGCATCTTTGGTTAATAGCTCGGTCGGGCCGTCCAAAACGATTTTTCCGGTTTCCATGATGTAGCCATAGTCCGCAACCGCAAAGGCCATGGCGGCATTTTGTTCCACCAACAACATAGAGGTGCCTTGTTCGTTATTGATCCGGGCGATGATGCCAAAAATTTCTTCGGTGAAAAGCGGGGACAGTCCGAGAGAAGGTTCATCCAGCAAGATAATTTCCGGGTTGGCAATCAATGCACGTCCGATGGCAAGCATTTGCTGTTCCCCACCAGAAAGATATCCGGCCAATCCATCGCGGCGTTCATGCAAACGTGGGAAATATTCATATACCAGTTCAAAGCGTTGTTTGGCTTTGGACAGGTTATCTGCGTATGTTGCGGCAGTTAAATTTTCTTCAACCGTTAAATCTTCAAAGACGCGTCGACCTTCCATAACATGAAACAGACCGCGACGCACCAAGCCATGGGGGCTGTCTTGTCGAACCGATTTACCGTCAAAAAGGATGTCGCCTGATTTGAGTTCTCCCTTTTCCAGTTCAAGTAAACGGGAAATGGCTTTTAAGGTTGTTGATTTGCCCGCCCCGTTTGAACCGAGGAGGGCGACGACCGCCCCCCTTGGCACAGAAAGGGACAAGCCGCGCAATACCTGAATAGTGTTGTTGTAAACAACTTCAATATTTCGGATATCCAAAATTGGAGAAGCGCTTGTCATTGATTTCTCCTTAATCCAGACGGATCCAGTCAGAGGCCGGAACCATTTGTTTTTTGGACAGGTCGTATTGGTAAACGCGACCGATCGGAACGGAGTTCCCTTTTACAGAGACTGGAACACCGATAATCCCGCCTGTGTCGAAATCTTTGATTTGTTGTAAACCAGCATGGATGTTCGGACCGTTTAGTTCTTTACCGGCTTTGATGGTGTTACGAACGGCTTCGGATAGCATCATTGTGCTGAAGAAACCTTGCATGTAGGCGTTGCTTTGGTATGTGTCACGCATAGAGCGGATTTTATCAAGCATCGGTGCATTGGCTTGTTCGCTGTAGTAATAGTTGTACGGCATAACACCCATGAAGCCATCGGCGACATCACCCATTTTGCCGACCATGGAATTATCCATTGACCAGAAAGTGCCCATGAATTTTGTTTTCAAACCCATGGCGCGTGCTTGCGAGATAAATTCAGGGATTGGGGCTAAAACATACCCATGGAAGATAACGAAATCTGGACGGGCGCGACGAATTTTCAGAACTTCCGTGGATACATCAACGCCACCCGGGGCTGTTGAAATGATCAGGCTCATATCCAGACCAAGTTCTTTAGCCGTTGCTTTAGCACCTTCAACCGGGTCCCGACCAAATTCTGTTTCAGAATGGACTAGGCCAACTTTTGCACCCGGTTTTTCTTTGGCGATATGGTTGAGCAGAATGCCGATCATGTCAGTATAGGTAGGACCGGGAATAAAGATATTGGGGAATTTTTTCGTGTCGTTCAGTTCAGATGCAAAAGACGCACCTGTAAGAACCATTTTTCCAAGACGATCTACTTCAGGTGAAATGGTTTTGGAAAATGCTGTTGAGTCACCATAATAAAGGTTTACATCATGCTGGCTGGTGATTTTGTTGAAAGCGGCAACGGATGCATCAACTTTATAAGCTGTATCTTCCGGTACGTAGACGAGCTTGTGACCTTCGATACCGCCATTGTCGTTGATGATTTTTGTTGCATCCGTGATGCCTGCATGGATACCGACGCCGGCAAAAGCAAAGACGCCTGTCATTGGAATGGAACCGCCTAAGACGATATCCTTCTTATCTTCTGCATGGGCTGCACCGCTGAGCAAACCAGCTGCCAGCAATGCCCCCGTAACTTGTTTGGCTATTTTAAAAATAGACATGTGTAACTCCCTGTTAAATTTGGTTTGGTTTATTTGTTTGGTTGGTCAAGGTAATCCGGCCTTTGTTATGTTTTGAAGGGCCAGAGGTGGAAAAAACGTCTGATGTTGCGCCAGATTTCGGCAAGGCCGTCTGGTTCAAAAATCAGGAAGAAAATGATCAAGGCGCCGAAAACAACAACGCGTACAGGTGACATGACTGCGACGGCATCCGGCCAGATGGGGGATAGAACACCAACCATCATTTTTAAAATTTCAGGCACCATGGTCATAAAGGTCGCGCCCAAAATACCGCCAAGAATAGACCCCATGCCCCCGACAATGATGGCGGCAAGGAAGAAGATGGACATGAGCAGCGGAAAGCTTTCAGGTGTGATGACACGGAAGAAATAGGCCCACAATCCACCTGCAACGCCCGCATAGAAAGAAGATATTGCAAAGCTTAATAACTTGAAGCGCAACAGGCGAATGCCTAGGACTTCTGCTGAAATGTCTCGATCTCGGATGGCAATAAAGGCACGGCCAATGCGTGTGCGAAAGAGATTAGCCGCACCAAACAGCATCAATACAGTGATGGGCATAATGATCCAATAAACCTGATCCGGTTGGACCAGTTCCAGCCCGAAAAGGCTTGCGGGTGGCATGGAGAGGCCGGATACACCGCCTGTCATGCTGGTCCAGTTTGCAAAAATAAAGTGCAAAATGACTGAAGCCGCAATGGTGGCAATGGCAAGATACAAACCTTTTACACGTAAGCTGGGCAAACCAACCACGATACCAACAAGGGCTGCCCCGCTACCGGCGATAAGTAAGTTTAGTAAAAAGGGGGTGCCGAGATTAATTTCCATAATCGCCACGGTATAAGCACCCACCCCCATAAAGGCGGCTTGGCCCAAGCTGACAAGACCTGTAAAACCGGTCAGGATGTTTAATCCGGTTGTGCTGACAATATTGATCATTACCAGGCAGACCAGATAGATGGCATATTGTCCTGTCATAAAGGGGAGGGCAAACAGGGCGATCATTAAGGCGATCATCCATCCGCGCTGAATGTTGGTGTCAAAGAGTGCCTCGTCGGCGGTATAATTTTCTTTTGCTGTACCGATACGCATTTTACTTACAACCGTTCAATTTCATGTGTGCCGAAAAGGCCATAGGGGCGGACAATCAAGACGAAGACTAACAAGCTGAACGTTGCCAGCATTTTGTATTCTCCACCAAGAAAGGCACCTGCATAGGTTTCAATAAGTCCGACAAAAATTCCGGCGATGAGGGCACCAAGCAGACTGTCCAAACCGCCAATGATAACAACGACAAGGACGGACAGACCATAAACACCCATGTTGGGGGAAACCCCGCCGATGGACCCGACCAGAATGCCTGCAACAGCGGCAATCATGGCGGCAATGATCCAGACCAGAGAAAAGACTTTGGGGACATTAATACCCATAGAATAAGCCGCTGCTTGATCGCCCGCAGTCGCCCGCAAGGCAACACCGCCGCGCCATGTTCTGAAAATGACCAAGAAAAGCCCGACGATGACGGCGGCGACAGCAAAGCTATAGCCGACTTTGGGGGACAGGTAAGCTTCCCCGATAAAGATCGGATCACTGGGGACAAATTCGATGAGGCGTCTAGGGTCAGCGCCCCAGATGATTTCCACCAGACCGACAAGCACGCTGCCCAGACCTATTGTTACCATAAAGACGGAAATGGCATTTTCACCCAACATGGGACGGATTATCGCGCGTTCAATCACGCCGCCCATGATGCCTGAAACGATAACGGCAAGGGGAATGCTGGCCCAGACGGGTAGGGCCAGACCAACGCTAAATCCGATAAAGATATAAGCGCCCATCATCATCATCTCGCCAATGGCCATATTGACAACGCGGGTGGCTTTGTAGATGAGGACAAAAGCCAGTCCTGAAACGGCATACAAGCCACCTGTACCAATGCCAGCAAGTCCGATTTCGGAAAAGAATAACCAATCCATAACGTTATCTCCCTTCCTTGAATTTTTTACGAAGCGCCGTCACATCGCCGGACCCCAGATAAGCTGAAATAACATCGGGATGGCCCTGTACTTCATCAGGCAGGCCTTGGGTGATAACTTGCCCGAAATTGAGACAGACCACATGGTCTGATATGTCCATGACCAAGCCCATGTCATGTTCCACCATCAAGACGGTCACGCCCCATTCTTCTTTCACATCCAGAATGAAGCGGGCCATGTCTTCTGTTTCTTCGCGGTTCATGCCGGCAACAGGTTCGTCCAATAACAGGATTTTAGGCTGCATCGCCAAAGCGCGCGCCAGTTCCACACGTTTTTGCAGACCGTAAGAAAGGGCGCCAACAGAGCTGTTGCGGATATGGTCTATTTCCAGAAAATCGATGATTTTTTCTTCAATTTCCCGACGCAACGCCGCTTCGGTACGTTGTGCCGGGCCAAAATAAAACAAGGCTTCCAAGATGTTTGTTTTCAGATGAGCGTGACGGCCGAGCTTAATGTTGTCCAAAACGGTCATACCTTTAAACAAGGCGATGTTTTGGAATGTCCGAGCCATCCCCATGGCAGCACGATCAGGCGGGGCAATTTTGTTGACGTTTTTGCCTAAGAAATTGACGTTGCCTTCACTGGGCGTATAAAAGCCTGAAATGGAGTTAAAGAGTGATGTTTTTCCTGCACCGTTTGGCCCAATGACCGAAGTGACAGAACCTTCTTCGACGCTGAAAGAAACATGCTGTAAGGCTTTGACACCGCCAAAGGATAAAGATAATCCGTCTACACTCAGGATTTCTTGACCTGCCAGTGTCGGTGGAGGTGATGTCGTTAAACTTGAAACTTCCGTAGTTTGCATTTTACTTTTAGACTTCCTGAGTTATTGCGTTGGCGTCCAATATTTTGGATTAACGGGTTCATCGAAATTTACGTTGGCGGTCATCAAGCCCTTTTCAAAATCCAGAATGTGCTTTTTCATCCAGGACAAGGCCATGTCGCGGTCTTTTCGTTCCAAGGCGTCAACCAGAATGGCATGGGCATCATAAAGACGTTGTGCACCGATGCTGGCGGATTCAAAAATTTGTTGTGTCGAAGCGTAGATCAACTGGCCGACAGGTTCATACGCCATGATCATCGCGCCGTTTTGTGTTGCATGTGCCAGAAGTGTGTGAAATTCCACATCAAGACTGGCGAGCTTTTTGGGTTTGTTCATCGATTTTTTGGTTTGGGCCAGATTGACTTTTAGTTTTTTGAGGAGATCATCACAGGTGGCATCCAACGCACTTTCGATGGAGGCCATTTCAATGAAACTTAAAAACTCCACCAGATCACGATAGGTCACATGCTGTAAAAGAAGGGATCGGCTGATTTGTGCATTAAGAATGCTGCTTTTAGGTTTTCCTACACTCAGACGACGTCCTTTTTCACGGGTTAAGACACCAAGATGTTCTAAGACACGCAGACCTTCGCGGATAGAACTGCGACTAACACCAAATTGTTCTTCAAGCTCCGACTCCGTACCTAAAGGGTCCCCCAAAGACAATTCACCGCTGAGGATTTTAGACTCAATCGCATCAACAACCTGATGATAGGCAGATTGCACGGCCAATTTTTCAAACATTACGCATGCCCTCCCTGTCTTGTTATCTTTTTGTTATAAGTTTAGATAATCATATTGTCGGACAATTGGACTTTTGATAAAAAATGACTGAAAGGCAAGGCTTTTTTTTTAAATCTTTATGTGCGGCGCAGCGATGCCTTGCGTTTATTGGAGTTTGTGTTGGTAACGTTTTTTAGAACAAATGCTGTAGCAAATGAGAACCATGCGCAAATTTGAGGTGATTCGAGGGATGACAAGCCGGAATTCAATAATTATAGTCCGTGGCATGTAATGCTGATAAGACCATCAAGAGCATGCATTGCTTGTCTAGGGCGCCTTATGAAACATAATAAATTTAAAAAATTGGAAATCTTGCCAGCCTACCGTCTGGTTGCAGATGCAATCGAAGAACAGATCATGACGGGTAAGATTATGCCGGAAGATCCCATCGGAACAGAAGCGGATTTGGTTGAACAGTTTGGTGTTAATCGTTCAACTGTGCGTGAAGGCATTCGCATTTTGGAACAAAGCGGGATGCTGCGCCGGGGGGATAAACGCCGTCTTTATGTATCACTACCGGGGTATGACAAATTGGCGACCCGGATTAGCCGCTCTCTCGTTCTGCATAAAGTGACCTTTCGCGAATTGGTAGAAACGCTTGAAATTTTGGAACCCAAAACCATTGCCATGGCGGCGCAACGTATCACAGAAGATCAATTAGAACGTCTGCGCATCAATGTCGCTTTGACGGAAAAAGAATTGGATGATCGGGATCGTCTTTCTGAGTTGGATACGGAATTTCATTCAATTATCGCAGAAGCCGCAGACAATCGTGTTTTTCTGCTGGCACGTGAACCAGCCGGGCTTTTGATTTATCCGGCAACTCAATATATTTTTGAAGCAGTGCCGGAAGCGCCAGCGCGGTTGTTAGAAGCCCACAAAATTATGCTTCAAGGGCTTGAAGAACGAAACGTTGATGTGGTGAAAACATGGATGGACAAACATGTGCGTGACTTTGTGAAAGGGTTGCTGCGTTCAGGGGTTGATCTGGAAGGGCAAATTGCACAACCGCATCTGGAGCATCTTTTGAGTCTGGATACATATCTTTAGTGTTCGACGAACGTAGATGATCATTTCTTTACATATATAGCTGAGATTATATATTTGCTAATTGTGATCTAATATAAAATATGTTAGAAGTCTGCCTAGGAAATATATTTGGGGTTGAGAAGGATAAATGCTTCGTTTTGTCCAATTTTTAGTTTTGTTTTTGGTCGGTGTGGTCTTGAGTTTTGAGTCGGCTCAGGCGGCGCAAACCAATGGTTCTTCACATTTGTTGCCTTTTGAAGAATATTTCGCTCAAAAGCGTGCTGATAAAAACATCCTCAAATTCAATGATTTTTCAGGCAAGATCATGGCGAAAAGAATTAAAAAGCTTTTACGCTCTGGCAATGTGTTGGGGGATCGGGTTTTGCTGACCAACAATACGGCTGTTTACTTTCCTGAAGGTTACATTGTTTCAAGTACATTGCGTTTAGAACAATGGCGACCGAGACCGGGTGTGCATCCCAAGCAAATCTATTCATCTGATGATGTAGAACCTAACCCAGATTTTTCTCTTGTCGATAAAATTGACCAACATCTTGGTAAAGTCTGTGCAGAAGTGCCGACTCAAACACCCTTTGAAAAAATCATTGTGCGTAAAACTGATGATGGTGTGCTGTCTTTGGTTCAAAGAATAAAAGGGCGGTTGGATAAAGTGATTGGTCGCCCGAGTGAGGATGTGGTTATTTCAAGTGCGTTGAGTCCTCAATATCTGACTACTGATCGCAACATTCAGAAAATTGTTTCAAGTTGCTTGTAAAATTCAGTTTTTTTACAAATTTAAAAATTTAGAATTTCTATAAAACCTTTAAACATGTTGTTTTAAAGTAGTTTGCTTGGCATATGCCCAAAAAATCTTTATCATTAGTATAGTTTTAAAGTCGCTCTCGCTCATCATGGGCGTTAATGCTTGAATATGTGTTTCTCTGCGAAAAGGAAAAAACAATGAGAAGAAGTATCCTTTCTACATCAGCATTGCTGATTTCTGCATCCGTTCTGATGGGGTGTAGCAACCTTCCAAATGCGTTGGACCATGGCGGTAATCCGTTTACACAACCGTTCAACTACGAAAAAGCGCAAGCCTTGCAAACCAACGAGACAACTTTTAAAGGAGCGCTGGTTAAAGAATATCAGATGCTTGCAACGAAGGAAGGCGATGTTTGGTCGGATTGGTTTGACTCTGACTTCTTTGCACGCAAGGCTATGAAGGTCGCAGCTTCTGATAATGGTTTGCCGCCGGAAGATCCTGCGCAATGGCGTTTTTCTAAAGAAGAGTTGAAACAGTTTGAACCGTCACGCACGGATCTGGTTTCTACCTTGTCTGAAACAGTTGAGAAACTTCCTGTCCTGTCTGCAAAAGCGCAAGCGCGATTCGATTGCTGGGTTGAAGAACAAGAAGAAGGCTGGCAAAACGACGAGATCGCAAAATGTAAAGGTGATTTCGACACCGCTATGGCTGAGTTGAAACAAGCCCATATCGAAAAAACGGTTGATATGGCGAAACTTTACACAGTCTTCTTTGATTTTGATTCAGCCGAAATTACCCCCATTGGTCAACAAGTGCTACAGGCCTTGGTTGAAGATTGGGGCGGCAAAGCTGTTGGTTTGGCACTGACTGGTCACGCTGATCGCGCGGGTTCAGCCTCTTATAACCAAAAACTGTCTTTGCGCCGTGCTGAAGCGGTGAAACGTTTCGTTGCCAATCTTGGTATTGGTGCGGACAAGCTGAAAACAGCCGGTGCGGGTGAAGGTTCGCCTGCCGTTACAACAGCAGACGGTGTACGTGAAGCTAAAAACCGTCGTGTGGTTATTTCTGTCGAAGAATAAAACCTAATATCAATAAGACAGCAACACCCCTTGGCCCTTTGGTCGAGGGGTGTTTTTTATTGTGGGTGTATCTCATACCAAACAAATAATTCAATCGATTGACTTAATTTAGTTTTGGTATAAGCTGTATGATAAGAGGAGATCGGTTTTGAGTGATAAAAAGAAAAAGAAAACTGGCAAGGATGCAAAAGAAAAATTATTGCAAGCCGCCATCAAAATTTTTGCCATTCATGGTTTTGAAGGGGCATCCACGCGTCTGTTAACGAAGGAAGCCGGGGTCAATATTTCAGCTATCCCTTATTATTTTGAAAGTAAGGAAGGGCTGTATGAAGCGGTTGTGCGTCATATCATTTCTCAAGCTTCGGAAAAAGTTGGCGAAATGATTCAGCACATTAAAGCTGCGTTGGAAGAAAGTACGTTAACACAACCCAGTGCGCGTGAGTTTTTGCATCAATTTATTAAAAGTATGACGATTTTTTTGTTGAGTGAACAAAATACTCCTTATTTTGCGCAAATTATTGTCCGTGAACAAATGCAACCGTCTTCGATCTTTGAGATTTTATATGATGATTTTATGGGGCCTGTACATGCCATTCTGACGCGTTTGATTAGTTTCTTATGTGGTACGGGTGCGCATGAAGTGGAAACGATCTTATGTACCCACAGTATTCTTGGTCAGTTGATGGTCTTTAAAACACATCAGGAACTGGCCTTGCGCAGCTTGGGGGTGGCGTCTTTGAGTGCTGAAAATGTTGAAACGATTATTCAATTGATTTTGCAGAATACCGATGCCGTCATCGCTGCGCATCGCAGGAGGGATGAATGATGATGAAAAAACTATTCTGGCTCTTGCCGCTGTTGCTCGTGGCTTGCCAACCTTCTGATGAACAGCTGAATGGGTATGTGGAAGGGGAGTATCTGATGATCGCCCCGACAAGTGCGGGTTTGATTAAGAGCGTGTATGTGCAACGTGGGCAACAGGTTAAGGCGGGCGAGGTGTTGTTTTCACTGGATTTAACTGAATTAGATGCACAGAAAATGCGCGCTGTTGCAGGGGTGCGTGCTGCCCAAGCGCATTTGGATGATTTGCTAAAAGGGGAACGCCCTGAAAAAATTGAAATTATACTTGCGCAAAAAGAACAGGCGAAAGCCCAGTTGATTAATGCGCAGAAGGAATATCAGCGTGTTCTTCCCCTCAGTAAAACAGGATCCTTAAGCCGGGCATCTCTTGATAAAGCAAGAGCGGAACTGGACCGTGCGCAGGCGCGCCGTGATGAATTGGAAGCACAGGTCAAAGCAGCTAACCTTGGTGGACGCATTGACGAAATCAACGGGGCCAAAGCTTCTTTACAAAGTGCGGAACAGCTGTTGGTGGAAGCGGATAAAAAGCTAAGCGATGCCGCGCCCGTGTCACCTGTCACAGGTTTGGTTGAAGATACCTTTTTTCAACCCGGAGAATTTGTCTCAATGGGGCAACCGGTTGTGAAGTTACTGCCACCGGAAAAAGTAAAACTGCGTTTTTTTGTTTCCCAAAAAAAGGTGGCAGAGCTTGCACCGGGGGATGCGGTGGAGGTCACATGTGATGGCTGTACGGGGCCAATTGCGGCGAAGGTTTCTTATGTCGCCTCACAGGCTGAATATACACCACCTGTCATCTATAGTGTGGAATCACGTGAAAAGCTGGTCTTTCTGGTTGAAGCGGTGCCGGACCAGTATCAAAAGGAACTACGCCCCGGTTTGCCCGTGTCTATCACGTTGAGGGGGGAATAATGCCAGCCTTGTCTTATGCCATCGACGTTAAAAATCTGACCAAATCATTTGGCGGCAAACTGGTGGTGGATCATTTTGATGTTAAAGTCCCCAAAGGCAAAATATACGGGTTTTTAGGACCAAATGGGTCGGGCAAAACAACGACCTTGCGCATGATTTGTGGTCTCTTAACGCCTGATGATGGGGAAGGGACGTGCCTTGGGCTTGATATCCGTACCCAAGCGTTGGAGATTAAAAAACGTATTGGCTATATGACCCAAAAATTCAGCTTTTGGGAAGATTTAAGCATTCGTGAAAATCTTGAATTCGTTGCTGAAATTTACGGCCTGGACCGTGTCGCGGAACGTGTTGACACAGCCCTTGAAAAACTGAACCTGAAAGACCGCCAAAAACAATTGGCGGGAAATTTGTCGGGTGGGTGGAAGCAACGCCTTGCCTTAGCTGGATGTGTCTTGCATGAACCGGAAGTCCTGTTGCTGGATGAACCCACCGCCGGAGTGGACCCCAAGGCACGGCGGGAATTTTGGGATGAAATACATCATTTAGCGGCTGAAGGGCTGACTGTTTTGGTCAGTACCCATTATATGGATGAGGCCGAACGCTGCCATGCCATCATTTACATGAGCTATGGCAAACTGGTGACACAAGGCACTGTTCAAGAAGTTATCTCAGGGGCCGGGCTGACAACATGGGTGGTGCGCGGTGAAGGTCTTATGGGCTTTGTGAGAGAATTAGAATCCCTGCCAGCAGTTAAAACGGTGGCGCCGTTTGGAGATAGTTTGCATGTCAGTGGGACGGATGGTGAAAAGCTGAAAGAAGCATTGACCCCATATTTTGATTTGGAAGGTTATAGCTGGCGTGAAGAAAACCCATCCTTTGAAGATGTGTTTATCCGTTATATGGCGGATGCGCAGGATAACTTT
>JABXIC010000003.1 GCA_013373265.1 Methylocystaceae bacterium | reverse complement strand
GCGGGCGAGGCGATTCGAACGCCCGACCTAAACCTTGGCAAGGTTTCGCTCTACCCCTGAGCTACGCCCGCATATCATCTTCTTCAAACGGCTTCTAGAAATCAGGACTGGGTGAGCCCCGTAGAAGCGGGGCGCATAATATTAAAAGCCTGAGACAATGCAAGCTAAAAAATTCAAGAAAGTGAAATAAATTGACCAAGGCCTCAAATGGACACACTTGTTTGGTTTGGTTTGACCTTCTTTTAAGGCTGTGCAAAATCCATAGAACCATGAACGCAAGGAAAGAAAATCATGCCCGTCACTTGTGAAGAGCTGCTTGCCCGTCTGGACGAATTGGGGCTTGCCTGTCAGACCCATCACCATCCAGCCGCCCATACGGTGGAAGAAAGCAAAGCCATGCGCGGGGATTTGCCCGGCACTCATTGCAAAAACCTGTTTTTGAAAGATAAGAAACAAGCGCTTTGGCTCTTGGTGGTTCCTGAAGATGCGCCGATCAATTTAAAAGAAATCAAAACAAAAATCGGGTCAAACCATCTGTCTTTTGCCAAACCTGAGTTGTTGATGGAGGTTTTGGGCGTCACACCGGGCTCTGTCACGCCTTTTGCGTTGATCAATGATACAGACCATCGGGTGAATGTGATTCTCGATTCTCAGATGATGCAGGCGGACCTGGTTAATTACCATCCTTTAAGCAATACCATGACCACCGCGTTGAGCCCGGATGACTTACGTCGCTTCATTTCTTTTTGCGGACATGACTTTCGCGAAGTGGAGCTTTGACTTATCTAAGTCAAAGGGGGTACAACTGCCTCAAGATTTTATAAACATAAGAGTGGATATTCATCAATGATCGTTGATCCGAATGCACCGCAAGGCGCAAACGACTTAATCAAAGACACCACAACCGCCACCTTTATGGAGGATGTGGTTGAAGCATCACGCGACGTGCCTGTACTGGTTGATTTTTGGGGGCCGGGGTGTCAGCCTTGTGAAACCTTGAAGCCGATCTTGGAAAGCCTTGTGCGCAGCATGGGTGGCGCGATTAAACTGGTGAAAGTCAACGCGCAGGAATGCCAAGACATTGCTATGCAATTGCGTGTTCAATCCGTGCCGACGGTTTTTTGTTTTAAAAACGGTCAACCCGTTGATGCTTTTCAAGGGGCTTTGCCGGAAAGTGAATTGCGCAAATTTATCAATAAGCAATTGGGTGATGAAGATTCGCCCATTGCGCGCGCGCTGGTGCAAGCCAAAGAACTTTTGGACAATGGGGATGCCGCAAATGCCCAAAGTCTTTATATGCAGATTCTGGAACATGACAATTCCAACCCGGAAGCCTGCGCAGGTGTGATGCGGAGCCATGTTGCCTTGGGCGATGTGGATGGCGCAAAAGAAATTGCCGATAAATTACCGGCGGAACTCAAAAGCAATGAACATATTGCTTCTGCTATTGCTATGATTGAATTGGCGGGTCAAGGTGATGTAGACACAGCAGCGCTGGAAGCCAAACTGGCGGCTGACCCGAATGATCATCAAGCCCGTTTTGATCTGGCGATGGCGCTTTATGCCGGTGGCAAAAATGAAGAAGGTTTGCTGCAGCTTCTTGAAATCGTCAAAAAAGATCGTACGTGGAATGAGGATGGTGCGCGTTTGCAGATGCTTAAAATTTTCGAAGCCATCGGCTTGTCTGATCCGGTTGTGATCAAGGTGCGCAAAAAACTAACCACAGTGTTGTTCTAATGGGTCCGATCCTGCCTGAGACGTTGCCTTTATTCCCGCTCAATGGGGCGTTGTTGCTGCCACGCGGGCAATTGCCGTTGAATATCTTTGAGCCGCGCTATCTAACCATGGTGGAAGATGCGCTGGCGGTGGGGCGCGCCATTGGGATGATTCAACCCTGTCATGATGTGCCAGACCCTGTGCCGGATTCGGTAGATATCTACAGCGTTGGCTGTATGGGTAAAATCGTCGAATTTCGTGAACTTGAAGATGGGCGCTTTCTCATTTCTTTAGCAGGTATCAGCCGTTTTAAAGTGGTGGAAGAATTGGAAGTCGAACGCGGTTATCGTCGTGCTCAGGTCGATTACAAACCTTTTGGAATTGACTTGTCGGAACAACAATCCACAGTCGATCGAGACCGCCTGTTGATGGGGTTGCGCCAGTTTCTGGATTTGACCGGGCCGGATGCGCAAGAAATGCTGGATGTGAATTGGGAGGCGCTGGAACAAGCCCCCGATGAAGATCTGGTTAATGCTCTGGCCATGTTAGGCCCGTTTGAGCCCCGTGAAAAACAAGCGTTGTTGGAAGCTGTAAGCTTGACGGAACGCGCACAAACCCTCATTACAATGATGTCTATGGCCGCCCTTGGTCATGAAGATGGTTCATCCGGTCACGCATAAAGGAATTGAAGAGATGTCACACCCTGCCGTTGATCCCAAATTGTTGGAAGTTCTGGTTTGCCCGATTACCAAAGGGCCGTTGCGCTATGATGCGGACGCACAGGAACTGATTAGCGATCAAGCCCATCTGGCGTATCCCATTCGTGAAGGTATTCCGATTATGTTGCCAGATGAAGCCCGCCAATTGGACGAGGCCAAATAATGATCACCCCTGAAGGCCATGAAAAATACGTTGTCACGGAACTGCGCGTCAAAAAAGAAGAAAAAACGTTGATCGTGACCTTTGACAGTGGTGAAACTTTTCAGATCCCCGCTGAACTCTTGCGCGTGGAAAGCCCTTCTGCGGAAGTGCAGGGCCATAGCCCGGATCAAAAGAAAATCATTGGTTCACGCCGTCATGTGGGCATCATCGGGGTGGAAGCCGTTGGCAATTATGCGGTCAAGCTGACTTTTGATGATTTACATGATACGGGCATTTTCACCTGGGGGTATTTGCATTACCTGGGTGAAAATATGAATGAAATCTGGGATGATTATTTGACGAATCTGGAAGCCGCAGGCTTAAGTCGCGACCCCTGAGATATGTTTGATTAAACGCTCTTTCGGGAATGTGACGCGGATGGTTGTCCCTTTATCAGGGACACTTTCCACCTCTAAAGTGCCGTTATGGATTTCAACCAGATTTTTTGCCAAAGGCAGGCCAAGCCCCGTCCCTTCATATTGACGTGACATGCTGCTTTGAACTTGTGCAAACGGGGTAAGGGCGACTTCTATTTGTTTTTCGTCCATACCAATGCCAAAATCTTGCACTGATAAAACGACATCACCGTTTTCAGTTTTATCCAACGTGACCTCAATAGAGGTATTCTCATGTGAAAATTTAATGGCGTTGCTTAACAGGTTTAAAATAATTTGTTTTAGGCGGCGTGCATCTGCATTGATGATGGATGCGATGGATTGGGTAAAGTTGATGGTGACATTTTTTGCCATGGCAAGGCTTTCCACCATGCGAATGCTTTCTTCGATGCTTTCATTTAAGGCAATGAGAGATTCTTCTAGTTCAATTTGCCCAGAACCGACGCGTGATAAATCCAAAATCTCGTTAATAAGGGCCAGCAGATGTTCTCCCGAATTATGAATGTCACGGGCGTATTCTTTATAGACGTTGTGACCCACAGGCCCGGCAATTTCCCGATTGATCAAATCTGAAAACCCTAAAATAGCATTTAGGGGGGTGCGCAATTCATGGCTCATGTTGGATAGAAAATCACTTTTCGCACGGCTGGAGGCTTCGGCCTTTTCCAGTGCCTGCCTTTTGCTTTCAATCAGATTTTGCAGGCTTTCCGTCATGTTGTTGAGCGATGCTGCCAGTTCGCCCATCTCGTCTTTGCTTTCCACTTTTACCCGTTCGTCAAGTTTACCTTCCTGAATTTTGTGCAAGGATTTAATCAGGTTGGTGATACGCGCGCTGAGCGAACGGGCCATCCAAATAGCAATGAGAATAACGATGACAATCATTATGGCCGTATAGAGCGTCAGATCACGTGCGATTTCTTTGATGGAAGATTGAAGGCTGGCGAGAAAGGATTCTTCTTGAAATTGTGCTTTGTGCGTTTGAAGTTCAATCAGATTTGCCAACGCTTCTTTGGTTTCAACCCCAGCCCGGTGGAATTCTTCAATGTTTGCACCGATGGTGACAATACCAAAGCCGCGTTTAGAGTGACCATATTGTCCGGTATAATAAGGAATAGCCGCTGCTGTGGTCAGTTTCCATAAGCCACTCCAGTAAATCACAAAAGAGCCGGATCCACCGTTTTCAGTCAGGTTTCGCCACCCACTACATTGCGGGGCAAAGTCCAGAAAACGACAATCCAGTCCCAGGTTCCCTTGTCTGGCCAATTCCATAGACGGTTTTGCATCTCCGCCTTGGTCTTTATACCCTGGTGTTTGGCTGGCAAATTCTTTGTAACTGAGGCCGCTGTCTATAAATTTTTGGTAAACTTTTTGGGATAACCACGGCACCACCGGGTCCCCGGTTTTAGGGTCAAAACCGAAGATAAAATAATCGCGGGGATGAGAAATATTGCGCCCGACATTATCCCACATAAAAGCATAATTACCCGAAGAGGCATCGGATATGGGGCTGTAGTGTTCTGTCGTCGGGACCACATGGTCGCTAAATTCCATAATGTGGCGATGATCCAGCGCCAAGGTGACATAGCCGACCTTTTTACCATCGCGCACAACAGGCGTGGCCCAACGCACAATGCCTTCAAAACGTTTGCCAACGGGGTTTTCTTTTCCGGCGTAAGCTGATTTTTCAGGCTCGAATGGGATATGTTTTTGTTCGGCAATTGCCTTTGTATAGGGGCCGATCACTTTAGAACTCACATAGGCTCCAATTACGTTAGAGACATATATGTCACCGGGCTTAAGTTTTTGGAGTTCCTGGAAATATGTTTCTGCCTTGATGTAAGTGTTTTCTTTTTTGGACACATCTTTCAGGGTTGGGTCCAGTTTGTCATCGGTTGTGACTTTGACGATTTCCTGACCGTTCAGGGAAATGTAGGTCATTTCTTTATAAAGTGGTGCCTTCTTAGAAAAATCATGAAAGCTGGCTTCGCGGTAATGAAACTGCCTTTTGTTTTCTTCGAGTTGGGCGGATTTAATTTCAGGGTGGGGTGGCTCTTTTTGGGCAGGGACCCATTGAGTACCTTCTTCATTTAAGACCCATTGTTTATGTTCGATGATGCTGCGTTGTCGTTTTTCCAGGAAATTTTTATAGATTTTTGCATTGGGTTGAAAGTCGGCAGCCAGTAAAATCTCGCTGTCACGGTCATAAAGAAAACGCGCCAGATTAAGGGCAAGGTCGGTTGTTTGATGTTCAATTGCTTCGCGGGCTTTATCGTCAAGTGCCGCCACGGTTCGCGCGGCAGCGAAATCGCCTGCCTCCACGATAGTGTCACGCATTTGTTCTGTAATGCTTGTGCTTTGTTGGATCGCGGTATTGGCAAAATGTTCAATTGCTTCCCACGCCACGAAACCCAACAAAATCAAAGGTACCACCTTGATCAGTAAGAAGATGGTAACAAGCTTACCCCGTATCCCCATAAATATGTTATCTTTCTGTAATGTCTCTCTATAAGTTTAACAATATTCTTTGTGTAATTACAAATATATATATGTCAGATTACCCCTTGCGCGAAATGGTCTTTTAACCCTATGTCATTTAATAGTGATTTAAAATAACGGTGTTTTTTATGTTTGATCGGCTTCCCCTGTGGGTAAAAGGCAAATTTTCCTTTTTAAGTTTTTTACAGTTTAAACCGGATTCCCAAAAAAGAAGCTGGGCCATACGTGGTTTGGTTGTTGTTTTTGTATTTGCAGCACTTTATTACCCCCTTGGAATGGCCCTTATTCATAAGATTGATGACGATTCGAGCATTGTGGCAGAAGTTCAACCCGGTCAAAGCCGCGCGGTTGCAATTGCCGCGCAATTGATTGAACGTGAAACAGATACATATCCATGGGTGGCAAATGATCCGTGGTTTTTACCAGGGGCTGCCCTTGATAATATGCCGAATTATCAACAAGGTATCATCTATGCCTTGTCGCGCTTCGCGATTGAAATGAGTGATCAAATCGGGCGCACACGTGGGTCCAGTCAAGTGGATGCCGATCTTGATAAAGCAGCGGGCCTGTTGAAATATGCCGGTGATGTGTGGGTGTTTGATTTTTCCGTTTCCATTGCCCCGACCGCGCCGAGTGATTCACAATATCGCGCTGCACGTCGCAGTTTGATTTCATATAATGAACGCTTGGCAAAAGGGGAGGCTGTTTTTGATACGCGTGCGGATAATCTTGAAAGTGCGCTGGAACGTATCGCCAATGACCTTGGTTCTGGATCAGCCGTGATTGATAGTTATATCCGTGAAAATGCCGGTGCGTTTATCGATTTTCATGCCGATGACATCTATTACCGCAACAAAGGCCGACTGTACGCCTATTACTTGATTCTACGTGAACTGCGTGAAGATTTTAAAAGTGTGATTGCTGATAAGGATGTGACTAAGCCTTGGGATCAAATGCTCTTGTCCTTGAAAACAGCGGCTGAAGCCCAGCCTCTTGTGGTGGTAAATGCTGATCCTGATAGCTTTCTGCGCCCCAGCCATTTGACCGCACAAGGTTTCTATCTGCTGCGTGCACGCACACAATTGAAAGAAGTCGCTAATATCTTGTTGAAGTAAGCAAGAAAGCAGGGCAATCTAGTTTCATGGTAGAAAGTAGAGAAGTGCATGAACGGGTCTTTCTGGTTGTTGTCGATGACAGCGACGAGATGCAGGTTGCCTTGAAATTTGCTGCCAAGCGCGCGAAGCATTCCGGCGGGCGGGTGGCTTTGCTCTATGTGATTGAACCGGCTGAATTCCAGCATTGGATGTTTGTCGGTACACTCATGGCAGAAGAAGCCCGTGAAGAAGCAGAAAAAGCCGTACATCAATATTCTCAACAAGTGCAGGACATCACGGGGCAAATTCCGATGATTTATATTCGCGAAGGTGAACGCGAAGATCAGTTGATGAAATTGCTAAAAGAAGAACCGTTGATCTCTCTTTTGGTTCTGGCCGCTGCGGATTCAACCGACGGACCGGGCCCGCTGGTCTCCTCTTTAACGGGCGATATGGTCGGCGGATTGCCGGTTCCTATTACGGTTGTCCCCGGTACATTGAGTGATGAAGATATCGAACGTATTACCTAATAAATTATATATCCGACTAAAATAGTCGGTTTTAGTCTTGACCTTTTCCAAAAAACGGACCATTTAAAGGGAAAGACGATTTCTATGCATTGAAAGGTGCCCTCATGTTTATCCAAACCGAAGCTACGCCGAACCCTTCCACCTTAAAATTTATCCCTGAACAAACTATTATGGGTCAGGGGACAGCGAATTTTAATGATAAGGAAACGGCTGTGCGCTCACCTTTAGCGACGCGTCTGTTTAATGTGGACGGCGTTGACAGTATTTTTCTCGGTTCAGATTTCATTACCGTAACCAAAGACGATGAACAAGATTGGCAGGTTCTCAAACCGATGGTGCTGGAAGCTTTGATGAATCACTTCAATTCCGGCGAAGCGGTAATTAAAGAAGAAGCCGCTGGCAGCGATGATGCGGGTGAAGACAGCGATATTGTTAAGCAAATCAAAGAACTTTTGGAAACACGCGTACGTCCGGCTGTGGCCCAGGATGGTGGTGACATCATCTTCCATCGTTTTGAAGAAGGTATTGTGTATCTGACCATGATGGGCGCTTGTTCCGGTTGCCCAAGTTCAGGAGCAACCTTGAAGCATGGTATTGAAAATATGCTGCGCTATTACATTCCAGAAATTACCGAAGTGCGTGAAGCCTAATCTGGCACCGTCTTCATTTCGAAAAAGGGTTCGCTTTGGCGAGCCCTTTTTTTTAAAGTCTATATGCGCGCCAATATAGCCGGGGTGGCTGCATTTGAAGACATGGCTTTTTTGGAGAAAAGCTCTGCTTTGGGCAGTGGGTCAAAGGTGGTGACGTCCGGGGATGGTTTGCCAAAGAGATAGCCTTGTACATAACCAATACCGCAATCGCGTACAAAGGTCAGGCCACGCGGGTCGTCGATTTGTTCTGCGATGGTTTCGACTTTCAGGTCACGACACAGGTTGCCAAGCGCAATCAGGAAAGATCGGCCCTTTGGCGCCCGAAGGGCATTATGAATGGCAGAGCCATCCAGTTTGACAATATCGACTTCAAGGGTGGAGAGATATTGGAAGCTGGCGGCACCGGCTCCAAAATCATCAAGACAGACTTTATGACCCATATTGCGTAATGTTTGAATAAAGACGTTGGCTTCATCTAGATTCTCCAGTCGCGAGCTCTCGGTGATTTCAAACATTAACGAGTCGCGCGCCCATTCATTATCGCGCAGCATCATAATCAATTGATTGACATATCGGCTGTCACCGACCGAATAGCCGGATATATTGACCGCCACGTGGACTTGTCTGCCTTTGGGCTGTTGGGCAAGCCATTGTAGTGCCATTTGCGCCATGGCAAGGTCAAAGTCCGGGATCAGGCCGGTTTCTTCAGCAAAGACGATATATTCGTACGGGGATTTGCCCGCATGTTCCCCACGAAAACGCGCCAGACATTCGTAATGATGGATTTTACCGTCTCTGGTCCCAATGATGGGTTGGAAGGCGATGAAAAATTCACGCTCTTTGACAACGTTTTTGAAGGTGGTGATTTTTTCATGTGCTTCTTTGACCAAGGCACTCATGTTCCGCGTGAGGCTACCCGTTGTAAAATCGGCCCCTTTGGCATTTTTAAACTGGTTGATGGTGTAAGCCAGGCCATTTGCCAAATCTTCATCAGAGATATGATCGGCATCGACTTCCATGGTGGCGGCTTTGACATCCAGAGTGACTTTACCGCCACTGGCCTTGGATGCCATTTGGGAAATTTTGTTTTGTAACTGGTCTACATCCATGCCGGATTTATGGATAATCCCAAATTTGTTATCGTCAATGCGCCCTGCGGTGTCCCCACCGATGGAGGAAGAACGCAAATAGGCGCCAACAGAATTCATTAAATGCCCGGCATCGTCATTGCCCAGCGTGTTGGCCAATTCTTGTAATTGGTCCATATCCAACATGGTCATTTCGACGTGTTCGCCCGCAGTTGCTTGTTGCTTGATGCGGGTTTGGGCGGCTTGAAGGAAGGACTTGTTATCAAGGAGGCCGCTGGCTTTGTCTTTTTTCAGATCAGTGGCACGTCCAAAATTATTGCCCAACCTGAGGCCGAGGAAGAGGTGGTCTTTTAAATCCCGGACTCGGTAGCCCATCATTTCTATGGGTGGGGTCGGGCCTTTGCGGCCTTTAAGTTTGATGGATACAGACTCAATGCGGTTATCCGCTGTGGTGGCTGAAACGACTTGTAAGAAAACATCAAGGTCATCATCGTCGATGATGTCGGTTACAGCCGTACCGATAAGCTGGGCATCACTTTTGCCGGTCACGGGGGTAATGGCCCCGCCCACAAAAACAATATTGAAATCAAGGTCTAATTCGAGAACAATATCGCTCCAGCAAAAAGCAAAAGCGACAAAACGATCGCGCTCTGCTTTGAGTTCTGGTTCAAGTGTCATATAGTGTGTTGCCTTTTCGAGCCCTATTTTAATGGGTATGTTATAGTAATTGAATGTGTTTTCCAGCAATAATTGGTGAAAATTTTAAATATGCTCTCATTAAGTAAAATTCAATCTTGGATATTCGACCTAGACAATACACTTTACCCGTCTTCATCGAATTTGTTTGCTCAGGTCGATGTAAGAATGCGTGATTTTATTGCCAATTATTTAAATGTAGATGGGGATGAAGCACGTAAAGTACAAAAACAATATTTTCATGAATGCGGTACGACCTTGCGCGGTTTGATGACCCATCACAATATGGACCCTGAAGCCTATTTGAATTATGTCCATGATATCGATGTCAGTCCTGTCTTGCCTTCACCGGAGTTATCGGATGTTCTGTCGGCCTTACCGGGCAAGAAATATATTTTTACCAATGCCTCTGTGGGGCATGCCGAGCGTGTGATGGAGCGCTTGGGTGTGAGCACGCATTTTGAGGGCATTTTTGATATTGTCGATGCCGATTATCGCCCCAAGCCAGCACCGGAAATCTATGATGATTTTGTTCAGAAATATAATATAGATCCAAGTCAAGCCATTATGATTGAAGATATGGCCCGCAACTTGAAACCAGCGGCTGATTTGGGCATGTCGTGCCTGTGGGTGGAAACCGACTCTGATTGGGCGCGCACCGGCAGTGATGAACCTTATGTCCATCACAAAACCGATGATCTTGTTTCCTGGCTAAAAGACGTGCTTTAACGTGTTTTAACCGATACACGATAGGTCAGTGTTTGTTCCGCACCTGCCCCAACATCAATACTCCACACCGCACTTTGCCCTGCGCGTTCTGTGGTTTTATGGCTGGCATCTTCTAATTGCCATTGTCCGGGGAAATGTTCTTCAACGCGCACGGTTTCTGGGGTGGATTTGGCGTTTTTGATGACGACTTTATAACTGGCTTCAAACTGGTTTTTGCCCGTGATTTTATAGTCGGTTTGGTGGTGGGTCAGGGTCACGTTAAAACTTTGACCGGGATGGATTTTTGCTTCCACCCCATCCGGCGTCTGGTTTAAACGGTCTTCTCCGACAAACTGCAAGGTTGCTTTTTCGTCTTGGCGATAGAGGCGCACCAGACCATCAGGCAAAGGTCGGCCTGAAGTGTTGGTGAAAGAAAGTTCAATATGGGGATGCAGAGGCATATCGCTTTGGCGTGGCATGGCATTATAAATCGGGCCAAAGCTTTGGGTTAAAACCCGTTTGCTTTTAAAAGTCTGCGGTTTCATCAAAGCCACTTGTTTGGTTTCTTGATGATTGAGGTCCAGTTTGCCGGGCAGTTCATAAAGATGCATACCGCCCACGGACTGCGGGGCCATTGCAACCTGTTCAACCGCATTATCCATTGCCATGGCTTCCATGCGCGGGGCACCCTTGGTCATCATTCGAATGGGTTGAGGTGCGCTTTGTCGATTAATGCTGCCGGCGGCAACGGTTAGTGATGCATTTTTATAATCTGTCCCGCTGGTATTGGTCAGATTGGCCCAAGCGTTCAGGGTCAGGGATTTGCCGTCTTTGGCAAGTTCCATACTGTAGGATGTGTTCCACTGCAATCCGTTGCTTAAATAAGCTAGTGCAAGATTGGTCGGTCCTTTTTTCTCGACATCCAAGGCAGCCATCAAAGCGGGTTTGAGGCGCAGATCGTTCGGCAGTTGATCAACGACCAACCGCCCGGGCTGACCGACTTCAATTTTGCCATCGCGTTCGATAATCACATTGCCTTGGGCTGAAAGAATTTTGGCTGTAATTAATTCATCCTTTCCGGTGACCGAATTAAAACGGCTAAAGGCAACGGTTTGTCCCACAGATTTTTGCAACAGGAGAGAGGGGGTTAGCACTTCAAAATCAAATTTGCGTTCTTGGATGGTAAAGCCTTTTCCTGCAATCAACAGGCTATCGGGGATGGCTTGTGCGCTGATGTCCTCAAACACAACATCCTGCGGCCCTTTGGCCAGATCAATGCGGCGTTGGTCGCGGATGAAGGCCAGACCGTTTTGATAGGCAGTCAGGGATAAATCCTGTTGGTGTGTTTTATTCAGGACGGTTTCAGCATGTCCGGTTTGTAGCGTTGCAAAAAGTGTTGCTGCGATCACCGCATTACGGGTTAATGCCATTATATCCTCCATGAAAAAAACCATTAATGCATGTTGCCTGTATGATTTCACAGAGGCAAGCTTGCAGATCAAAAAAATCGTGCTATGGATGTATAGGATCATAAAAAGGCGGATATATTTTGTTTCTTTCTCAGATAAAAGATTTATTGCAAGACACGGATTTGGTGATCAGTCTTCTGGTCGGCCTGTCGGTGATCTCTTTGGCGATTGCGATCTTTGCATTGACGCGTAAAAAAGATGATAGCGCCCAGAGTGAAGCTATGGCCCAGCAGCTTCTGGAACTGAGCCGCGCCCATGGGGAATTGACCGGACGTTTGGTGCAGTTGAATGAAACACAAAACCGCGCCCATGAAACGGTGAATGAACGTCTGCAATCACAAGAACGTGCCATTACCAAAACGTTGGATGAACGTCTCAGTAATCTGACCCATCGTATGGGCGAGGGTTTGCTGGAACAGACCAAATCCACCGCCAAACATATGTCGACCCTAGCCGAACGTTTGGCGGTGATTGATACGGCACAGAAAAACATTATGGATCTGTCTGAACAAATGGTCGGCTTGCAAGATATCCTGTCTAATAAGCAGACTCGCGGCGCCTTTGGTGAGGTGCAATTAAATATGCTGGTCACCAATGCTTTGCCGCCCTCGGCCT
The DNA here is from genome assembly GCA_013373265.1 of Methylocystaceae bacterium. GTDB lineage: Bacteria > Pseudomonadota > Alphaproteobacteria > Rhodospirillales > Terasakiellaceae > Terasakiella. Next base: position 16,631 of record JABXIC010000003.1, on the reverse strand, counting down.
ATAGTTTTCAAGAAACATTGTCTAACGGTAAGCGGGTGGATTGTTTGTTACATTTACCCAATCCACCGGGGTCGATCTGTATTGACTCGAAATTTCCACTGGAAAGTTATCAGGCGTTGCAGGCTTCAGAAAATGATCAGGACAAACTGGTCGCCAGCCGTGCTTTTAAAGCAGCGGTGCAAAAGCATATCAAGGATATCAATGAAAAATATATCCTGCCGGGTGAAACCGCTGAAAGCGCGTTGATGTTTCTCCCTTCAGAATCCATCTACGCTGAACTGCATGCAAATTTCACCGATGTGGTCGAACAATCCTATCGTGCTAAAGTCTGGATCGTATCGCCCACTACCTTAATGGCGACATTGAATACGGTGCGCGCTGTCTTGAAAGATGCGCGCATGCGTGAAGAAGCCGGACGTATTCAAAAAGAAGTGATGATCTTGATGGATGATGTGGGACGATTGGATAAACGTGTGGAAAATCTGGACCGTCACTTTACCCAGACGCATAAAGATATCCGCGACATTCAAATTACCACGGGCAAGATCACCAAACGTGGCGAACGAATTGAAGAAATCCAGTTGGCAGAAGATAGTCCGGTTGAAGAATTGAGCCCTCCGCGTGAACGGATTGAATGAACCAACATGTCTGGACTTGGTGGGAAATCCATATTAGGTTTTGCCTGAGCCTGTCGGGCAGATGCAAAGAATATCAAGTGATAAAAGAGAGTATATATAATGGGAATTGTTTTGGTTGGTTGTGGCAAGATGGGGGGCGCGATGCTGGAAGGCTGGCTGGACCAAGGTGTGCCGAAAAGTTCCATTCGCATTATTGAACAGAACCCCGAACATGCCCAGGCGTTGCGTGACACACATGATATTATTGTGTTGGATGATGCCAAAGATGTGGAAGATGGTTTTCCGGCCGATATCGTTATTTTGGCTGTGAAGCCGCAAATGATGGATGAGGCGGTCTTGGCTTGTAAAGGCTTTGTCGGGCGTGGGACTTATATGTCAATCGCTGCTGGTAAAACCATTTCCTATTTTGAAGGGCTCTTGGGGGCAGAGGCTTCGATTGTGCGCGTCATGCCCAATACGCCGGCGGCGGTACGCCGCGGGGTGAGTGTGGGCTGCGCCAATGCACATGTCAGTGGAGAGGCCAAAGAAAAATGTACAAGTCTTTTGGAAGCTGTTGGCGAAGTCGCGTGGGTGGAAGATGAAGCCTTGATCGATGGGGTGACGGCTGTTTCCGGGTCTGGACCTGCTTATGTTTTTTATATGACGGAATGTTTGACCGAAGCGGGTATCAAAGCGGGACTGTCTGAAGAGCTTGCCACTCAGTTGGCACGTGCGACTGTTGCCGGGGCGGGGGAATTGATGCGTCAAAGTGGTATAGCAGCTTCTCAGCTGCGCACCAATGTAACCTCACCGGGTGGTACGACCCAAGCGGCCCTTGAGGTCCTTATGGGTGAGAATGGAATCGGTCCGATATTTGAGAAAGCTGTTTATGCTGCAGTGCAGCGATCCAAGGAATTGGCAGGTTAAAGCGATCTTTTATTCAGGGTGTAATAAAAAAATAACTATCAATATAGTTTATTTTAATCAATACTTTATATAGTAGTTTATAGAGCTTCAAAGTGGAATACGCATGTATTCTTGTGCAGCGCACAAAAAACGGTTGACTTAACGGTACCTTTGTACCATATTGGGGCTCAAGGATATTGCAGTGCAGCAAGCCTAGTTTACATTCTATTTGGAGTTATACAAAATGACCGCAGCTAAAAAACCTACTACTAAAGCTAATCCTTTCGCTTTTGACACTTCTAAAATGTTTGGTGATTTCGACCCGACTAAATTGATGGGTGAATTCGATCCGAAAAAATTCATGGGTGATTTCCAAAAAGCCTTCGCTGAATATAAAATTCCGGGTGTTGATGGCAACATGATCATGGAAAGCCAAAAGAAAAACGTTGAAGCTTTGGCACAAGCTAACAAAGTTGCTTTGGAAGGCATGCAAGCCGTTTTCAAACGCCAAGCCGAAATCCTCGGTCAAGCTATGGAAGAAATGCAAACAACTTTCAAAGAAATCTCTGCTGCTGGTGAGCCGCAAGATAAAGTTGCTCAACAAACTGATCTGGTTAAAGACGCTGTAGAAAAAGCACTTTCTAACATGCGTGAGTTGGCTGAAATGGCTGGCAAATCAAACACTGAAGCTTTCGAAACAATCCGTGCACGTTTCACTGAGTCTTTGGACGAAGTTAAAGCTGAAGTTTTGAAGCTTAAAAAATAACCTTCCCCCCTGTAAGGTTGTTATCTGAGGCTGTTGCGATTTATCGCGCAGCCTCTTTTTTTCTTGTGCAGATGCGAAGCTAACCCTTGACATTTTGCCTGAAAAAGAAGATACACCCCGACAGAAGTGTTTCCGTGTGTGCTAGTTAATGCACGCGCCTTGACGATTTAGTCGATTGAGGTAGCGTTTTCCTTTGCCCCGATATGGGCATCATGTGCGGAAGTTTTTTTATGGGTTGTCGAAACGCATTTGGACAACTTGAACGCAGATGATAATAGGAATATTACGCGTGACCACATTTGATATGTTGGGTCTGGCGCAGCCGTTGCTGAACGCCATCCAAAAATTAGGCTATACCAATCCTACACAAATTCAAGACACAGCCATCCCCCATTTGATGAATGGCTTTGACCTGATGGGCGTTGCCCAAACAGGGGGCGGCAAAACGGCTGCTTTTCTACTACCGATCATCCATCGCTTGATTGAAGAAAATGAAAAAACAGTTGCGGCAAAACCGCGTTGTATCATTTTGGCGCCAACGCGCGAATTGGCACAACAGATCGGCAATGCTGTACGTGATTTCACCAAAGGCGAAAAAGTCTTCCATACGGTAATTTTCGGTGGCTCCCCTTACAAGCAACAACTGCAACAGCTGCAACGCGGCGTGCATATCGTTGTGGCCACACCGGGCCGCTTGATGGACCATATGGAACGTGGCTCCATCAAATTTGATGATGTCCACACATTGGTACTGGACGAAGCCGACCGTATGCTGGATATGGGCTTTATCCATGACGTGAAGAAAATTGCTGCGTTGATGCCGCAACAACGTCAAACGGTGATGTTCTCTGCCACCATGTCAAAGGCTGTACGTCAACTGGCCCAAGGCCTGCTGCATAAGCCGAAAGAAGTTGAAGCGGCGCGTGAGAATTCAGTGGCAAACACCATTGACCACCGTGTCATGCACATGAAACAAAAAGATAAATCCAAACTGTTGAGCCATTTGCTGGAAGACCCGACGCTGAAAAAAGTGTTGATCTTCACCCGCACCAAAGCCATGGCTGATCGCTTGTGTGACAACCTCAAAGAAGGTGGTCATAAAGTGGATGCTATTCATGGGGATCGTCAGCAAAGTGCGCGTCAACGTGTGTTGCGCGCTTTCCGTAGTGGCAACATTGAATTGTTGGTGGCCACTGATGTGGCGGCGCGCGGTATCGATGTGGCTGATATCAGCCACGTGATTAACTATGACATGCCTTTAGAAGGTGACAGCTACGTACACCGCATCGGTCGTACAGGCCGTGCCGGTCAAACGGGTGTGGCGTTGTCTTTCTGTACGGATGGGGAAAGCGATCTGTTACAAGTGATTGAACGCACCATCAAACAACGCGTTGAAGTGGAAGCCGATCACCCGTTCCATGCTGAACCGCTTCCGTTTAAATCCGGTGGCAATCAAAAACGTCGTTTCGGCGGCGGTGGCAAACCAGCTGGTGGCAATCGCAAATTTGGCGGTGCGCGTAAAAAACCGGACGGCGGTTTCAAAAAAGCCGAAGGTGGATTTAAGAAACGCACAGAAGGTGGTTTTAAAAAGAAAGCGGCTGATGGCGGTAACTTCAAAAAAACCGCTGCAAAAAGCAATCATCGCAAAAACGGTTCAGCTCCGGCAAAACGCCGCGCGGCCTAATCCCGTTTAGATAAAACATAAAAAATCCCGCGTAAGCTTTTGGCTTCGCGGGATTTTTTTATCTTTGAAAAAAGGTCGTAATTAATCTTTGTCAGCCGGGCAGGTTTTCACACCGATCAATGTGTAAGCCGGGCACCAACCCAATAGGGCTGTTACGATTGGCACGATCCCGATGAAGCCCCAAACATTGTAGCCTGTATCCGGTGCAATAAAGCCAAGTGCATAGGCCAGCAAAACCAAGCCAACAACGATACGCAGAATTTTGTCAATAGAACCGACATTCTTAACCATAAGTCTTATTCTCCAGATTGGACAGCGGTGACGATCACCCTGCCTCTTGAACAGCAGTAGACTATAATACGTTGTGTTTGTATGTGACTTAATCACATTGGCTGGAAATAAATTCTTTTAAGTCGTTTTCACGAGATATTTTAACCTGACCCCGTGTAAGTTCTACCCAGCCGTGGCGTTCAAATTCTTTCAGTTGACGTGAAATAACTTCACGCGCTGTGCCTAGTTCAGTTGCCAGTTCGTAGTGGGTTTTCTTGATTGTTTTTTCAGCATTTTGACGTTCGATCAAAAATTGGGCAAGGCGCAGGTCCACCCGACCAAAGGCAACCTCTTCCACCAAGGACACCAGATTTGAAATGCGCGCCCCATAGCTGGCAAACACCATATCGCGAAAGGCTTGGGATTGATTGAGCAAGGTTTGAAATTGTCCGACGGGCAAGGCAATAGCCGTGGTTTCACTTTCGGTCACGGCCTCGGCATTATAGTTTTCACCAGACAGCAAACAGGCGGTGGTCAGAATACAGGTTTGCCCGTCTTCAACACGATAGAGCACAATTTCACGTCCGGTTTCGCCAATCATTTGCACACGCACACAGCCATCCAACACCATCAAAAAAGCCCGGCAAGGGCTTCCCGTTTCAAAGACTTTGGCTCCGGCGGGGACGGTCATTTTTTGGGTATGCTGGCGAAGAAGTGCAAGGTCGCTTTCGCCCATTTTTTCAAAACCGGGAAATTGACTGATTGACTCCATAGAAACTCCTGATCTGTATTTTCGTGACTTCGGGGTGAATTTAGGACGTTTTGTTTGTTTCTCCAAGATATTCTTGTCAGCAAAGATGTGTGTCTTCGTAAACCATCCCTTAACTCTCTTGGGCTAGATTTGTATCACCTCTGAATCTGACATAAAGAGACTTGGCACATGGCACGCAGTACGACAAAAACACAACGCACACCTCTTTTACCACCGGGCGCGCAGGAATTTCTGCTTAGACGGGGGATTGAGATTTTGGGCGTGGTGTTGGGCGCGATGGGGATTGTGCTGGCGTTGATGTTGGCCAGTTATAATTCGGGTGATCCTTCCTTAAACAGTGCCAGCCCTCATGAAGTGACAAATTTGATGGGGTCGACAGGGGCTTATGTTGCGGATGTGATGCTGCAATCCGTTGGCATTGCCGCTGTGATTCCAGTACTGGTTTTGTTGAGTTGGGCCTGGCGCATTACATCAAAACAGATGGTATCGAATTTATGGATGCGTCTGGTCGTTTTGTCCTTTTCAATTTTATTGATGACCATCGCATTACATAGTGTACCTGCCCCGGCAGACTGGCCGTTGCGCAGTGGCTTGGGCGGGTTGTCCGGTTATTTGCTCAGTGTGCGTGTGATGAGTGGTTTGACCTTGATCGGGATTGCCAAGCTGCCCTTTCTCACGTGGGGCATTGGGGCGTTGGCCGCATTTCTAGGCTTTTTGGGTCTTGTTTATGGTCTTGCGTTATCACGTAATGAATGGTCCGTGATGGGCCAAGGTGTGGGCTCTGCAGCCAAAGGCACGGTGGTTGGGTCTGTCGAAGCCATGCGCAAAGGCGTAGGTGTGTTAAAACGCACCAAGCTTGAAGAAATGATCAAGGAAGAAGAAGGCCCGTTTGAAGAAGACGAACCTGTCTTAAAACGTAAAAAATCACCCAAACGTGTGACCGCGCCAGAACCCGAAGTGAGCTTGCCGAAAAAATCAAGTGCGGCAAAACAACAGTCGTTGGTGTTATCTGCTGATAGTTATAACTTCCCGCCGCTTGATTTGCTGACGGAAGCCAGTCCGGTGCAAAAATCAGCCAATAAAATTGATCGCGCCGCGCTGGAACATAACGCAGAATTGTTAGAACAGGTTTTGGCCGACTTTGGGGTTAAAGGCGAGATTGTTGAAGTGCGTCCCGGTCCGGTTGTCACGCTTTATGAACTTGAACCCGCCGCCGGGACCAAGACATCACGCGTTATTTCTTTAGCGGATGATATTGCACGCTCCATGTCTGCGATTTCAGTACGCATTGCCGTTGTGCCCGGGCGCAGCGTGATCGGGATTGAATTGCCAAACGCCAAACGTCAAACCGTTTATTTACGTGAACTGTTGGAATCTGAAAAATTTGATAACCCGAAAGCATCGCTCAATATGGCGCTTGGGGTGGATATTGGTGGTCAGCCGGTGATGGCTGATCTGGCACGTATGCCGCACTTGCTGGTGGCGGGAACCACGGGGTCCGGTAAATCCGTCGGGGTCAATACCATGATCCTCAGCCTGCTTTATCGTATGACACCGGAACAATGTAAGTTCATTATGATTGACCCGAAAATGCTGGAACTGTCTGTCTATGACGGCATCCCGCATTTGTTATCCCCTGTGGTGACAGAACCGGGTAAAGCGGTGATGGCCCTGAAATGGTGCGTACAAGAAATGAATGAACGCTACCGTCTGATGTCAAATCTGGGTGTGCGTAATATCTCCGGCTATAATGCCAAGCTGGAAGAAAGCCGCAAAAAAGGTGAAGTGCTGACCCGACGGGTACAAACCGGGTTTGATCCGGAAACCGGAAAACCAATTTTTGAAGAACAACCGCTTGATATGGACGCGATGCCGTTCCTTGTAATCATCGTGGATGAATTTGCCGATCTGATGTTGCAGGTGGGTAAAGAAATTGATGCCTGTATCCAGTCTTTGGCACAAAAAGCACGTGCTGCCGGGATTCATTTGATTATGGCAACGCAACGTCCTTCTGTGGATGTGATGACCGGTACGATTAAAGCTAACTTCCCCTCACGCATCAGCTTTACCGTGACCACCAAGATTGATTCGCGCACCATTTTGGAAAGTCAGGGTGCAGAACAATTGCTGGGTATGGGGGATATGCTGTTTAAACCGGGCGGGGGGCAAATTTCGCGCGTACACGGCCCGTTTGCCTCAGATGAAGAAGTTGAAGACGTGGTGAACCACCTTAAAAAACAAGGTGAACCCAAATATCTGGAAGCGGTCACTGAAGAAAGCGACGAACCCATTGAAGGTCTGGTGATGCCGACTGGCGCTGTGGGTGGCAATACCTCAGGCAGTGATGCGCTTTATGATCAGGCGGTACAAGTTTGTATTCAAGACGGCAAGGCCTCCACCAGCCATATCCAACGTCGCTTGTCTATTGGTTATAACCGAGCCGCCCGCATTGTCGATCAGATGGAAGAAGACGGCATCGTCACGCCGCCTGACCGCGTAGGCCGTCGTAAAATTCTGGCGGGAAGAGACGGGATAGAATAACCTGTTCAGGTTCACGTCAGAAAACCATGGTAGCTTTTCTCCTGTAAAATGAAGGAGAAACTGCTATGAATATTGGTTCGATCAGCACAGCAGCACTGTATCAAGTGGCTACGCAGCAACCTTCGGCAGAAGCCCGTGAAGTCGGCCCTGATAACGATGGCGACAGTGATGATGCTCAAACGAACACCACGGCCCCTTCCTCTGGCAATACGACTGCTGACAGAGGCAATAGCGTTAACATTTTGGCATAAGCACTGTTTGCATGAACTGTCATACTGGCGTAGGCCAGTATCCATGGTAAGAATAGACTCTGGCCGGCGCCAGAGTGACGGTTTGGGATGTCAATTATCCAACTTACACGCCGTAGTCGTAAAGAGTATTTTTACCCTTTATAGGAGGGGTGGAGAGGTATTTGGCTTTATAGGATTAGCGCGCAATACTGGTGGGCGCAGGCCAGTCTCTATGTGTGTGCCCTCACTCTACCGATTGTTGTATCAATCAGCTTTACACTGATGATTAGCATCAGTTCCTAAATACCAGCACTCTAATGTTTGCTATGAGCGTATGTATTCTTATGGGTGAGTTCTAATAGATTTATCAATTTAATAGTGTAGATAAATCAACTAATTAGTGTAAAGTTTCCAAGAAAAATACACATCCAGATATATACTTTATATTTATACACAGATACAGAAATATAACAAATTTTGTATTTTTATTTCAAATATATTAATTAAAAAGATTTTTTATTATGTAAATGCTGTGATTTCAAGACTCGTTCTAGTAGAATTTATTGACAAAATACAAATATGTAATGCACATTACAGCCTTGTTATAAACCTATAGGTGAATTATTTACGATTTATTAATGTAAATTGAGAGGTGCGGTAATGAAACTTTCAAACATGAAAACCAGAAGTAAAGTGTTGATAGGGGTTTGTGCACCCTTAGGTCTTCTTTTATTGGTGGGGGCCATCAGCATTATCAATATTCATAAAATAGTGGAGACAACAGGTTGGGTAGAACACACACATGATGTGTTGGAAAAAGCCGACTCTATTGTTGCTTCCGCTGTAAATATGGAAACCGGCATGCGCGGTTATCTCTTAGCGGGAGAAGAAGATTTCCTTGCCCCGTATAAGCAAGGCGAAACGGTTGTTTTTAAAACGTTATCGGATTTGAAAAAAGCGGTCAGCGATAACCCCAAACAGATTAAACGGTTAGAGGAAGTCGCAAAAATATTGCGTGAATGGCAAACGAAAGTGGTGGAACCTGCAATAGCGTTCCGCCGTAGTATCGGTACTACAAAAACCATGGATGATATGGCCCGTTTGATCGGTGAAAAACGTGGCAAAGTCTATTTTGATAAGTTTCGCGCCGTGATGGCGGGCTTCTCAAATGAAGAAAAAGGCCTGATGATCGTGCGGCAGAAAGGTAATGATGACACGGTTAACACAACTTATACCATGATTGGGATCTGTATTGTGGTTGCACTCGGTGCTGGCTTAGTGCTTGCCTTTGTCATTGGTAATGGTGTTGCCAACCCGATTATGGCGATGACACGTGCGATGAAGGAACTTGCTCAAGGTGATAAGACGGTTGAAATTCATGGGCAAGATCGAAAAGATGAAGTTGGCGATATGGCCAAAGCGGTTCAGGTCTTTAAAGAAAATATGATTAAGACTGAACAACTTCAAAAAGAACAGGCAGCAGAGCAAGAGCAGAAAGTTAAACATGCTCAGAAGGTTGAACAATTAATTAATACTTTCCGTTCAGATGTAACAACGGCGTTGACAGGGATGGGTACGTCTGCAACGCAAATGGAAAGCAGTTCGCAAAGCCTGTCGGCGACGGCAGAGGAAACCGCACAACAGGCCGCTGCAGTTGCAGCAGCTTCGGATCAGGCGGCAGCCAATGTGCAAACGGTGGCGGGTACGGCTGAAGAACTGAGTGCATCCGTCAACGAAATCAATGTTCAAATTGATGAATCTTCGCGGATTACAGAAGAGGCAAGACAACAAGCGGAAAGTACAAATACGCTGGTGAACAGTCTTAATGATTCTGTGAGCCGTATTGGGGAAGTGATTGATCTGATTAACGATATTGCCGATCAAACCAATCTTTTGGCCTTGAATGCGACTATTGAAGCCGCACGCGCTGGTGATGCGGGCAAAGGGTTTGCTGTTGTGGCATCAGAAGTCAAAAATTTGGCCAACCAAACTGGACGGGCAACGGAAGAAATTGGTCAACAGATTAAGACGGTACAGGATCGCACCAGTGATGCGGTGACGGCGATTCATGGGATTTCCGAGGTTGTTAATCAGGTGAGCGCCATCTCTAATTCTATTGTTTCTGCCCTTGAAGAACAAAGCGCAGCTACAAGCGAGATTGCACGTAGTGTTCAAGAGGCTTCTGCCGGTACATCGGAGGTGTCCAAAAATATTGCAGGACTTAATTCATCAGCATCGGAAGTCGGTAACGCTGCCGGTGTTGTTTTGACAGCTGCCCAAAGTGTGAGCCGTCAAACGGATGAAATGAGTGATAAAGTAGAGATATTCCTGAAAAGCGTACAAGAAAGTTAAGGTAACGTCAGTTCGGCTCTAATAAATGCGTATGTTTGTTTAAAATTTTAAAGCACAACATGGGCATTTTTTAGAGTCTGAACTGTGTCAGAGTCTTTCTCTAGGTCTTCTTACTCCACCGATTGGCGGACAGCCGCTGCTGCTGCAAAGGGGCAAAATGCGAGGCTGGCACACAGGATGGCGCTGAGGATCAGGATTTGGGATTTAATGGCGAACCCGCCGATGGCCGCATCAATCAGCCCCACACCGAAGATCAGCACCGGGACAAACAAGGGCAGCACCAGTAACGAGATCAAGACACCACCTCGGCGCGACCCCAGCACAAGGGCGGCCCCGATGGCGCCGATCAGGCTCAGGGCAGGGGTGGCCAGTAACAGGGCCAGCATCATCATGCTAAAGCCTTTACCATCCATATTCATCAACACCGCCAGAATGGGGGAGGCAATCATCAAAGGCAGGCCTGTGGTCAGCCAGTGGGCGGTGACTTTGGCAAGCACGATGATTTCTAAAGGAAGCGGGCTGAGCGTGAGTAATTCAAGGGAACCGTCTTCATAATCGGTTTGAAAGAGCCGTTCCAGCGATAGCATGGAGGCAAGCAAAGCCGCCACTAGGATCACGCCGGACGCCACGCGGGCGAGCATATTGCCTTCTGGGCCAATCCCTAAGGGGAAGAGCACAACGGTCAGGACGAAAAACATCACCACCATTACGCTATCACTGCCTTGGCGCAGGGCCAGACGCAGGTCACGATGGACAATGGAAAGAAAACGTCCCATGGCTTAAATTCCTTCCGCTAAGAGAGAGGCACTTTCCTGCCCGCGCGCGGCAGCGCAGGTGCCCACATCCAGAATATGCTGGTCTTTGATGTTCATGTCCGAATGGGTGGATAGCACCACCATGCCGCCTTTTTCACGGTGTGCTTCGATGACTTGTTCCAGTTTGACAATGGAGTCTTTATCCAGTGCGGTGGTTGGTTCATCAAGCAGCCATAAGGGGGATTTGGAGGCGATGACACGGGCCAGATTTGCGCGACGTTTTTGACCGGCTGATAAAAACCGACCGGGCACGTCAATCAGGTGACCGATGGAAAAAACGTCCAAGGCTTCTTTGAAGTTGGCCTGGGCTTCAGAGGCATCACTGCGCAGACCTGCCCAGAATTTAAGATTTTCTTCCACCGTCAACACAGGTTTGATGGCGTCATGATGACCGACATAATGCAGGCGTTCGCGGTGGTCATCCATATCGTCGGTGATGGGGGTTTTATCCCATGACATCAGACCAGCAGCAGGTCTTAACAAGCCTGCCATCATGCGCAAAAGCGATGATTTACCAGCACCGTTGTGACCGATCAAGGTCAGGCATCCTGTGCTTTCCAATGTGAAATTAAGCTGAGAAAAGACCAGACGTTCGCCGCGTATGCAGACCAAGTCTTGTCCTGAAAATCGAGCCATCTTATTCCCCCGGCCAAATGTGTGCCTGTACCCTAAAACAAAACATCCTCGGGGGGCAAGTCCGAGGATGTTTTGGAGTTCTGGCAAGATCAATTCAATATGGTCAGGCCGGTTTATTGAAGAGCATGATGTTGTTTGAAATCTAACTTTGAGGGGCACGTTTGATTTCATGGTATTCTAGGAGGGGGGGGGAAACTCTTCAACGCTACCGACCTTTCCATGTTTGATACTATGCCCCCCAAATTGGGCAGCAATATGAGCGATTTTTGCCATCTTTTGCCTTATTTCAGATTTTACGCATTTTCATCTAATGTCAGAAGCGAGGCATTGCCGCCTGAGGCTGTGATATTGATGGTCATGGTGCGTTCTGTCACCAGACGGTGGATGTAATGATCGCTACCCAGTTCGGTGATCAGCGGGATAATCGCACCATCGCGTTTGATGAGGGTGCGGTTGATATCCAGCTTGCGCTCTTTCGGGCCAACATAACAGACGCCGTTGATACGTAAATCACTGAGCAATTGAGCCTCAATGGCATCTTCATCACCGGTGCAGAGGTGTAACACTGTGAAGGGCAAACCGGCATCATACAGGGATTGTACAACAAAACCGGCCAACGCGAGCAAGTCGGGTGCGGTTTGCGCCACCACGATGTTACCTGACGCGAGTGCGGCACTGATTTGTGCGACAAACTCGGCAAGACTGTTGCTGTCACGGCTGAGGCACGCCAGTGTGCCACGCCCATGAAGTTGCAACTCATTATGTTCGCCTGTCGGTCCGGGCAGGATGTCCGGGCTGCTGAATTGTGCATCACACAGGTTTGCATAATAACGCAAGGCCGCGATGGCTTCACCCACATCTGTGGCGGCTTTGGTGACATCGTTTGCGTTTGTTTTTAAACAAGCCGAAATCAAGGCCGTTTTGGTATTGTCTAAACGGTCGGCAACCGTGCGCAAAATGGCAGAACGTCGCACAGCCGGGGTTTTGTTCCAGCCTTCCTGATCACGTGTCGCATGATCAAGCGCTTGATCCAATGTGCTTTTACCAATGGTTTGTGTCGTCGGAAAATCTGGTGCGGCCGTGCGAATGGCCTGAACCTTTTTGCTGTCCTTTAAATCAAGGCCCAACATGGCAAGACCATTGAGGTCTTTAAGCTGATCTTCATTGTCTTGTGTAGAGAAACGCAAGAGATAGTGCGGACCCCCTGCTTTGGGACCTGTTCCGGACAGACCTTCACCACCAAAGGGTTGGACGCCAACAACGGCACCGGTCATGTTGCGGTTAATGTAACAGTTCCCCGCACGAATACGGCTTTGGACATAGAGCGTTTTATTTTCGATACGCGAATGAATGCCAAATGTCAGGCCAAACCCGGTGGAATTAATCTCGTCAATGACCTCATCCAGCTTGTTGCTGGCATAACGGATTACATGTAAGATAGGGCCGAAGACTTCCCGCCCGATGTCGTTGATGGACGATATTTCAAAAGCATGTGGGGGCAAGAAATGACCGGGGAAATCTGTGCCTTTACAGGCATAGAGCAATTTGGCTTTTTCTGTCATGCGCACAACATGGCTTTGTAAACCAGAGAGGGCTTCGTCATCAATGACAGGACCCACATCTGTTGAGAGCAAGGCGGGATCACCGACAGAAAGTTCTTCCATCGCCCCTTTGAGCAATTCGATAAAGCGATCTGCCACATCGTCTTGGATGTAGGCCACGCGCAGGGCTGAACACCGTTGTCCGGCAGAACCGAAGGCGGAATAAACCGCATCGGCCACGGTGGCTTCCAACAAGGCGCTGGAGTCGATGATCATGGCGTTTTGACCGCCCGTTTCGGCAATAAGGGGCACAATATCATCGCTGCGGTTGGCCAAGGTGGTGTTGATGATATTGGCCGTTTGATTAGACCCGGTGAAACACACACCATTGATGCGCGGATCACTGAGTAATTGACCGCCGACCTTGGCCCCGTCCCCACACAACAGATGGAACGCATCTTTGGGCACACCGGCCTGATAGATGAGTTCCTGCATACGTGCGGCAACGCGTTGTGTCTGTTCCGCCGGTTTGGCGATGACACAGTTTCCGGCGGCCAGTGCGGCACTGACTTGTCCGATAAAGATTGCCAGCGGGAAGTTCCACGGGCTGATACAGACAAAAGTGCCACGGGCTTTCAAGCGGGAAGACGGATCAAAATGTTCAACAGCTTGATCTGCATAATAATGCAAGAAGTCAACGGCTTCGCGTACTTCGGCGATGCTGTCAGGGATGGTTTTCCCCGCTTCTTGAATACAGATGGCCATGAATTCTTCACAGTTGCTTTCCAGCAAGTCAGCCATGGTGCGCAAAATTTCACCGCGTCTCTCAGGCGGTGTGTTGGACCAATCGGCTTTTGCGCTTTCGGCTTTTGTTAAAGCGGCTTCGATTTCTTCTGTTGTCGCATCAGGGACTTGTGCGGGCAACGCGAAGGACTCGAGGGACGTTTGCAGCTTCAACAAGCCTTCACCAAAGGTTAAATCAATACCTTTGGAGTTCTTGCGTTTCGACCCGTAAAGGTCGATCGGCAAAGGAATGTGTGGATGGCGTTTGGGACTTACACCCGCCAAATATTGCACCGGATCGGCGATGATATCGTCAATCGGTGTCTTGTCATCAACCAAACGGTTCACGAAAGAAGAGTTGGCGCCATTTTCTAACAGACGGCGGACCAAATAAGATAACAGGTCTTCATGGCTGCCCACGGGGGCATAAATACGTACCATATGGTCTTGGACCAATTGTTCGTAAAGGGCATCCCCCATGCCATGCAGACGTTGAAATTCAAAAGGTTTACCTTGTGAAATTTCAAGAATTGTTGCGGCACTATAGGCATTATGTGTGGCAAATTGCGGATAGAGATAGTCACTGAGGGAAAACAGTTTTTTCGCACAGACCAAATAAGACACATCACTGGCAGCTTTGCGGGTAAAGACCGGATATCCGCTCAGGCCAAGTTCTTGTGACAGTTTGACTTCGCTGTCCCAATAAGCGCCTTTCACCAGACGGATCATCATCTTTTTGCTTGTGCGCTTACACAGATCAGCCAGCATCTCAAGCACGTCGCGGGCGCGTTTTTGGTAAGCTTGTACAACAACGGTGAAGCCATCCCAACCGTCCAAAGACGAATCGCTAAAGACCTGTTCAATCACTTCAAGTGAGATTTCCAGACGACCCGCTTCTTCGGCATCAATGGTGAAACCGATATTGGCAGCCTTTGCTTGTTGTGCCAGTGTCAAAACCATGGGGACGAGTTCTGACAACACACGCTCACGATGGGATAATTCGTAACGCGGGTGCAAGGCAGACAGTTTGACGGAAATGCCGTTTTCTTTAACCGGACCGCGCCCTTTTTGATGTTTGCTCAGGGCAGCAATGGCTTTTTCGTAAGATTTGAAATAGCGTTGTGCATCTTCATGGGTGCGCGCTGCTTCGCCCAGCATATCGAAGGAATAGGCATAGCCTTTTTTCGAGCCTTCATCGGCGCGTTTTAGGGCTTCTTCGATCGTGCGTCCCAATACAAACTGGAAGCCCATGATGCGCATAGCTTGACGCATGGCTTGGCGGATCACCGGTTCACCAGAACGTTTAACCAGACTGCGCCAAATGGATTTGGCTTTGCTGGTAGGGTTTTCTGTTTCTTTTAGGATATTACCCGTGATCATGAGACCCAGGGTCGAGGCATTGACGAAAATGGACTCGCTTTGGCCAAGATAGTTTTCCCAATGGCTGCCTGTCAGTTTATCTTCGATCAAGGCATCTGCCGTATCGCTGTCAGGGATACGCAGTAAGGCTTCGGCCAGACACATCAGCACCAGACCTTCCTGTGTGGACAGGTCATATTGTTGCATGAAGGCATCAATGCCGCCTTGGTTGCGTCGCCCTTTGCGGACGACTTCAACCAAATGATGTGCTTTTGCACGGATACGGCTGGTTGTGGCTTCTTCAAGCCGAGCTTCATTTAAGAGCTCTTCAACCAGCGTATCTTCGTCGCAACGGTAATTTCTTGAGACCTGTTTATGCCAAGCGGGTAATGCAGGTGCCGTTTTAGAAAATATCATCCCATAACCTCATTCATTTGATTTTTTAATATTCTATCAAATGTTTTACAGAAGATATCACTTTTGTTTTCTGGATTAGCATTATTTTATATGGTAAAAATTAATTTAACATAATGAAAATGCTGTGAATTAGAAAATGAATAGAGAATTAGATAATA
The DNA here is from genome assembly GCA_013373265.1 of Methylocystaceae bacterium. Lineage (GTDB taxonomy): Bacteria > Pseudomonadota > Alphaproteobacteria > Rhodospirillales > Terasakiellaceae > Terasakiella. The sequence goes on along the minus strand of JABXIC010000003.1, from coordinate 784 downwards.
AAGACCGTGAGATTTTAGGATATCTGCAACGCGATGGGCGAATCTCCAATGTGGAACTCTCCAAACGGGTCAATCTCAGCCCCACACCCTGCTTAGAACGGGTACGACGGCTTGAACGCGAAGGCTTTATCAAAGGCTATAGTGCCCAGCTTGATCCGGTGAAAATGGGGGCGGGCCTGTTGGTGTTTGTTGAAGTTGAGCTGGAAACCACGTCCGAAGATGTTTTTGATCATTTCAAACGGGCAGTCAAAAATATTGAACAGGTGATGGAATGTCACATGATCGCGGGTGGGTTTGATTATCTGCTTAAACTGCGCTTTGCCGACATGCAGGATTACCGTAACTTTTTAGGCCATGTGCTGTCCGGCCTGCCCCATATCAAATCGACAAAAACCTTTGTCTGTATGGAAGAGGTCAAGACCTCGACCAATCTGAAGATTGCGTCAAAATAAAAAAGTTAGATTTTTTCCCGTCATACTGGCGTAGGCCAGTATCCATGGCAGGAACAGACTCTGGCCTTCGCCAGAGTGACGGCTTTTTTTGGTGCCAGAATGTACGAGTAGAAGATAAAGAGTTTTCGTCATCACACAATTTATTGGCGATGACGAAAACGTCTCGTTTATAAGGTTAGATTATTCAGCAGCATCAATCTTTTTATAGATTTCGCCGCCTTCTTTTTTGAATTTTTCCGACATTTCCGCCATGCCTTTTTGTGCCTCTTCCTTGACTTCATGGCTGATGCGCATGGAGCAGAATTTCGGTCCGCACATGGAGCAGAAATGGG
>JABXIC010000195.1 GCA_013373265.1 Methylocystaceae bacterium | reverse complement strand
TTCTGAAGGCCGATTTCAAGGAAACCTTTTAATTTAACGTAATCCACTTCTGGAGGTACATCTATAGATATATACTTTTCATGTATTCCTTCCCATGAACAGTTGATACTTTCCACAAATGAAGTTAGCTGATTTACAGCGTCTACATCAAAAAAAACAATTTGAATGGTGCTATGTTCTGATGTTTTGATGAGATCTAAAAAGAAAAGCTTATTTCCTTCTGTTTCAACAGATATCACATCCCCATACGCAATGTTGTGAGCGAAAAAAGGAATATTTTCTACTTTATAGTTTGCCCCACAATTTGAAACCCAGACATCTTCCTCGTCGAACTTTCCATCTTCAATTTGATAGATAAATGTTACTTTTTTCATGCTGTTATCAGTGCTTTTCATTTACGTTACAATTTCGACATAGCACTTGACCATTATCTGGCGTGCCGCTACCGCCTTCACTTTTTCTTTTGATGTGATCAACATGTGCTTCATTTTGTGGAGGTGTGACCCCCTTTTTTGATTGTTGCGGGTTTATAACTTCAATTCCACAGTTTTCGCATTTTTCGACGCCCTTGTTAAGCTCGCGGTTAATGTCTCTTACATTTTCTTTTCCAGCTTTTGTAAAATCTTTGCTTGAACGTTCTATTTTGTTAAGTCTATCAAATCGTTCTTTCGTTTTGGGATCAATTTTCCCTAATTCTTCAGAGGTGTACCCTTTGGTTCGACCAATGCTTCCTTCTCCCTTCAAACTATCATAATTTTGCTTACCCTTCACCTTTTTCGTCAGCGCCTTAACTTCTCCGACGACCTTCTTTATGCCACGGTCTAAAACGTTGCGAGCGGCTTTTACGGTACCTTTTTTCACCAATCCCGTTACACCGCCAAAAATTGCGGCTAGTGTATCGAAGGCATCAAGAGTGTTTGTGGCCGTGTTACCGTTTTCAATTTGTGAAAGGAGGGCTTCAACACGTGTGCCAGACTGTTGTAAGTCGGACAGATACTGTTTTTGGTATTGAAGTGCTTTTTCTTCAACTTCTACATCGTTCAGCTCGGGAAAATACTCTCGTACCTCTGCCTCAATGTTCTCAAGCCGTCCTTGCTCGACCAAGTGATCCCAGAAACGACCATCTTCTGTTCCTCCACCGGCAGTCAAATAAGTTACCAGTGCGGTATCTTTTTGTTGACTTTCTCTGAGAGCTTCTTCTTGAACTTTCTTAACGCAACCTGCATCTCCAGCTTTACAGCGAGCTACCTTGATTTCAGTCTTAATTAGTTTCTTTGGGGCTAGGTAGTTATTCTCAACCGCATTGGTCGCTGCAGCGCTTGCGATCTCCGTATCCTTACCCGCCAGACCAGCGGCGATTTGGGCGGCAATGGAGGCGACTTTGGTGACCTGTTGGCCTTTTTCGTTGGTGCGTGTGGCGGTGCCATCATCGACCACTTCGGCGACGATTTCACCGACGGCGGCCCCGATGGCTCCGGCGGCTGCACCATCGAGGTCACCACCGGATTTGATGGCACCTTGCACGGCCCCGTTGGCGGCATGGAGCACCTTGTGGCTGACGGTATCAAGACCGCCTTCTTTCAGGTCGCCGATCTTGTTGGCCCCGACTTCGCCGACCACATTAGCAACCGTGTCCAGTGCAGCTTGTTTGAGGTCCGGACCTGAGAAATTGGTCGATGTGCTGGAGGTCGAGGTGGTCGTGGTGACGGTCTTGGAGGTATCTTCTAAAGTGGTTTCATTAACCGCACCACCAGCGTTCACCGTATCGCCTGCGTTCAGCACATCGCCTGTGCTGGTGGTGTTTTCCACATCGACAGTGTTAGCCGCAACCACGGTTGTGCCACCGTCAGAGCGGATGGTCGTGCCCTGTTGGGTGGTTGTTGTTGTGGTGGTGGAGGTGGTGTCTGTTTTCGATGTGGTGCGCGTGAGACCTGCGTTTAAGGTCCCGGTGGTAAAGGAGCCATCGGTGCTGCGGCCATCATTGGCAATATTCGCACTGACCCCAACCGTGGCCCCGATAGAGTTGGTTTTGGTGGTGGCGGTGGTGTTGGTGACCACGCGGGTATCGGCTGCGGCGAGCAAATTGACATCCCCGCCTGCGTTGATTTCGGTTTGACCTGTGGCCTTCACATCCGCATTAACCAGTGTTGTGTCATTGCCCGATGTGATGGTGATGTTGTTGCCGGAACTTAGGGCCGTGCCTTTTTGTAGGGTGTCGGTTTGGGTTGTGGTTTTGGTGGTCTGCGTCCCCTTAGAGACATTCAGCCCGACCTTAACGTTCGCCCCGTTTTCCCCACCATAAGAGGTGCCGTAGCTAACTCCGGCTGTGCGCGTGGTGCCGGAGATGGTGGTGTTGGAGGTTTGGTGGATGTCTTGCGCGGTGGCAAGGGTGATATCTTGCGTCGCCGTAAGCGTGGTATCTGCACCGCTGGTGATTTCCCCAGAGACAACCGTGATATTGCCGGCCTGAACGTTTAGGTTCTGGTCTGCCTTTAAGACCGTGCCGTCATTGATCACATCAAGGGTGGATTGTTCTGTACCTTTAAGCTTGCTTTGACCCACATTGCCACCGTAGCCTGCGTAAGAGACGCCAACCGTAAAGCCACTTTCTTTGGTTTCAGAATGGCTTTCGTTATGGACATTTTGCGCGGTGGCAAGGGCGAGATTGCCTGTGACGTTTAGATCAAGATTGTTGCCTGCCTGAACGTCGGAGCCAACAATGGTGGCATCTTTGCCGACGCTTGCGGATAGGTCATTGCCTGCCTTGAGGGCAGAAGCGACGACCGTTTGATCAGAAACGCTGTCGGCTTTGGTTTTTGCTGAATTATAACCGCCATTTACATCGAAGAAATAAACCGGGATATTGGCGTTGAAGCCTTTGCTGGCATAGCTGGAGCTGGATGTTTCTGTTGTGTCGCTGGCATTTTCGACCGTGAGGTTGCCTGCAACGCTGAGGGTGGCGTCATTGTTGGCTTGAACGGTGGAGCCTTTAATACCAAGGTCTGCATCCGTTTTAAGGGTGACGTTTTCACCTTGAAGGGTGGATGCCACATTGGTGGTGCGTCGGTTATCATTTTCTGCACCTTTTTGCGCATTGTAATTGACGATGCCAAGGCTGAAGCCGGAGGAGGAAGAAGTTGAGCTAAACGACGTGCTGGTATTAGCAGCCGAGGCAATATTGATATTTTTGGCCGTGGTGACGTTGAGGTCTTGATTGGCCTGAACAGTAGAGGCGGTAATGTTAAGATCATTGGCCGCTGTGATATTGATGTTCCCGCCTGCCGTGATCCCGGATGCCACTTGGGTGGTTTGCGCACTTTGACTTTCGCTTTGGGTGGAGCCACCAAAGAAACCGCCATTATCGGTTCTCATCTGGGAAGCCGCACTTAAGGTATTTTGCGCAGAGCGAATATCAGCTTGGCCTTTCAGGTCCAGGGTGACGTTGCTGTCAGAGGAAACGGTGGAGCCTTTTAAGGCAAAATCCTGTTGGGAGGTCAGGTTTAAGTCGCCTTTTGCGCTGATGGTGCTGACAAGATTAGTGACTTCACGGCGGCGATCAAAACCATTGCCGAAATTGGCATTGTGGCTATCGGTATATTGCGCGGTTTCGATGGTTGTTGCGCCACTTGACGCTAGAGTCGCCGCACCATCAGAGGCGAGTTTTGCCCCTTTGAGGGCAAGGTCACGGCCTGCGTTTATATTCAAGCCGGATTGGGCGGTGATTGCGGCTTGCTGGTTGAGAATATTATCGTTGTTGATGCCGTTTCTGATATTGGTATTGACGGTTTCAACGGTGATATTCTCACTGGCGCTGAGGTTGATGTTATCGCCTTTAATTACACCGGATTGAACGGTGATGTCTTTAGCCGAAGCAAGGGTGATGTTGCCATCGGACTTAATCGCGCCCCCTCGGTTGAGCAAGCTGCCTGTAGTGTTGAGGACAATGCTGTTTTTGCCTTCAATACGACCATTCTTAATCACCGCATCAATGGCTTGAATGTTGATATTGCTAGCAACAATAGCCCCGCCGCGCGCAGATAGGTTATCGCGCGTGACACTGGCGAGATAGAGTTCAGGAACAAGAACTGTCTCATTGTTAACCTTACGTTCCACCATCCAGATGATGTCACTGGTGAGGGCGGCAACCTGTGCTTTTGACAGTTCAATGCCGAAGCTGAGGTTCAGATTTGTTTTTTCAACAGCGGCCGCATCCATCAGGCGCTGCATTTGATCAGCGCTGTTAATGACTGCATCGGATAGATAGCGTTTCCCAGTGCGCTTGAAAATTTCCTTATGGATGATATCTGTTTCAAAGGCCGCATCGCCTAGACGTTTGGCAATTTTGTTCGGGTCTATGCCTGTCTTCGTGATGAAGTAATCAGACCCCATGAAGGTTGCGATATCGGCAAGCTCGGGATTGCGTTCGATCAAATATTTAAAGGCTACGCCTTTGCGGGTGATGAATTCCCCGTAGTTGCCTTCTGGAACGGTGAAGCTTGTATCAATATCGCTGCCCGCAGAAAGAGCAGATGCCCCATTGACAGAAAAATTGGTGTCGCCTGCGACAAGGCCGACACGTTCCACACCTTGGCTGACCCCTGTTAATGCAAGGGTTGCCACATCAACATTTATCGTGTCATGTGCACTGAGTGTACCAAAAACTGTTTGGGTTTTATCAGCCTGAAGTTCGGACGCGGTTGTATAATAAGTTTCGTAATACGTCTTGCAACTGCCATGCCATTTACATTTTTTCCAACTACGGGTGTGGGCTGTGCGGGTGTTTTTAGTGGTGGTCAGCTCTTGAGTTTCGTTGGTGAAATTCCCTTCGGCGATATCAAGGTTGCGGTTGGCATGAATTTGACTTTGCGAGTTGGTGATGTCACCGCCATAAAGGGCGATATCGCGTTCTGCCAATATTCGCGCGGCATCTGAATCGGTTTTTACATATTGGACGCTATAGGTGATGTTGCTGTTTTCACCCGCATCGGTCCGTGTATCGCTCTCAAATATTTTTTTGTGATTGGTCAGTCTGTCGGCGCGAATAGTTAAATCCGCATTCACATGATCATCATTTCCAGCCTGAATGGTCCCGGAAATATTTTCCACCGTGGCTGTTTTATCCCCGGCCAAGTTTTTTTGGATGACAAGGCCCGCATTGCCTTTGATCGTGCCTTGATTGTTTTGCAACTGATTGGCAACATAAAGGGCGAGGTTGCCCTGAGCTTTGATGGTCTGGCTGTTGGTCAGGTCGTTGGTGAGGGTTGCCGTTAAATCCCCATCGGATTTTAAAATACCCGTATTGGTGAGATTGGTGGCGCTTAAGGTTTGAGACGTCGCTGCCGCATAAATACCGCCGTTTGTGATATCACCCGTGGCGGTGGTGGTCAGGGATTTTTGCGCCTTCATTTTGGCATCGCTCGCATTGATGACATTGGCCGAAGAAGTCAGGTTAATATCGCCGAGGGCTTCAATCTCATGGGCATTATTGATGTTACCACCGCGCGCGGTTAGGGTAATATTCCCATCAGATTCAAGTCGACCTGTGCTTTCATTTGTGATGGCGGTTGCCGCATCAATATTAAGGGCAGTTTTGCCGCTTAAATTCCCCCGGTTTGTAACGCTGCTTGCACTTGATGTAAGCGTTAAGGTGCCATCAGACTGAATGGTGGCTCCGGTATTATTTAAGATTGATCCACTGACATTAAAGGTCAGATCACCAACGGAACTGAGAGTGGATGAATTTGCAAAGTTTGTCGTGGTCAGGTTTAGTTTTGCTTTGGACAATGCCCCCTTGGAGGTTAATCCGAGCGAGGTGACTTTTAAAGAAAGGTCGCCATCAGAAATAATTCCACCGCTAGTCTTCGCCATAGTCTGAGCTTCGAGTGACAAAGCACCTTTCGAAGTTAGTCCGCTGGAGCTATCCCCACTATCAATGCTAGTTGCCTTGATCGACAGTTTGTTCCCTGCCGCCAAACGTCCGCCGGAATAAGTCAGGCCATTGTCAGCATTAACCGTTAAATTCCCTTTCCCTGCTTGCAGGTTCCCGTTTGCATCAACACCTGCAACAAGCTGGGTAGAACTGACATTGATGTCTTTTGCGTTTAGTGTCAGATCATTTTCGGATGTCAGGCTTACATTCTGGGCATTAATATTTGATTTCGCGCTCAGTGATATGTTTTGGCCTGAAGATGCTTTTTTTGTGAGTTCAAGCGTGTCATTTTTTGACGTTAGGTTCAGGTTTTGGTTTGCCTGAACTTTACTAACAACAATTTTGCCGTCTGCCGTGATGGTGACATCAGAGGCAGAAGCAGCAAGATCGCCTAGCGTATTCACCCCAACGCCTGCTTCGGTTGCGAGCAAAGTAATGCGCCCTGCATACATACCGCCTAATGCAGAGCTATCAATGGCAACGCTTGGTTTTACGGACCCATCATCGGCCTTCGGTGTCGCTGTGCGGGATGGATAATCCACATCATTGCGTCCTGTGATGATGTTTAATTCATTTGCGTTGAGCTGAGCGACCAGCTTGCTGGAGCGGGTAATGATATCAAAAGCATCAGCTTTATCTGCATTTAAGCCGAGGCCTTCAATCAACACATCGCCGCCATCCACGGACAGATTTCTTAATGCACCTGCTGCATCAAATTCGGGCGTACCCGTTGTTAGGGTCGATCTTGACGTATTGATGAAACCACAACCGTTACAGGTAATGCCATTGGGGTTGGCGAGGATGTAATCCGCTTTTTGTCCTGCGATCTCTGTAAAACCTGTTAACGAGGATCGGTTTGCACTGGTGACTTCATTCAGAATTAAGCTTGCAGCTTTACCTGTGAAATTCGGGTTTTTCAGAACCACGCCACCAATATTTGTTTTGGCAATATCTAAAGCGTTGTTAATGACAAGACCGGATTTCCCAACGTTAAAATCAGTGAATTTGTTATGTGATAGACCTGCCCCATTAGGCTTTTCAATCTGCAACAGGGGTGTATTATTTACTGTCTGGGAAACCGATGCGTTGCTGTTAGGGGCGACGGTGATAACAGCAGAGCTCGCTTCAACAAGATTGGGCTGCAAAGCAATGCTCAGGCTTAAAATCCAATAAAGGGCTAGCTTTGAAAATGTGGAAACCAATTTCATGTTAAAAACTCACTTCTGCTTTGATATAAAGTTCGTGATGGCGTTCATCAAGATGGGCGGGTGTTCGAATAGGACGTGCATAGGTGGCGGACAGATTAAGATACCCGCCCGAGGTTTTCACTCCGAAGGCGTATCCAGAGATCACGCCGCGCTCGGTATAATCTTTGCTATCATTTTCAAGGGCGCCAATGTCGTAGCCAACAAAGGGCGCAACCGTTCCCAATAGGGCATCGACCGTTTCTTGTCCGGTCTGGGGTAAATTCCATGAAAATGTGTTTTGTAAATAAGCCCCTTGATCACCACCTAATGTATTCTCGTGATAACCCCTGACAGAACTTTCACCACCAATTGTCATTTGGTCGGCAGAATAAAGGGTCATGGGGCTCCATTGGGCATGCGCGCTGCCTGAATAGGCAAAGTTCTGATCAAAAAACTGAAAGGGTTTATAGTAAGAAAGGTCTAGTTCAGCTTTATGAAACTGCGCGCGCGGTGTACTTGGGGATGTAATGCCTTCATCTTCCTTGGCTGTTAGGGCACGGATGCCTTTTTCCAAGGTAAGTTTGGAAGAGACTATGCCGCCCAGCATCATATTTTGCTGGCCTAAAGACCAACCTAAGCTTGTAAGACGGTAGGAAGAACTATCCAGCTTTTCATCATTGATGAAGCTTGCTGCGGTGTGTTGCCTCAAAAAGAAAGAGGAATTTGTTTTGCTGGTTTGATTTCGGTGAATAACCGCATCTAATTCTACTTTTTGGGTGCGGGAATAGCCGGAACTTATATAGCTTGCAGTGGTTGCATTGACCTTACTGGCATATGTGTAAAAGCTGTGAGAACCGGATAAAGTAAGATAACCAAATGGGATGGACCAATAGCCGGACAGGGAACGACTTTGTTGCGGTTCTCCTGATTTTGTATCTTTTGACCAATTGAAGGAGAGGTAATCATTTACACCCAAGATATCATCAATTTCTACATTTCCAGTCCATTGTTGAACACCTGTAGAAATCTGACCGGAGTTGTCATAGCCTGTGGCAAAATGCCAAGGTTTACTTGTCTCATTTGTAATTTTTACTGAAGATGCCCCTTGGGTAGAACCGGGTTCCAAGGTCATTTGTGCATTGTTGGATTTCAGGCGGTTGAGTTGGTCTAGTCCTTGTTCAATATCTCGCAAATTTAAGGGACGTCCAATTATAAAAGGGAAAGCTGATTTTAAACGCCAGGATTTACGTGACTTGTCGTCATTGAGCTCAAAACCTTCAACATATCCTTCAATAATATCAAGGTTCAGTGTCCCATCGCTAATATCCTGTGACGGAAGAAAGCCACGTGATGTGACATACCCCTTGTCGGAATATAGGTTTGCAATTGAGCGTAAGAGTTCATCAACATCTTTTAAAGTGATACAATTGCCAAGATATGGCGAAAGGAGTTCATGAATATCGTCTTCAGTAAAAAGAGTGACACCATTTAAGTTGATTTTATCGGCTTGGAAGCAACTCTGCCCATTGGGGAGAGTTGGGAAATTTGGATCAGGGATATCCGTTTTTGGCGTTCTGCCGCTTGATTTATTTTTGAGTTCAATTAAGCGACGCTGTGTTTCATTGCGTCGTTGTATCTCATCCTGCTGCTTTTGAATGATGTTGAGATCAGCTTGTGGAATAGCCTGCCCGAAAGCCGCTTCATTCACACAAAATACCCCCACACTCAGGCACAGCCCAAGTCTTATGATCCAGTCTCGCACGGCTTTATCTAT
>JABXIC010000253.1 GCA_013373265.1 Methylocystaceae bacterium | reverse complement strand
TGATCTTTCAGGAACCGATGACGTCACTCAACCCTGTTTATACGGTTGGGGAACAAATCAGTGAAACCATCCGGCTGCACCAAAAGCTCAACAGAAAAGCCGCCTGGACACGTGCTGCTGACATGCTCGAACTTCTTGGTATACCAGACCCTCTGAGACGCCTTGACAGTTATCCGCACCAGCTTTCAGGTGGCATGCGTCAACGCATTATGATTGCGATGGCCTTATCGTGTAATCCATCGCTTTTGATCGCGGATGAACCCACAACGGCACTTGATGTAACAATCCAAGCGCAAATCCTTGATTTAATCCGTGCCCTTCAAAAAGAGTTTGGTATGGCGGTCCTGTTTATTACCCATGACCTTGGCGTGGTTGCTGAAATGGCGGATAGAGTTGTCGTCATGTATGGCGGGCGCGCTGTGGAAGAAAACAAGGTCGAACAGATCTTTGCTTCACCCAAAATGCCATATACCGCCGCTTTGATGAAATCCATCCCACGTTTGGGATATGATTACCCTGAAGGGACAGGATTATATAGCATCCCCGGTAATGTGCCGAGCCCCTTAAGCCTGCCCTGCGGCTGTGCTTTTAATGAACGCTGTGAATATAAAACCGTTGGCATATGTGACCAAGATGTACCTCCCCTCGTCGAAACTGGTGATGGTGGACGTGTACGCTGTGCACGATGGGAAGAAGTAACCGGGAGCTTGTCATATGAATAACAAACAATCTTTAGTCGAAATAAAAGACCTGCGTATCTGGTTCCCAATGGAAAAAGGCCTCTTTTCTAAAAAAGAAACCGTTGTTAAAGCGCTAGACGGCATTTCATTCGAAATTCATAAAGGTGAAATTTTAGGTCTGGTTGGTGAATCCGGATCAGGTAAAACAACACTTGGACGTTCCGTTTTAAGTCTTGTTAAACCCACGCAAGGGGAAATCTGTTTTAACGGTTCTGATATTTCAAAATATTCCAACAAAGAGTCTGCAACTTTTCGACGTAACGCACAGTTGATCTTTCAGGACCCTTTTGCCTCTTTAAACCCCAGAATGCGTGTTGAAGATATTATCGGCGAACCCCTTAAAATTCACCGCCTGTTCAAAACGCAAACCGAGTTGAAGAACAGGGTGAAAGAATTAATGGATATGGTGGGTCTTGACCAAGACCATGCACAGCGTTTTCCCCATGAATTTTCTGGTGGGCAACGTCAACGCATCGGCATTGCACGTGCACTTGCTCTCGAACCTGAATTTATTGTTGCAGATGAACCCGTGTCTGCCTTGGATGTATCAATTCAGGCTCAGGTTATTAACCTTCTGAAGGAACTAAAAGACAGGTTAGATCTAACCATATTGTTCATTGCACATGATTTAGCCGTTGTTGAATATATCGCAAACCGTATTGTGGTCATGTATTTGGGTAAGGTGATGGAAATTGCGGAATCTCATGCCTTATGCCGCACGCCGAAACATCCTTATACACAGGCTCTTTTATCGGCAGTCCCCGAAACAAACCCGTTAAATAAACGAGAGCGTATTATTTTGGCTGGTGATGTCCCCAGTCCGATCAACCCACCGTCAGGCTGTGTTTTTCGCACACGATGTCCTTATGCGCTGGAAGCATGTGCAAATGCTGAACTGGAACTTAAAGAAAAAGCACCCGGACATTTTTCAGCTTGTATCCGTGACGATATTCTCTCTTAAAGCCAAAGATTAAAGGAAAAATAATGCATCAAAAATTGATCCCTGTTGCAGGTAACGATTATCTTGGACTTGCAGTAGATATGCGCTTGAAAGAGGTGATGGCACAAGCGGTTCTTCAATCAAGCATCAGCCCAATGGCGTCCCGGTTTTCATTTGGATTAACCGATATGCATAAGCAATTGGAAAAGGACCTCGCTTCTTTTTTCGAAGTGGAAAAAGCTGTTGTGATGGGGGCTGCCTATCATGGCGGGCCTGCTTTTTTTCATGCTGCGCGCCTTCAAGGGTATGACCTTGTGCTCTGTGATGAAAATTGCCATGCGAACATATTTCTGGGTATGCGCGGGGCAGAGCTAGAATATCAGACATATAAACATCTTAATAATGATCATCTGGCGGATCTTCTGGATGCCACAAAAGGTCGAAAAGTTGTTGTTGCAACAGACGGTCTTTATGGCATCAGTGGAGAAATTCCCGATCTTAAAGAAATACATCGTTTATGTACTCTTTCCGGGGCGCAACTGTTTATCGATGATGCACACGGTGTTTTTGCAAATGGTGAAACGGGCAAAGGCATTGCGGAATTCTGTGGATTAGCACCCAATGACGCCGTCATTTTAGGGAGCATGAGTAAGGCGCTTGGTTGTAGTGGCGGTTTTATTGTGGGCTCAAGCGAATGGATTAAAGGATGTCTGAACAGCCACATTTGTCGTGGAACGGCTATTCCCTCCCCTGCAATTGCAGCGGCCTGCGTGAAATCATTAAAGATTATTCAAGCAGAACCAGACAGACAGGCCCAATTGCATCAAAATGCCCAAACTATGCGAGAGGCCGCCCAGCGTGCAGGCATTGCTGTTGCCGTGGATAACTCTCCCGTTGTTGCCTTATCCATGAAAGATGAATTTCAAGCGGCAGGACTGAGTCAGGCATTTGCTGAAGCAGGCTTATCTGTGCCTTATTTCAAATATCCTTCTGAGCCCCGCCATAATTTACTTCGTTCTGTTGCGCGCGCAATTCATACCCCGCAAGAGCTTAAAACCTACGGGGATGTCTTACATGAATTTACGTCTTAAATGGATGTCTCTTTTGCGACTTTTAAATAAGCTTCGCGCAACTGCATCGTTTTCAAACCGGGTTCTCCAGTACCAATGACGCAACCATCAATTTCCACAACAGGCACGATCGGTTGGGATGCAGACGTTAAGAATGCTTCCGCAGCAGATTTGACTTCCTCAACCGTGAAAGCACGTTCTTCAACAGTGATATTCAGGTCATTTGTTGTTTTTAAAACACTATCGCGCGTAATGCCATGGAGGATGGAATTACTAAGATGGCGTGTCACCAAAGTGCCGTCTTGTGTAATGATAAATGCATTGTTAGAGGTCCCTTCCGTAATAAAACCATCTTCAATAAACCAGGCATCATCTGCCCCTTTTTCACGTGCAGCCATTTTGGCCATGGAAGGATAAAGCAATTGAACGGTTTTGATATCACGACGTGCCCAACGCAGATCTTCAATGGTTGCAATTTTCATCCCTCGTTGCAGAACAGGCGGACTGACAAGTTTCTTCTCCTGCGTAAACATGACAATAGTTGGCGGCGTATCTTTGGGCGGAAAAATGAAATCTCGATCAGCGGCGCCACGGGTAATTTGCATATAGACCAACCCTTCCGTCAGGTTGTTACGTTCCACCAAGGCACGATGAATATCCAAAATCTCATCATCCGAACAAGGCGATTGTAACCCAAGCTCGTTTAATGAACGATGGAGACGGGCCATGTGACCCTTGAAATCTATGAATTTGGCATCAATGACGGCGGTAACTTCATAAATGGCATCGGCAAATAAAAAACCGCGATCAAATATAGATATATTGGCTTTATCTTCTTCAACGAAGTATCCATTTAAATATACTGTACGCATTTTCAGTTCTTTCTGTTTTATTGATGTATAAAAAATAAACTATATTCCAAATAAACATCAAAAACAAATATTAATGAGGAAAAAATGTTCATTTTAATTAAAAACTCTACTGTTTACACACCTTTTTCACTAGGTGTTGTTGATGTATTTATTGCAAACGGAAAAATTGCACAAATCGGGAAAGATTTAGATCCAAAAGGCATTGAACCCCTAAGCGTGATTGACGCTAAAGGTAAGATTCTTGTTCCGGGTTTTGTAGATGGACATGTTCATCTGATTGGCGGTGGCGGTGAAGGTGGTTTTACGACTCGTACGCCTGAAGTTATCTTAAGTGACCTTATAAAAGCCGGTGTTACGACGGTTGTCGGTTTAATGGGGACAGATAGTTCAACCCGCCATATCGAAACGCTTTTGGCCAAAACATACGCTTTGCGCATGGAAGGCATCAGTGCCTATATGTTTACAGGTGCATACGCATACCCAAGCCCAACGTTGACCAACAGCATTAAAAATGACATCACCTTTCTTGATCCGGTAATCGGCTTAAAAACGGCAATTGCCGATCATCGTGCACCACACGTGAGCCTTCAGGAATTGAAACGGATTACGATGGAAGCAAGAATTGGCGGGATGCAATCTGCCAAGGTGGGACGGGTTGTTGTGCATCTTGGCGGTGGCGAAGATGGCTTTCCTTTTTTGGAAGAGATCATCAAAACTTCGGAAATCCCACGCACTCAATTTATTCCGACACATGTTAATCGTAAACAATTCATGATGGATCAAGCATATGAATGGATGATTGCAGGTGGATATATCGATTTAACGGCAGGAATAAACCCTGACTTAGGCGCAAAAGGCGGCATAAAAGTCAGCAAAGCTATTGCCCATTGCATACAACAGTCTCTCCCTTTGGAAAGATTTAGCGTCAGTTCCGATGGCAATGGGTCCTCCCCCCGATTTAGTGACAACGGAGAACTGATCGGTTTGACCGTGTCTGGTTTTAAATGTTTGTTAAATGAACTCAAAGACACCCATTTGACTGAAAAAATCCCTTTAGATAAAGCCTTGATCCCTTTCACTACGGCACCCGCAAAAATGCTCGGCCTAGATAAATCAAAAGGCGAAATAGCCGTTGGAAAGGACGCAGATTGTCTTTTGCTGAACCAGGATTTAAATATCACAGACGTGCTTGCACAGGGTGAAATCATGATGCAAGCTGGTACGGTTCAAAAATATGGTACGTTCGAACGTTGAAACGGTTCTTGACTAAAGTAAACGTCCTATAAGTGGATACCACTTTACTTTGTCATAAATAAAAGCGTCTCGTAATTTCATTGTTCTGTCCTGTTGAAATGACACAAGCGATACTCATCTAAACATTCGAATTCTGACACGTTGTGAGTTTCTTATATGGTTTCTAACCGTTTCATTAGCTGCTTTTCCGTCTCTGGACCTGATCTGAACAATAATATCTGCATGCTCTTTATACGCTGTCTCAACCCGTTCTTCATTGTAAAGTGTCGTGCCATCCAACAAAGCCATAACGCTTGATAGATTGTTGATCGCATCAATCAAGTATCGGTTATTGGCGGCACGATAAAGGGTTTTGTGAAACTGGGCATTGGCTTCTGCAGCTGCCGGCGCATTGGTCTTATTGCTGAGCATGAGTTCATTAAGTTCTGTCATTTCATCAATTTCCAGATCAGAGGCATGCTGAGCGGCATGTAAGGCAGCCGTTCCTTCCAAAACCTCACGCATTTCATACATCTCGATGATTTCACGGTGATCCAGCTTTTTGATGACCGCGCCTTGACGCGGGATATGTATCACCAGCCCCGCACTTTCTAAACGCCTGATGGCATCTCTGACAGGGGTGCGACTTATACCGAACATATCCGCAATTTCGGTTTCAGTAATACGGCTACCCGGCTTGAGGATTCCTGTCTTGATTGCATTAAAAAGCTGTTGATAAGCAACTTCCCCACGCGGGAGTGTGTCTGAAGTCATCTCGACTTTTCCAATTCATCTGTTTGAATAGAGAACATTATTAACCTCTAAACTGTCATTTTTCTGTCAGATTGAAAGTAAACTGACAGGTTCGTCCGGCAAAGTAGATTGTATACAGAAGTACACAATATAAAACAAACAGGAAAAATACTGTGCAAAATGATCAAAAAAATTTTGATGTCCTTGTTGCAGGTGGCGGGCAGGCAGGGATCATCGCTGCAATTTGTGCGGCTGAAAAAGGGGCAAAAGTTTGCCTCCTGGAAGGGGCACCACGCACGCATCGTGGCGGCAACACCCGCCATACCCGCAATCTTCGCCCTATGCATATTGGCCCCCTTTCCGTCTTGAGCGGCACATATGATGAGGACGAATATTGGGATGACCTGATGCGCGTCACCAAAGGTAAAACCAATGAAGAGCTTGCGCGCATGACCCTTCGTCGTTCAACAGAATGTGTTGAATGGTTGGAAAAACGTGGCGTGCAGTTCCAGCCACCACTTGGCGGAACCCTTCATCTGGGACGCACAAACGCTTTCTTCATGGGGGGCGGCAAGCAATTGCTGAATGCTTTGTATCGCCATGGCGAAAAACTTGGTATCGAAATTCATTACGATGCAATGGTGAGTGACATTGAATTTGAAGATGACGCATTCAAAAATGTCACCGTTAATGATCAAAAAATATATGCCAAATCCTTTGTCGCGGCTGCGGGTGGATTTGAAGCCAATATTGATTGGTTGAAAGAAGCCTGGGGGGATGTGGCTGAAAACTTCATCATTCGCGGCACACCTTACAATACAGGTGGATTACTAAAGCTACTTTTAAAGAACGGTGCGGAGCAAATCGGTGAACCGGATCAATGTCATGCCGTGGCGATTGATGGACGCGCCCCGAAATTTGATGGTGGCATTTGCACGCGTGTGGACTGTGTCTCTTTAGGCGTGGTCGTCAACAAAAATGCCGAACGTTTTTATGACGAAGGTGAAGATTTTTGGCCGAAACGCTACGCAATCTGGGGACGATTGGTTGCCGCCCAACCAGACCAGGTTGCCCATGTTATCATTGATCAAAAGGCCAAAGGGTCATTCATGCCACCCGTATTCCCAGCGGAAACAGCAAATACAATCCCTGAACTGGCCAACAAAATTGGCCTTAATGCGGAAACTCTAGAGAAAACAATCTCTGAATATAACGCTGCTGTACAACCCGGTGATTTTGATCATACGGAACTGGATGGCGTGCATACAGAGGGGCTTGACGTCAATAAGACCAACTGGGCGCGCCCCATCGATACACCACCTTATAGCGCTTATTGCTTACGTCCCGGCATTACTTTCACCTATTTGGGAGTGGCCGTGACAGATAAAGCGCAGATGAAAATGGCCAATGGGGCTTTATGCAAAAACGTCTTTGCCGCTGGTGAAATCATGGCGGGCAATGTCCTCGGTCAAGGGTACTTGGCTGGTATCGGCATGACCATTGGGAACGTATTTGGAAGAATTGCAGGAAATGAGGCCGCTAATCATGCGCTTAACAGATAAAGTAAACGAAGCCGCACGTGTTTTAACAATTTGTAACGCGTGTCGTTATTGTGAAGGTCATTGCGCTGTTTTCCAAGCCATGGAGCTTCGCCTTGAATTTAACGCAGACAATCTGGATTATATGGCAAACCTATGCCACAACTGCGGTGCCTGCTATCATAACTGTCAATATGCACCACCGCACGAGTTTAACCTGAATGTCCCTGCGGCTTTGGCAGAATTGCGCCAGGAAAACTACGGTGTTTTTGCCTGGCCCGGTTTCATGGGGAAACTATTTACCAATAATGGATTGTGGGTCACCTTGTTGTCTGTCCTTATCATTACGGCATTCATTGTTGGTACATCCTTGACGGTGGGCGAAGATTTTTTCCAAACCCATGACAATGCATTTTACGGTATTATTCCGCATAATAATTTAGTCGCTATCTTCGGCAGTGTCGGTGCTTTCGTTGCCATTGCTTTGCTAGCATCCATCACAAAATTCTGGCAGACCATGCGTCTTCCCAATCCGTTTTCACTTGATTGGGGACGTGTGATGCAAGGGGTGAAAGATGCTTTAACCCTTAAATATCTTGATGGGGGAAATGGTCAGGGCTGCTCCTACCCCGATGAAACACCCTCTATGTCACGTCGCTGGTTTCACCAATTCACATTCTGGGGATTCATGTTGTGTTTTGCTGCCACAAGTGCAGGAACGATCATGCATTATGCCTTTGCCTTGCCCGCGCCTTATGATTTTATCAGCTTGCCTAAAGTTCTTGGCGTACTCGGTGGGATCGGCCTGATCGTGGGGCCTCTTGGTTTACTGCATATCAAAGCCAAGGCAACACCTGATGTGAAAGGCAAAACCAACAAGGGCATGGATGTCAGTTTCCTCGTGCTTTTATTGCTCACAAGCATAACAGGGCTCATTTTAATGGCCGTGCGAGACACAGCCCTTGTCGGGATCATGCTGAGCTTGCACCTGGGCGTGGTCCTGACCCTGTTTCTCTCAATGCCCTATGGTAAGTTTATCCACGGGTTCTATCGTTTAATTGCTTTGATTGTTTTCGCTATTGAAAAAGAAAAACATGAAGCCATTGTTGGTGTTGATATCCCCGAGAAGGAATAATG
Organism: Methylocystaceae bacterium; assembly: GCA_013373265.1. Lineage (GTDB taxonomy): Bacteria > Pseudomonadota > Alphaproteobacteria > Rhodospirillales > Terasakiellaceae > Terasakiella. The sequence goes on along the minus strand of JABXIC010000253.1, from coordinate 11,983 downwards.
CAACCACACCGTTGATCATCAAAAAAGCCCCAATCTGTATTTTGGGGCTTTTTCTTTACAGATATTTTTTGAAAAAACGAAAGAGGAATTGAGCCCCAACAATCACGATCACCATCCGCACAAGATGATGAAGGGCAACGTAGGTGACATCAATGTTCATGGCAAAGGCAATCAGGTTCATTTCCGCCTGTCCACCCGGGGAAAAGGCCAGCAGAGCTGCAATCGGGTCAGCACCTGCGAATACAGAAACCAGATAAACAAAACCAAGAGCAATCACACCAAGAATAATCACATAAATAAATCCAAGAGAGATTATATGAGTCATCTCGCGCATTTTCATGCCTTGATACTGGCAACCAATATGCACCCCAATAAAAAGCTGCGCCAGATTGATAAATAATTTTGGTGGGTTAATATCTGTCCAACCAAAATAATGTACCAATCCACTGGCAATCATAGGTCCAACGATCGCAGCACCACTGATGCGCAAAAATTTTGCAACCATCCATCCAATGCTGCCGCATAGAAACAACAGGATTAAATCATTTGCGCTCGGCCAATCTGTCACATTGCTGTGATGGACTTCAAACCCTTTGATCAAACTGACCAAAAAGGGCAACGTAAAAACCAGCACAATAACACGTGTGGCATGTATCAAGGCAAGAGGCTGGACTTTTGCCCCAGCTTCTTCCCCAAAGGCGAGCATATCCTGAAAGCCCCCCGGCATGGCAGAATAAAAAGCTGTCGGCGTATCAAACTTTCCAATCTTTTTGAAAAAGTAAAATCCACATATTCCTGTAATAAGAGAATAAGGCAGCAGAAAACTGAGACTATAGGATAAATCAACAATCCGATCATTCAATTCCGGGGTAAAGGCACTGCCAATTGCAACACCTAAAATCGCACGCATGGCTAAGGTGATGGAACCGGGTTTTTCAAGTCGCATGCCAAAAAAAGTCACGATCAGGCAAAAACTCATCGCGCCAAGCAACCATGCCAAGGGCATGTTAGAATAATAGAATAACGCCCCGCCGAGAGAGCCAACCAGCAAAGCCGGAATTTTTCGCAATAATGTTACATTCATGTGTTCAACAACGACATATCAACGTTTCGTATCTTGCGCATGCCTGATATCCTTTGTGAAAGAGGTGAAGGCCTGTGCGACGGCTTGTGCTTGGGATTGGTTTTTTTCAACAAGTTCATTCAACATTGTTGCAGCATTACGCGAACGTTCACTGGATGTCGATAAGCGTGATGTTTCTTGATCAACATTTTGTAGACGTAATGAAATGGCATCGATATTTTTCGATATCTCGCAAATCGCAGCGTTCTGTTCTTCCATGGCTTGCACTGTCTCACGCGACATAACGCTGATATCTTCAACTCTTTCATTGACCTGATTAAGTTGATTAGACACATTTGAGGAAGCATTTTTCATAGCGGAAATCCGCTGTGCTATTTCATCGGCTGCTTCTGACGTTTGTTTCGAAAGTAATTTAACTTCTGAGGCGACGACAGCAAAACCTTTTCCGGCCTCACCTGCACGACCGGCTTCAATCGTTGCATTAAGGGCCAAAAGGTTCGTTTGCTCAGCCAAGTCCTGAATGATACCTAAAACTGAATTAATCGATTGGGATGCCTCTTCCAACTCTACAGAGTTTTGAATGGCTTGCTTAACTGAATCGTTGGCAGAATTCGACCTTTGACTTGTTTCTTGCGCTTGTGAAACCACCTGGGCAACAGATGCGCTCAGTTGCTCCGTCGCAGCAGCCACATTGCGCACGTCATCACTTGCATCACTTGCACTGCTGGAAACCTGTGTACTGGACTGCGCGGTTTCATTCGCTTCTAGCGAGACCACATTACCCGTCTGGTTTAATTCGTCCGTTATTTTATTCAACGATGCAACAAGGGCAGATGAATTTGTATCAAAGGATGCACACATATTTGCAATGGCTTCATTCTTTTCTTTCTCAACAAGCTCTCTTTCCTTTTCCTGACGAGCCATTTTCTCCTGTTCAATAACACCTGCGCGCAAATTGCGATAAGCTTGTCGCAAAAGGGCGATGTCATCGTTTGCACCAGAAGGTTTCAGCTCATTGGTCGTATCTCCATTGCCTAAAGCTTCCAGAGCTTTAATCGTTCCCGCCAATCGTTTACTTATTGACGCTGACATGCGGATGGCCAATCCACTGGCAAGTAAAAACAGAACCAATGATGCGCCGATCAATTCTGTGATGTATTTGTGTTTTAACGCATTAAGCTGGGCTTGACTGCGAAGGCGTAACAAGGAGAAGGAAGATTGGAGGTCTTGGGTTGATTTTTCAAGTTGATCGGAAGCATCAAGAACAGCTTGTGTTTCTTCTTTCAACGATGAAAATTCAATCTCATTCGCTTTTTCAGCAAGGGATTGAATGGCTGTCGCTGTGAATAAAAAATCATCTTTGACTTTCATCAGCGTTGCTTTGATTTTTGCCATTTCATCAGAAGAAAGCTCTAATTTTTTAATGGTAACCAGCGCGTTGTTGGTAATTTTACCGATTTTCGATGACGTCTGGTCTATTGCTTTAATGTTTGAAACAATACCTTTACGCAAAGCATTGATTTCTTCTTCACTGAGAGAAAAAGCATTTTCGACTTCCACATATCCACGCAAGACCTGAGCAAGTTTCAACCGTATAAACAATTCGGCCTTCTGGATATCATCAGAAGTTTGCTGTCCATCCAGCAGGTACTGAGTATTTTGCTCTGCACCTACTGAATAGTTTGACAGGCTATAACTGGATACAAGAGTGGAAAGAATAAAACCAACGGCAACGACAGCGATGAGCAAATACATTTTTTGCTGTGTCGTTTTGATTTTCTGTTTCTTATCCATGTCACACCCCTGCCTAGTTTTTGCTCCAGACATCTTCAGAAATCAGCACTTCACCTTGGAAAAGGCGACGTGCCGTTCTTAAGATACCGGCATAGTTAAAGGTTAAATTTGCGCTATAACCTGTGACAGAAAGTTCAACTTCGATCTGACCTGAAGGATGTTCAATAATGATATTTTCAACATCACTTCTTTTCACATGACTCAATCCATCAGCAATTGTTCCTTTCATGACTGCACAAACGGCAACGCATTGTGCCCCCGTTACAGCATGTGTTGGATGACAGGTTTGCGGCACAAAATAACGTGATGTGATCGTCCCCCCTTTGCGAGGTTCTGACAACAACCCGATTTTTGGAATAACTTTATTTGTAACATCGCCAAGCCCCATACGTTGACCGGCAATCAGACGAATGGCTTCAATGCGCTGAATTAAATCATGCATTTTATCCAATTCCTCTTTGGTTTCATTCCCTTTTAATCCAAGATCTTTGGCACGCATCATCACCATGGGCATTGCAACGTCCATACAGGTAACTTCTACACCATTGATCTCTTCTAACGCATGACCCGTAGGCAAAATGGCACCCGTTTTGGATCCATCAACTCCCATGAACCGTAACATGATCGGTGCCGCAGTTCCCGGTACACCATCAATGGAAGCATCGCCGTCATATTCAACTTCACCACCCGGTGTTTTGACAACCGCATCAATCCGGCTATTGGTATTGACATTACGAATGCGCACCAATGTTTCTCCGTCTTGAGCTTCAACCAATCCTTCGTCAATCGCATAAGGGCCAACACCAGACAGTACATTTCCACAAGATGGTCCTGTATCAACAATTTCCTGATCAATCGACACCTGGGCAAATAAATAGTCCACATCTACCCCTTCAATGGATGAGGGGGAAATTATCGCAACTTTACTGGTAACAGCTTGCGCCCCCCCAATCCCATTAATTTGCAACGGATCAGGGGACCCCATGGCTGCGAGAAGCACCGCATCACGAGCTTGCTCATTCTCAGGTAAATCATCCAGCTTGAAAAAAGGTGCTTTGGAGGTGCCGCCACGCATCAAAACACATGGAATTGCTTTTTGCTTTGTCATTGTGTCTCTCCTCACCCGATCGGCCAAGGAAGTTCAATGAGTTCTTGAAGATAACCCCGTGGGAAATCAAGAATCATGATATGTGCAAGGGCGGTCAGGCCCCCAAGTGTGCAAGCCAACAACACGATCACACGCAGCCACGAAGCTTTCGCCTTTGTGCGTAAATATGCACCCATAAAGATCGTCAAGGCGGGCAGGAAACCGATCATGGCAATGCCTGCGATAAAGCCGACAAACCATGCAAGATAATGTCCCATGCTTTGAACGTCTTCCATCCCCACATGTTCACCAACATGTTCATGGTCGTAATTTACAGGATCATCAACCTTACCGATTGCGAGTTTATAGAAAACGATACCACTGAAGACCAGCATGACCGCACAAACACCGCCGGTAAAAATGCCACCAAGAAACGATTGATTACTTGCATCAATAAGACCGAAAGCAAACAGGAGAACAACAAAACCCGCAAATATTGCCTGTGGTTTTAAATTTGTGGCGTGAGAGATTTTTTCATCTTCCTCTTCCACAGGATTTTCTGGTTTTTTACGAATGCTGAACCATACAGAAATTGCAATCAAGACACCGATAATGATAACACCCGGACGTGTCAGGAAAGACCATTCGTAAAATTGAACAGCTTGATACAGATACGTTTCGGCGGTCCCTGCTAAAACAAAACCGATTAAAAATGCAGGACGGGGCCATCCAAAACGCTTCATGGCGATCCCTAGAAGACTAACCCCTAATAATGCCAGCAGATCATCCAGATCACGCGTAGCCTGAAAGGCTGCAAAGCAGATCACAGTGATCATGAAAGGAGCAAGATAAGCATACGGAATGGTAGTCAAACGTGCCACGGTTGGTGACAGGAATAAACACAGGCCCGCTCCAAGAACGTTCGCTAAAGCAAGGGACCAAATGATGGTATAAGTGATATCCAGATCGGAACCGACAAGACTTGGGCCGGGTTCCATACCGATCAAAATCATACCACCGATGAAAACGGCCATGCTACCAGAACCAGGAATCCCAAATAACAGGGTCGGGATCAACCCGCCACCTTCTTTGGCGTTATTGGCTGATTCAGGAGCAAGAACACCCCGGATATCACCTTTGCCGAATTTAGATTTATCTTTACTGGTTTGAACGGCATGACCATAGGCAATCCAATCTACAACTGAGCCCCCAAGACCGGGAAGAGCACCTACGATACAGCCCGCAATCGCACAACGAAAACAAAGCCATTTGTGCCGAAACATATCTTTAGCCCCATCAAGCCAGCCTGAACCCAAGCTTGCATCTTTGGATATGGCACGATTTTGTCTTGCGAGATCAAGAATTTCAGGGATCGCGAAGATGCCCAAACCGACGATGACAAGTTTTATACCATCCATGAGATAAGGCACATCCATTGACATGCGGAACTCACCAGTTGCCGGTGCACCACCGATAGAGCCGAGTAAGAGTCCCAAACCACAAGCCGCCAAACCTTTTGACAAGCTGTGCCCTGCGAGAACCCCAACCATAGACAGGCCTAATATTGCAAGCATAAAGAGTTCAGCAGACCCAAAGGCAAGAATAACCGGACGTGCAATCAAAACGAAACCTGTTAGAACAACGGCCCCGAACAAACCACCGAAAAGCGAAGCCGTGAAGGCTGCGCCAAGAGCCCGAGCTGCATGACCTTGTTTCGCAAGGGGAAAACCATCAAGGACTGTTGCTTGGGAAGCCGATGAACCGGGAATCCCCATAAGAACCGAAGTAAAAGTGTCGGATGTGGGAATAACAGCCACCAAACCAATGAGCATGGCCAAGGCTGAAATGGGGTCCATCCCATATAGGAACGGAAGACAAAGGGACAGGCCGACAATACCGCCTAGTCCGGGGAAAATGCCTACGGCAAGCCCGAGCAAAACACCACTAAAAAGAAATAATAGGTGCTCACCACTCGCAACATTAGCAAGCGCTGTTAACAACACGTCTAACATAATAATAATCCTGAAAAATTTGTTCTAGATACAATTCGGGCGGGAATCCGCTATCGGAACCCGCCCGTTATCTAGTTAGAATCTGACGTTATAAGCTTTCGTCAACCAATCGCGTACATAGTCTTGTGCCGCTTTAGGGGCCGACGTTGCCATTGCCTTCACCTTCTGTGCACTTTTACCCGTTGACTGCGGATACGTTCCGAGAGTCAATTCTGCTTTTTTAGCAAAATCAGGGGCAGAGATCACTTTTTGGAAAGCTTTGGTATAAGTGTCGATAATATCCTGAGGTGTGCCTTTAGGAAGGAATACCATTTTTTGACCCGGGAAACCTGCTGTGAAGAAGGCTTTCCAAGCATCCCATGCTTCACCGGATGGTTTTTTACCATGCACCATTTCATAGACTTCAGGGAAGCTTGGCAAGTCCGGGAATGTCGGATCACGTACGATATTTCCGTCATCATCCAAAGCGCCCCAGGCCATCAACGGAATAGCCTTGCCTTCTTTGACCAAAGGCAGGGATTTTTTGAGGTAACCAGTAGATGTCTGGTAATCGACGTTCACTTCGCCACGCTCAAACGCCAAACGACCTGAGCCGCGACCCTTCATTCCAAAAACAGCCTGCACGTCAATATCAAGCATTTTTAGAGAAAGCAGTGGGATAAGGTCAAGTGAAGTAGCGCCTTGAGATCCGTATTTCAAATCATATTGACGAAGCTTGGCAATGTCTTTTGCCGATTTGACACCAAGTTCAGAGGAGACATAAAAAACACCACCTGTAGCTGAAGCCAAGACGACATTCCAGTCTTTATAGTCATAATTAACCCGTTTATCCCCGAGCAAAAACGGGAACTGGGTTGAACCGGATGTGCCTAAAATTTGTAAGCCATTTGGTTTTGCGCGTGCTGCAAATTGGTTGGCACCTTTCGTGGAACCGCCACCGGGGACGTTTTTAACAACCACGACAGGTTTGCCGGGAAGAGCTTCGCTCAAAAGCGGGGCATAAAAACGTGCCCAGCGATCAGAACCGCCACCTTCTTTAAAAGGAACAATCCATTCAACGCGTTCGCCGGAAAAATCAGCAGCATGGGCAGCGCCTGCAATTGTCGCGGCACCGGCAATACCTGCCAGCATCATAGAAAACTTTTTAAACGTCTTCGGAAACATATGTAAAACCTCCTGTAAATCATAATCAACGAGATTTACTTTTTCTGCTCGGGACTCTTTATTGGTCCTTGCTTTTCTCCCGCTTGAAACGAGGTTTCATCCCCGTCCTTAAGGAGACAATACATGCACAACCTTTCAGTCAGCTTTCAACATTGATCGTTTTCTTTCAATTTGACGAGCATAACAGAAATAAATGCAAAAGGTCATGCTTTCCTACGATGGAGAAACTGCTGATGCAGCATTACCACCTATAAAACAATCGCCTTATAATCTTCCTAACATTCATGCACATTCAATGGAGATCAACCATGCTCGCTCTACAAAACAGACATTTTCATAACAATCATGTAACTATGCAACTGACCAAGTTGGCTGACGTTCTAAAAGAAGTCATGGCTTTATTGCACAATGCACAACGCGCAGCCCGTATCGTTGAAAGCAATCCGAAAGGTCAACGTGAGATGATTTTAAAAATTATGACAGAAAAGTAGTAAAGTGTGAGGGCCTGTGCAGAGTTTTGATATCGTTACATTACGCGTTTTCTTAGGCATTGCCCGTTTTGGCAGCATTGGCGCCGCAGCAAAGAATGAACATATTGCAGCTTCAGCAGCATCACGCCGCATTAGTGATCTGGAACATGATCTGGATACGACTCTCATAAAAAGAACACCTATTGGGGCGAACCTCACGCCAGCCGGAAAAGCTTTTGCAAAACATTGTGAACAGATCCTCAATCAATATGCAGAGGTACGTGCCGATTTAAAACGTTTTGCAGATGGTGAAGCCGGTGAATTTAGAATCGCGGCGATTACCTCTGTCATGAATGACCGACTTCCCTATGTCGTTGCCAAGTTCAGAGAAGAGAATCCATCCGTTTCTGTCCATCTGCAGGAAATTTTTTCGCAAGATGGATTACGCTATTTACGTGAAGATCTGGCAGACTTTGTTGTGATTTCAGATACAGAAAAGACGAAGGGCTTTGGCGTTTCACCCTACGCCCATGACCCGGTATGGGTTGTGGGCAACGTCAATCACCCCCTGTTCAAAGGGCGAAAAAGAAAAGTACCAATTCCATTTAAAGAAACCTTGGATTTTGAACATCTCTCCTTTCATGAAGGCGGGGTGCTAGATGAATTGGTCGTAGAAGCCAGCCGTAAAGAAGGCTGCACGCCACATTATAAAATCAAAGTGATGCGCTTCGACTCGCTTAGAAACTGTGCGGAAGCCGGATTAGGGCTAGGATTTATACGTGAAAGTTCATTACGACCTTATCTTAAAAATAGAAATTTAATGGGTTTACCTTTAGCAGACGATTGGGCTTCTCGCGAACTTATTTGTGTCTATCCAAAGGCTCAAGCGCTCTCTCCCAGTATTCATAAGATTTTAAAATGCCTGACGGAAGTGAAAAAATAGATTCCCAAAATGCGAGTGATCCGTATGATCAAGCTATGAGAATCTTAGTTGTTGAAGATCATGCTGACCTTGCACGTTCCATCATGCGCTCCATTAAACAAATGGGGCATGCTGTTGATGTGCTTGATGATGGCGAACTTGCCAACGATGTCTTAAAAACAGAAAATTATGACCTCCTCGTTCTGGATTTAAACCTTCCAACTATGGATGGTCTTGAAGTTCTCAAGTATTTTCGTGATCGCGGCGGCATTACCCCTGTGCTGATTTTAACAGCACGAGCTGAAGTTGAAGACCGGGTCGTTGGGCTTGATCTTGGTGCAGATGATTATCTCACCAAACCTTTTGAAATAGCAGAACTAGAAGCCAGAGTCAGGGCGCTATTGCGCCGACATCAAACCAAACGTAATCCGTTAATTAAAGCAGGAACGCTTGTATTTGATACAAACACACGTACCTTTCTGATAAATGGCTACGACTTTTCACTGACACCGCGTGAACGCGGCGTATTGGAAGTCCTTATTCGAAACCATGGGAATGTCGTACCGAAAGACCAAATTTTCGAACATATTTTCAACTTTGATGATGAAGCTGATTTATCAGCTATAGAGATTTACATTTCAAGACTGCGTAAAAAACTCAAAGATGAAGAGGTAACCATCCGAACCATTCGTGGACTTGGCTACATGCTGGAGTCCACATGAGTACTGGATCAGTTTCCCTTAAAAGCCGATTGCTCACATGGTTGCTGATCCCGCTGACTCTAATGGCCATTGCTTTGGTCGCAGAATCCTATTTCAGTTCAAAAAAATCGATTGAAGACATCCATGACCGTATGATGGTTGCTCTCGCTTGGTCAATCTCTGAAAATGTTTTGGAAAATGATGGGGATATGTTGTCCGAACAAGCTTTGGATATTCTAAGTCTGTCATCAAATGAAAAACTTTTCTATCAAGTTCTTGGTCCCAAAAACAGTTTTATAACCGGCCATGCCGAACTCCCTGAACCACCCACAGATAAACAGCTTAAAGGTGGAACGCCTTATTTCTACGACGCGACTTTTGATGGGGATCCTGTACGCATGCTATCAATGCGTTTTTTAGTTGAGGGACGTATCATTAATGGCTGGGTACAAATTCGAGTTGCGCAAACATTAAGTGAACGAAAAGAGCTGTTAAAAAAAGCGGTTATACAATCCACAATCCGTATCCTAACCGTGGTCGTTCTGGCTTCTTTACTTGCTGTGATCGGTGTAAACCGGGGACTTGACCCCTTAACACGTTTGCAATCGGCTATACAAAAACGCTCCTACAATGATTTACGTCCTATAAATCCAGACATACCTCAAGAAATTGAGAAAGTCGTCAGCGAGCTCAACAACTTGTTGTTCCGATTGGAAGACAGTATTGATAATCAACGCCGTTTTATTTCAAATGCATCTCATCAGTTACGCACCCCGTTGGCAGCCTTACAAGCCGAAACGGAATTGGCTTTGCGCGAAATCAAAGACCCAAAATCACTCATCGCCCTGAGTGACATTTTAAAGGCGACCAAACAAACGTCACGGCTTGCCCAACAATTGCTTAGCTTAACGCGGGTACGTGGTAATCCAAAAGGCGGGATGAGCCAAACCGAGTTTAATCTGGTGCAAGTCTCTAAAGAAGTGACATTGAATTGGGTGAAACGTGCGCTTGCAAAAGGCAAAGACTTGGGCTTTGAAACAGATTTGGAAGAAGCAACTCTATCAGGAAGTGAAGTGCAAATCCGTGAGATGCTCTCAAACCTGATCGATAACGCAATAAATTATGGTGGTGATATCATTTCGGTCCGCCTTCGCAGAGTTGGGAAAAAAGTCGCACTGGAAGTAGAAGATGACGGTCCGGGTATTCCAGAAAAATTACGTGGACAGGTGTTTGAACGGTTCGTCCGTTTAGATGAGCGTGCCGGAGAAGGTTGCGGCCTTGGTCTTGATATTGTGCGCGAGATTGCTGTTGGACATGACGGGACTATTGAACTGTTAGATGGAAAAGACAAACACGGCCTTTTGGTATGTGTGCTTTTTTCATAAAGGGAGAAAATAAATAATGCGTATTGCTGTGTTGGATGATTATCAAAATGTCGCTCTTGAAATGGCAGATTGGTCAGGACTGGATGCAACAGTTTTCAACGAACCGCTTACAAATCCTGCTGAACAACTTAAAAATTTCCAGATCATTTGCATTATGCGCGAACGCACTATTTTTTCGCGCGACTTGATCGAACAACTACCGTCCCTGAAGTTATTGGTCACATCCGGCAAACGTAATGCAGCAATTGACCTAGAGGCCGCAAAAGAAAAGAATCTCATGGTTTGCGGCACGCATTCCCCCGGTCATGCCACAGCTGAACTCACATGGGGGCTCATTCTTTCTCTCACCCGAAATATCCCTATGGAATTCCAAAACGTTCGAGACGGCCGTTGGCAAACGGGGCTTGGCTGCGACATCAGAGGAAAAACCATCGGTGTGATTGGGCTTGGGCGTATGGGCTCTCAGGTGGCCACGATTGCAAAAGCCTTCGGCATGAACGTCATTGCCTGGAGCCGAAATTTAACAGATGAACAAGCTGCAGAACACAATGTCCAACGAGTTGAAAAAGAAGACCTGTTCAAACAAGCCGATATTATCTCCATTCATATGAAATATGGACCGACGATTAAACACCTCGTGGGTAGAGATGAGTTATCTTTGATGAAAAAAAGTTCTCTTTTAATCAATACATCACGCGCCCCGATCATAGATACAGATGCACTTATTGAGGCATTAAACAAAGGAGAAATTGCAGGGGCAGGACTGGATGTTTTTGATATAGAACCTTTGCCAGTTGACCACCCCTTAAGGCAGACCCCAAACTGTGTCCTGACCCCTCATGTCGGCTTTGTAACAAGGGAAACTTATGAAACTTTTTACGGGGAAACAGTAGAAGCCGTTCGCACTTTTCTTAAAGGGGAAACACCAAACCTATTACTGTAAGGGGCTTGTCAGAAGAAACCTCTTTAACGCCGGATTTGAAATAACAAATTCAAGTTCAGTTATTTGAAAGCCGTCTAAACAAAGTAAGCTATTCTCCAGTTTCAGAGAACGAGTCCAATAGGCCATGCATATCAGATATACATGGCCTATTGTTAAGTCGTAGACGTCAGGAAAAACTTATATGATTTCCTCATACAGTGCTTTGGTGATGTCCGTCGTCAAAGGGATCGGATTCCCCCCAGCACTGGGGTCTTCAACCGCCATTTTTGCCAGCAGATCGATTTGTTCTTTATCGACCCCGAGTGCAGACATTTTTTCCGGCACTTCAAGTTGACGAGAAAATTCAATAAGCCAGTTATAAAAGCCGTCAAAGCCGCCTTCAATCCCAAGGTAAGCGGCCAATTTTTCAACACGTTCTTCA
>JABXIC010000269.1 GCA_013373265.1 Methylocystaceae bacterium | reverse complement strand
CTTGGGGGGGATTTGTGGGGCTTACAGAAAATTGATGCAGACCGTATCGGGTTTTATATCATTGATTTTTCCGGCCATGGTGTTGTATCAGCCCTGAATACATTTCGCTTACATACGTTGATAAACGAAAGTAATTTAAATTGGGGAGACCCCAAAGCATGCGTTCATGCGGTTAATGCCCATTTGGTCAAAGTTCTTGCACCTGAACAGTTTGCAACGTTGTTCTGGGGTGTGATTGATCAAAGTAAGAATACGCTGACTTATTCTTCGGCAGCAGCTCCGCCTGTTTTGGTTGGCAAAGGCGGTGATGTTTCCAGTATCGATTTCTTAGATACCCGTGGACTTCCCGTGGGTATTGTTACGACCTATGCGTATGAAAATGTTGAAGTTGAGTTTCCTTCCAACAGTTTCTTGTTCCTCTATTCTGATGCATTGATCGAATCTCCTGATGAAGACGGGGAAATGTGGGAAGAAACAGGGTTGCTGGAACGGGTCAATAAATACGCTCAGGTCGGCTTTGATGAAATCCAGCCTCGAACATTACAAGAGTTTTTAGAGACAGCTGTGCATCCAATACCGGATGATTTGACGACAGTTTGTTTCATTCGCTCTTGAATGTGATTTTATAGCTTAATAGTGGCTGTTACTTGGTTGCCTTTCTCGTTGTAGCTTAAGTTACTAAATCCAATCGCAGCGGCGACGGCGATGCCACGGCCATGCATGTCGCTGCCTTTATCAGCATCATCTGATAAATATTTTTTCCAGTCAAAACCATTACCTTGATCGGTGATGGTGATGTCAATTTGGTTTTCTATTCGTTGGAATAATATTTCAACCAAACGCTCTTTATAACGTTCATTTTGAAGTCTTTTTTCAATCTCTGCATTCCAATCACCTGTTTCTAGAAGTTTGGATTTCTCCTGATAGGTAATATCAAGGTTGCCATGTTCAATGGCGTTGACCAATAGTTCTGAAAGTCCAAGAGCAACGGTGCTTGGTTCGGGGCAAGCTAAAGAGAGCATGGTTGTCAGTGCTTCGGCTTCTTTAAGGGTCTGCAAAGTGAATTTGCCGGAATTAATTAAACCGATTGCCGATGTTCTGGAGCTGACTTCCTTCATTAAAGCTTGATAGCGTCTGAAGTCTGATTGCGCTGCTTCGATTGTGTGAGGGAGGATTTTGTCATGCAGCGGCATTGCCAAAATATGGAAAAACAATTGGTGCGCAATGCTTTCACTTTGTGAAATGTCATTTAAGATACCAACACAGGGGATATATTTGGCTTCTTTACGACGTTTAAGGGCTTTGAGATTTTGTTCAAACTCTTGTGTTTCTTGGGGTATGTCAAAAACAATTGTCGATACAAGGGTCTTTTTATCGTCGATAAACGCGTTTATATCATCAAAATTATAGGCGCTGCGCATTGGGATGTTGCTTGCGGCAAGGTATTCTTGCAAGACTTCTTCCAAATCTTTGTCATTTGTTACGATAAGGGCAACCAATTCCTGCATATTCGCATTATCCCGATTTTTATTTCCAGCTAAGCCCTATCTATGTGCTACTGAATATTTGTTATTATAGTGATTTGTAACGATACTTTGTTGTTAAGTAACAGGGTTCATGTTTATATTGAAAAAATTGAACGGAATAATCAACTTAAATTGATCTGGGTATCATGAGATCGGACATTGAACTGCGCACAAACTTTTATATTACCGCTGTTTCTGTGTCTGCACGCTTGAGTACAGTGCTGAAAGAGGCCAAAAATATTTCTTTGGAAGCCATGAATGCCAAAGCTTTGGTCGCGCGTGCCGGTGAAAATGTGCGTACATTCAAACCGATTACGGATTATATGGTGGAGTTAGCCAATGATACGATCCGTTTGGTGGAAGAAATAAACCGTGAATCTCTTTTGATTTCTAAATCTTCTTTGATTTCTTTGCGCGGTAATGAAGCGTTCGGTCATTTTTTGAAGGCAAAAAACTTGTCCAAAGGCGCTTTGTATCAAAATAGCTTTTCCTCTGCTTTGTTGGCTGCGGAAAAAGACTTGCAGACATTTAAGCAAGATTTGCAAAAGAATGTTCGTATGTTAAACGAATTGCTGGAAGAAATTGAAACCCGCATGTTGGCTGCAAATGTGGTGACCTCTACCTCCCGGTTAGAAGCCGCAACGGTTTCAAATTTATACCGCGCAAATTTTGAAGCGATTGTGGCGAAGTTTGAGACAGCGGCTAAAAATATTCGTGCAACGGTGATGGAATGCCGTAAAGTGTTGAATGGGCGATAACGTATCGATATTAGGGACAAATAATGAAAACGATCAAATTATATGAGGGGCAGTTCCACGAATGGATTGTTTTTGGCCGTGATCCGGACAAACCAAGTAAGATTATCGATACCAACCAGTTTTTGATTAAAACCAAACATGAAGCCATTTTATTGGATCCGGGTGGGATTGAACTGTTTTCATCTATGTTAGCCTCTGTTGTGCATTTTTTGCCCGTGGATCAAATCACCCATTTATTTGCGTCCCATCAAGATCCTGACATTATTTCTTCATTAGGGTTGTGGGATAAGACTTTGCCTCATGCGACATTGCATGCACCTTGGATATGGGAAGGGTTCCTGCGTCATTATGGGTGCAATAATATCACTTATTCTTCTATTCCCGATGAAGGGGAGACCTTGAAGTTTGACGGGTTGGAACTTCAGTTTATTCCGGCTCATTATATGCACTCTTCCGGTAACTTTTGTGTTTATGACCCCATCTCTAAAATTTTATTTAGTGGTGACATTGGTGGTGGGTTAAATAGCTTGGAAGATCCTATGTTTGTTGAAAATTTTGAAGCCCATATACCTCAAATTAAAACTTTTCACCAACGTTGGATGCCTTCTGAGCGCGCAAAAGACAAATGGCTTAAAAGGGTGCGCAAACTAGATATCAAGTATATGTGCCCCCAACATGGCAGTATTTATGAAGGTGATGATGTCCAAAAGTTTCTCAATTGGTTGGATGATCTTGAAGTCGGTACAGGATTGAGGGTGTAACGTTTTTTCTTTACAATCAAGGCTTCACACTTGAGAATATTTGAAACAAATAGAATAAACGGAATATTTCATGGGCGCAGAACTTAAAAAAATTCTTTATGTGGAAGATGAACCGGATATCCGCGATATTGCCAAACTTGTTTTGGAAAAAGTGGGGGGATATGAGGTTTTAGCTGTTGAAGGTGGACATGAAGCCTTGGATAAAATATTCGAATTTAATCCGGATATGGTTTTACTAGATGCCATGATGCCTGAGATGGACGGTCCAACAACTTTTAAAGAAATTAGAAAAATACCTGTTTATAAAAAAACGCCGATTGCATTTTTAACGGCTAAATTGATGGAAAGTGACATCGCTTCTTTCCTTGAATTGGGGGCCATAGGTGTTATTGCAAAACCGTTCGACCCCATGACATTATCAAATCAAGTCAGCGACTTATGGTCTGAAGCTAAAGTATCTAATTAGCATTGAATGTCTTTTTTTATGATCTCGCACGCCCGTCTATAAAACACCAGTGCTTGTTCATCTGATAGGGCGTGATCCCGACAGATAGCAACGTTTTGTTCCAATTGTTTCATACCTGTGCTGATGTTTGGATAGCCATAGGTGCCGGCTGTGCCTGCCAGCTTGTGTATGATGGTAACAAATTCGTCAATATGATCACGAGACTCCCAACTTGAAATCTCGTTCATTGTGCTTTCTAGGCGTTTAATAAATGCTTCTTTTAACGCATTTAGTTTTTTTTGTAAGTCTTCAGACATGTCTAAAACTCCGTTATGTCTCTGTGAAGTCAAAGTTTATGCCTATTTGAATAATTCAAATATTAAATGAATAAATTTGATGTCACATCTTTAAATCCAAAAACTGCACCCCATATTTGGTTTTCTATGTTAGCGTTATTCTAAAATAAGCCCGAAAAAAGGGCGATGCATATAGCAAAGGGGGCATTCATGATTGATGCTACTGTACAGGAAGGACTTCACGCTTTTCAATCGAATAAGGTTCATTTAGAAGCACCGGCTAAATGGCTTAAGCAAGGTTGGAAAGATTTTGTTGACGCACCCGGTGTAAGCCTGACCTACGGCTTTATTTTTGTGGCTGTCGGTTATGCCATGTTCTGGGGTTTGAAGGCCCTTGATCTCGGTTATTTTATTTTACCTTTTTCCGGCGGCTTCATCTTGTTCGCACCGTGGTTGGCTTTGGGGCTTTATGAAGTATCACGTCAACGCGAAAAGGGGGAAAGCCCAACCTTTGCCAGCACTTGTGGTGCCTGGCGACAAAGTCCACGCCGCATCGGCATTATGGCTTTTGTTTTGTTGATGGTCATGTTGGTTTGGACACAGGTTGCTTTTGTGATGTATGCCTTAATGATGGGCAATGCGTCACTTTCACTTGAAGCTTTATCCATGGATGTTTTGGCCAGAACGGACGGGATTGTCTTTTTGGTATCGGGCTCACTTGTCGGTTTGATCTTTGCTTCTATCGTGTTCTTGTTGACGGCTGTTTCTGTGCCGATGATTTTAGATCGCGATACAGGTGCCTTTGAAGCCATGAGACGCAGTTATCACACTGTCATTAAAAATAGCCACGTGATGTGGAGTTGGGCATTCACCATTGGGATTATTGCCTGGTTTGGGATCGCAACCTTCTTTATTGGGTTGATCGTTGCCATGCCGGTGTTGGGGTATGCCAGTTGGCATGCTTATCGCGATTTGGTACCTGCAGAAGCCTGATCATCTATGCATTCAGGCAGTTCTGTTGACAGCAACAAGGCAATAGGTCTTTGGTTGTTTGGTGTCGCTATGATGATTTTTGTCATGGTGGTGCTGGGTGGATTAACGCGTTTGACAGAGTCAGGTTTGTCAATGGTGAATTGGCGCCCCATAACAGGGTGGTTGCCACCATTGACACTTGATGAGTGGCAGGCTGCTTTTGATCTTTATAAAGGCTCACCTCAATATCATAAAATAAACCACGGTATGACTTTGGAAGAATTTCAAGGCATATTCTGGCTGGAATTTATCCATCGCTTATGGGGACGTTTAATCGGTGTGGCTTTTGCTGTTCCGTTATTTTATTTCGCTGTGCGTGGACATCTGTCAAACCGTCGTTGGTTTTCCCTCTGTGTGCTGTTTTGCTTAGGCGGGGCACAAGGCGTGTTGGGGTGGTATATGGTTAAAAGCGGGTTGGTGAATGATCCTGAAGTCAGTCAATATCGTCTCATGGCCCATTTGGGGTTTGCTTTTGCACTCTATAGCGCTCTGATCTGGGTCGGTTTGTCGTTTTACTGTGGACGACAACCGACACGACCTAAAAATCGGGTCTTGTTTTTATGGGGGCTTTCTTACATCACGATCTTGGCTGGTGCTTTAGTGGCTGGATTGGATGCAGGATTGACCTATAACACCTTTCCTTTAATGGATGGGGATTGGGTGCCTGATGGGCTTTACAGTCATAGCCCGTTTTATCTGAATCACTTTGAAAATATTACGTTGGTGCAGTTTCAACATCGCGTTTTAGCGATCACCACAGTGCTGGCGACTTTTGCGATTCTGTGGAATTTGCGAAACGAAAGTTGTGCTCAGCTTTGTTTGCTTCTCGTTGTTATACAAGCAGGGTTGGGCATTTTGACCCTTATATACGTTGTGCCCATTGCCCTTGCATCCTTGCATCAGGCCTGTGGGTTGTTGCTCTTTACGGCGATAACATGGTTAAATTTTAAAATAAGAAAGTAATATGGAACTCCTCGATTTTTTACCGCACTTTCAAGCATCCCTAAACGCCATTTCCCTTGTGTTGATCATGATGGGCTATCTGGCAATCAAATCGGGCAACCACGGCCTTCATAAGAAAATTATGATCTCGGCGTTGTTCGTCTCATCTGTTTTTCTGGTTTCTTACCTCTATTATCATGCCAATATCGGCCATGTGCCGTTTGCCAGTGAGGACGGTACCATCCGGGCGATTTATTTTACCATTCTCTTTATCCATATTGCAGCAGCAGCAGTGACATTGGGGATGATTATTGTTACGGTCTGGCGTGCATTGGTGAAACAAGATTTTGTTCGTCATAAAGCCATTGCCAGATATACATTGCCCACCTGGGCCTTTGTTTGTGTCTCTGGCATTGTGGTCTATGCTATGGCCTTTCACATCTATGCTGCCTCATGACAGTAAAGCAAGAATGTAAGGCATGGACTTTATTGTCTGTTGGGGCACTTGCCATTGCGGGCGTCTTTGCATTGCTTTTGGTGTTTTCCCGAACGCCTGTTATTCAGGATATCCTGCCGTGGCCATGGAAAAGTTTTTTCCATAAAGGATTAGTCACACATGTTGTCTTTTCCTTTGTCGTTTGGTTTTTAGCGACCATGGGCGCAATGTGGTCTTATGGCTATGCCCAGCGTGTCGGCGGTGCAACACGTTCTCAGGTTGGCTCGGTTGCTTTAGCGCTCGTCAGCTTAGGCTGTGTTGGCTTGATCCTGCCTGCTTTACTGGATTTGGGCACAGCAGAACTTAACAACTATATACCGGTGATGAACCATCCAGTTTATTTTGCAGGTCTGGTTTGTTTGTTTTTAGGCTTGGCCCTTGTCGCTGTGCGGGAAGTTTCCACCATGCAATGGGGGCAGGGTAGTACAATCTGCGCCGGGCTTTATCTGATTGCCCTTTGTTGCATGGGGCTGGCTTATTCTTTTCTGCCCACAGACCTTGCCGAACCAACGTATAATGAACGTTTGTTCTGGGGCGGCGGGCATGTGTTGCAGTTTGTCAACACAGCCCTGTTGATTATGGCGTGGATGTATGTGGTAAAAGAAGGCAGTGGAGTGGATTTTTTGAGCAAACCCATTGCAACGGTTACTTTTGTACTCCTGTTTCTTTTTGCTCTGCCAGCCTCCTTTATTTACGGTCTTTTCGATGTGTTGGGACAAGCCCATCGGGATTTCTATACTAATATGTTGCGCTATGGCTTGCCGTTACCATCGATTATTGCTTCTATCGGATTGCTGCGTTTTTTACTCTCGCCATCCGCATCTAAACTGGATCGTTTAACCCGGCATGCGTTGTGGCTGTCATTGGTGACTTATAATCTTGGCGGTCTCTATGGTTTGATGTTGGATGGCACGGATACGCGGGTACCTGCCCATTATCACGCCGTCATTGGCGGAATCAATCTTGCCTTTATGATTTTATATCATCGCGTCATTTTGCCATTCGTCCATGTTGATATCAAAGAAGGACGCATATTTCGTTCGCAATACTGGTTTTATGGTTTCGGTCAGATCATGCATGCCAGCGGTATGTTTTTGGCAGGCCTGCAGGGTGTGCCCCGTAAATCGGCGGGTGGGGAGCAAGCGCTTGATAGTGTCTCCAAAATATTAAGTATGGGTTTAATGGGGCTTGGTGGTGTCATTGCCGTGATTGGTGGTGTGATGTTTGTCGTGATCACTTTGCGATGGATTATGAAGGGAGGGCGGATCAATGAACAGGCGTGAAAAAATCACCATTATTATCATTGCGATTTTTGCCCTTGCGTTTGGTTATAGGTTTGCGGGTAGCGTGAATAACGCTAACCCAATCGTTGAAACCATCCCTTTAACAACTTTTGCGGAATTTGAAAATAAATCCCAAAATCAAAAAAAGGGGCAGGGTGATCTGTATCTCACAGCCCAGCAATGGGCATGGCTACCTGAATTAACCATACATTCCAATCAGGATTATACTTTACATATCGCAACTGCGGATATCCAACATGCGTTCCATTTGGAAGCCGATGCAATGGGGCATTCGATAGATGTATTGATCCAACCCGGGCGTGAATATCTAATAAAACTGCGAAATCTTAAGCCGGGTGTATTTGCCATTGGATGTACGCAATATTGCGGTATTGAACACAATAAAATGCGTGGAAAATTGATTGTTGAATAATAACCGACAAGATTAATCAATTTTTTATTTGGACTTATTCTAATTTAACGGTATCATTTAGGTAATTAAAAAAAGAAATAATATATCCAGGGCTTTAACCTATGGGGTGTATAATGGGAGGATATCTTCAGCTCGCCAAACCACGTATTGGTGTGATGATTGCCTTAACTGCCGTAACCGGTTATCTCGCGACTGTTCAACAGGGCCAGATCAACTGGGGGCATATCGGGCTACTGATGCTGGCCATGATGATGGGCTCAGCGTCTTCGAGCATTTTTAATCATTTTTACGATAGAGACATTGATCGTCTCATGACACGCACGGCAACACGTCCGTTTGCCCAACGCACAGTCGCACGACCTGATTTCGTGCTCTGGATTGCGGCAAGCCTGCTCGTTGTTGGTTGTGCGATTGCTACATATGTTTTTAATCCAGTTGTTGCAGCCCATTTGTTCTTGGGGGCGTTCTTCTATGGTGTGGTCTACACCATTTGGTTGAAGCGTCGCAATTGGTTGAACATTGTGATCGGCGGTCTTGCGGGCAGTTTTGCTGTACTGGCAGGGGCGGCGGCAGTTAATCCGGAACAATGGCTTTTGCCGATGCTCTTGGCAATTGTTCTGTTCTTCTGGACGCCAAGTCATTTCTGGGCTTTGGCTATTCGACTTAAAGACCAATATGCAGCAGCGGGTGTCCCGATGTTGCCGGTTGTTGCCGGAAGTGCGGCAACATCGAAATATATTTTGATCAATTCAATTTTATTGGTCGCCTCTTCATTGCTGCCTTGGTTTCTGGGGGAACTGGGTAACATTTATGGCGTCAGTGCTGCTTTGTTAGGGGCTTACTTGCTTTACAAAAACCTGCAGCTTTGTAACGACGTTAACGATAAAAACGCGATGTCGAATTTTTTCGCATCGATGAAATATTTAGGGGGCTTGTTTCTCGCCGTAATAATGGATGTTCATCTGCCGTTATAAGGCATAGGGCACATATAAAAAGACTATAGGCGTCATCTAATTTGAATCATAAGGGGGCTTCCCTTGGGAGTACTAGATGTTGTCAAAATTTAATTGGTTTATTTTTTCTCTGGTGGCTTTGGTTGGTGGTTTACCCTTCCAAGCGCATGCACAAATGGCACACCCGTGGCAGTTTGGGTTCCAAGGGGCTTTTTCGCCCTCCGCAGAGAAATTGCATGAGTTTCATTCACTACTGACGGTCATTATCATTTCAATCACGCTATTTGTGTTGGGATTGTTGATTTATGTCGTCCTGAAATTTAATAGAAAAGCAAATCCCGTACCGTCAAAAACGACACACCATACGTTATTGGAAGTCGTATGGACGGCGGTGCCGGTTTTAATTCTTGTTGTCATTACTATTCCGTCTTTACGCGTCTTATATTTTCTAGATCGTGTTGAAGATGCTGATATGACGGTCAAAATTGTTGGTCATCAATGGTACTGGTCTTATGAGTATCCCGATAATGATGACATGACATTTGATAGTTATATCGTTGATAAAGAAGATCTGGAAGAAGGCCAACCCCGTCTGTTGACGGTTGATAATGCCCTTGTGGTGCCAGCAGGTAAAAATATTCGTCTGTTGATGGCCTCTGGTGATGTGATCCATTCATGGGCCGTTCCGTCGTTAGGCGTTAAGTTAGATGCGGTGCCGGGGCGTTTGAACGAAACCTGGGTAAAAGTCAATGAGCCGGGCACATATTATGGTCAATGTTCAGAACTGTGCGGTGTTAATCACGGATTTATGCCCATTACCATCAAAGCCCTTTCTGAAGATGATTATGCCGCATGGCTTTTAGAGGCGATGGAAGAATTCGCCAATAATGACAACGATAACAAGCCTTTAAAAATCGCAAGCTTACAAGGCAAAGCATCCGTATGGGAGGGAAGTAATGAGTGATCATACGCCAACGGGCTGGAAGCGGTGGGCCTATTCCACCAATCACAAAGACATTGGGTCTATGTATATTATGTACGCGGTGGTGATGGCACTCATTGGTGGAACGATGTCCATGATGATCCGCCTAGAGCTGGCTGAACCCGGTCTGCAATTTCTCGAAGATTTACATTTCTATAACGTGCTGGTTACAGGTCATGGTCTGATCATGATCTTCTTTGTGGTTATGCCAGGGTTGATCGGTGGGTTTGGAAACTGGTTTGTTCCGCTGATGATCGGCGCACCGGATATGGCCTTTCCACGGTTGAATAATATCAGTTTCTGGCTCTTGATTGCAGCAACTGTGATGTTGATTTTATCTGTTTTCATTGGGGGTGGGGCCGGTACCGGATGGACCATGTATCCACCGTTGAGCAACAGTCTTTTTCATGATAGTGCATCCGTTGATTATGCTATTCTTGCCCTGCATCTTGCCGGGGCCTCGTCTATCTTGGGTGCGATTAATTTCATCACAACTATTGTGAATATGCGCGCACCGGGTATGACGTTTCATAAAATGCCGTTGTTTGTCTGGTCCGTTTTGGTGACAGCTTTCTTGCTGGTGACGGCACTGCCGGTCTTGGCAGGGGCTTTGACCATGTTGCTGACAGATCGTAACTTTGGAACAAGTTTCTTTGCCCCTGAAGGCGGTGGCGATCCCATCTTGTGGCAGCACCTTTTCTGGTTCTTCGGACATCCGGAAGTTTACATTATGATTTTGCCGGCCTTTGGCATTATCAGTCACATCATATCGACCTTTTCACGCAAACCCGTGTTTGGTTATCTGGGTATGGCTTATGCGATGGTGTCCATCGGTGCCGTCGGTTATATCGTTTGGGCCCACCATATGTATACGGTCGGGCTTGGGGTTGATACGCGGGCTTACTTCTTGTTAGCCACCATGCTGATTGCGGTGCCGACGGGGATCAAAATCTTTTCATGGATTGCAACAATGTGGGGTGGGTCAATCACCTTTGAAACACCGATGTTATTTGCTATTGGTTTTATCTTCCTGTTTACCGTTGGTGGCGTGACTGGTGTGGTCTTGGCGAATGCCGGGATGGATATCATGATGCATGATACCTATTACGTGGTGGCGCATTTCCATTATGTGCTTTCTCTTGGGGCTGTCTTTAGCATGTTTGCCGGGTTCTATTACTGGATTGGTAAAATGTCAGGGCGTCAATATCCTGAAGCCCTTGGGAAACTGCACTTCTGGGTGACCTTTATCGGGGTGAATATCTTGTTCTTCCCGCAGCATTTCTTAGGTCTAGCTGGTATGCCGCGCCGTATTCCTGATTATCCTGATGTGTATGCAGGTTGGAATATGGTCAGCAGTATCGGTGCAGCGATTGCCGGTTTTGGGACGTTGATCTTCTTGTTTGTCATCTACAGAACTTTTACAGCCGGGGAAAAGGCAGCGGCCAATCCTTGGGGTGAAGGCGCAAAAACGTTGGAATGGACGGTTTCTTCACCGCCACCGTTCCACAGCTTTAGTGAACCGCCGCAATTTGATGCCAAACCGGAGGCTGCTGAATAATGAGCAACACAACGCAAAGCAAACGCAATCGTACAATTGGACTTGCCGTTGTTGGGATTGTCTTCTCGATGGTCGCGCTTGCTTATGCGTCTGTGCCTTTGTATCGGATTTTCTGTCAGGTCACGGGTTATGGGGGCACACCTCAGATCACTGAAAGTGGCCCCACCACAGCCATGAGCCAACGCAAGATCAAAGTCCGTTTTAACGCGGACGTCAATTCATCCTTGGATTGGAAGTTCAAACCTTATGAACATGAAATGGAAGTTCATTTGGGGGAAACGGCCTTGGCAACATACTCGGCAGAAAATGATGGAAAAGAGACAGTAACCGGTACGGCAATATTTAATGTTACCCCCTTAAAAGCAGCGCCTTATTTTAATAAAGTAGAGTGTTTCTGCTTTAGTGAACAGACGCTTGCTGCCGGGGAAACAGCGGATATGCCCGTATCGTTTTTTGTTGATCCTGAGATTTTAGAAGATCCCAATACGCAAGAAGTTAGAACAATTACGTTGTCCTATACATTCTATCGGGCGAAATCCGATAGTTAATAATTGGAGGTCAATTCATGTCTTCAGAGACAAAAAAACATCCTTACCACCTCGTTGATCCAAGCCCTTGGCCGTTATTGGGATCCGTTGCAGCCGTGGTTATGGCCATTGGTGCCATCACATATATGAAGGGTGGAACACCGATCTATATGTTTGCGGGCCTGGCCCTTATTCTTTACACCATGTATGTGTGGTGGCGTGACATCATCAAAGAAGCACAGACAGAAAAAGCACATACCACCCAAGTCCAGTTTGGGCTTAAGTTTGGTGTTTTCCTGTTTATCGTGTCCGAGGTGATGTTCTTTGTGGCTTGGTTTTGGGCGTTTTTTAACGCCAGCCTTGGTCATTCACCTGCGGGTGAAGTCTGGCCGCCGGAAGGTATTGAACCCATGGGTACATGGGGCTTGCCGTTTATAAATACGCTGATCCTGATCACATCAGGTTTTGTATTGGAATGGGGCCATAAAGGTCTGTTAAAAGAAGATCGCTCGCGCGCCATAAAAGGTGTGGTCGGCGCTGTCATCTTAGGGGCCATCTTCCTCGGCTTACAAGTACATGAATATGGGGAAGCGGCCTTTGGCTTTACAGACGGTATTTATTCTTCTGTTTTTTATATGGCGACAGGCTTTCATGGTTTTCACGTGTTTGTGGGTGTTGTTGCCTTGGCTGTTTGTGCGTTGCGTTTGAAAAAGGGTGACTTTACTTCAAAACAACATATCGGTTTGTTATCCGCATCATGGTATTGGCATTTTGTCGATGTCGTTTGGATTTTCCTCTTTTGTTGGGTGTACTGGTGGGGCAACTCCGCTTTCTTCGCACAGTAAAACCGGATAGCAGGACCCTGATCGGTCATCTCTGGTCAGGTCTGCTGTGCCGGTGTCCGAAATGTGGCAAAGGCCGTATTTTTGGTTTTAGTTTAAAGGTGCGTGACGAATGTCCCGTTTGTGGATTGAGCTTTAAAGCACATGACGCAGGCGATGGGCCGGCTGTTGCGGCAACCTTTTTTATCGGCATTTTGGCGTTGGCTATCGCTTTGGTGATTGAATTTAAATATGAACCTGAAATGTGGGTTCATGTGGTTGTGGCGGTCCCCGTTATTACCCTTGGGTCTTATTTGATTTTGCGCCCTTTAAAAGGAATAATGATCGCCATGCAATACCGATATAGATCGGTTGAAATTGAAGATGATAATTTAGGGCAAATGTAAGGGATAGGAAGACGTATATGTTATCAACTCAAAAGAAAAATGTTATTGGGGCCGTTCTCATTACCATCGCCGCTGTGGCCTGTTATATCAGCGGCTTTGTTTTTTTCGTTACGGAATAACAGAGGCAATTAAACTTTAGTCCTTGATAAATCAAATGTTGCGGCATAAAGATTTCCCACAATCGAAATCAATATGGCTGACATTTGAAAGAGTAGGGCATGTGTGATCTTGCATCACCGCAATTAGAATTTAAAGACGGTAAAACACCTGTATCTGGGCGTTTCGGCGATGTTTATTTTTCTAAAGATGACGGTGTGGCAGAATCCAGATATGTCTTTTTACAAGGCTGTGACCTGCCTGAACTTTTTAAAGACAAAGATCGCTTTAATATCGGCGAAACGGGCTTTGGGACAGGGCTAAACTTTTTGCTTACTTGGCAGGCGCTAAAAGAAAGCCAATCAAACTGTCGCTTGCATTATGTGGCAGTGGAAGCATTTCCACTTACGCCCGATGATCTGCAAGAGACATACAGTCACTTTACTGACTTAAGCGACTTTAGTGCGCAATTAATTTTAAATTATCCTTATCGTCAGGGTGGTTTTCATCATTTGGTGTTTGAAGATGGTCAAGTGAGTTTGACTCTGTTGTTTGGGGAAGCTGCAGAAATGCTCCCCGAAGTCGATGGCTGTATGGATGCTTGGTATCTGGACGGTTTTGCGCCGTCGAAAAACCCTCAAATGTGGCGCAAAGAAGTCTTCCAACAAGTCGCGAGGTTATCGCAACGGGGCACCAGACTGGCAACTTTTACAGCTGCGGGGCATGTACGTCGCGGTCTTATAGACGTGGGGTTTTCCATGTCAAAGCGCCAAGGTTTTGGGCATAAGCGGGAATGTCTTGTTGGCACCTATGATGCTCCTGTTGCACGGTCCATTCATCCATGGTTTGCACGTCCTGTACATCATCAAAAGAAAATGAAGAAAATTGCCGTGATCGGCGCAGGTGTCGCGGGTTGTGTAGCCGCACGTCGTTTGCAAGAGGATGGTTTTGAGGTCACAGTTTTTGAAAGGGCCGCTCAAGCTGGAAGTGAAGGCTCAGGTAACCGGATCGGGATTGTAAAACCACATATTGTGTTAAATCAAAAAGGGGTAGGGCGATTTAATACGGTGGCTTATCTGCATGCGCTGCGTTTCTATGACCAGTTGACACAAACCCCGTGGATGGGCGCACGTGGCTTGTTCAGCATGTCCAAAAATGAAGCTGATGAAGCCCGACATAAAACCATGGTGGCGCGCCATATCCTGCCTGAGGCAGAGGTTGAATATATCGATGCGCAAGAAGCAACAAAACGCGTAGGGCTGGAAATGCCGCGCGGGGGATTGTGGTATGCACATGCCGGGTGTATTGAACCTTCTAAACTGTGTCAGGCTGTTGCAGCGGGCTTAAATGTTCAATACGAGCAAGAAATTAGGCAAATTGAACGTGAGGGAGACGGTTGGGTCCTGAAAACACAAAATGGGGATGTTTTTGAAACTGATGGCGTTGTGTTGGCAATGGCGGGGGAAACGTCACAGTTTGTTGAACATTTTGACCTACCTTTAAGGGGGCGTCGTGGGCAAGTGAGTTATATGGCAGTGGGGGACAAGACCGCAGGGATGAAACATGCGGTTTCTTATGGGGGATATATGCTGCCCGCCAAGGATGGCACCCACATTGTTGGTGCAAGTTTTGAACATTGGAACGATTTTACGGATCATGGATACAAAGATATTTTAGAAAGTAGCCATGCTGAAAATCGTCAGAAACTTTCCATTCTTCTGGGTGAAGAAAGTTTGGACATTATGGATGGGCGCGCTTCTATTCGGGCCATGTCACCGGACCATCACCCGATTGTGGGGCCTGTATTTTCGCAAGACTGGTATGTCGAAGAATATCACCGTTTAAAACACGGGCCCCGCGCCAAACGGTTTGCTCCGGCACAGTATGTTGATGGATTATATGTGTTGTGTGGTCTTGGTGCACGCGGTGTGCAAACAGCCCCATTGCTTGCAGAAATTTTGTGTGCCTATATATCTGGTCGCCCATTTCCAGTGGAAACATCTATTCGGGAAGCCTTGCATCCGGCACGTTTTCTTATTCGGGATATCAAAAAGGGAAACCCATGACACTGAGACCCACTGTTGTTTCACCCCTGACCATGCAAAACAGACGCACTGCTGGTGGGGGACGCCAGCCGATTAAGCGTATGGTGATTGATTGTAAAAATGATACCCAATGGAATGCCATTCATGCCCCAGAAGTTAACGGTGTTGTGTTGCGACGCAGACCTATTCGGGCGATTGAAACCTTTCTAGATCAAGCCGGGGATGACTTTTTTAATCCGCAAGAATTTATCTGTGCGCAAAGTCGTATGCGCAATGAATTTAACAAGCGTCTATTTCAATCCTCTGAAGAGGAAGAATTACGCCGTAAATTCTTGGTCAATGATATTGCAAACTGGGTGCGTATTTTGATGGGGCAGGCCCATTCGCGTGATTATCTGTTTAAACTTTGCACAGAGCTGCCAACGGACTTTCAAAGTGACCCGGCTGGTTTGAAAATGATCATTACCTACCGGGGGCAGAATATATCTTTTCGCCAACCCAAAGACACGGACGAAAAGTCATTTGCGCCTTATGGGGTGGCGTTGTTTCGCGGTAGCGCCTATGAGGCCCCGGTGGAATGGCACGGCCGCACAGAAGGCGACAGAGCCTTCTATTTAACGGTCGAACCTGCCTCTCGACGCATGAGGCGGTGAAGAACTATTTTTTGTATAATTCATCCGGTGAAATGATCACTTTTTCAACGGCTTCGATTTTACCATCGCGTGCCGCCCATGAAAAACAGCTGCGCCGTCCGGTGTGGCAAGCCACGCCCGTTTGATTGACTTTCACCAAAACCGTGTCTAAATCGCAGTCGGTTCTAAAATCAATCAATTCTTGTTGTTGACCGGATGTTTCCCCTTTGCGCCATAGTTTTTCGCGGGAGCGGGAATAATAACAAACGAGCCCGGTCGTTAGGGTTTCAGCAACAGCTTCTTTATTCATCCAGGCCATCATCAGAATTTCGCCGCTGTCATGTTGTTGCGCAATAGCGGGAATGAGGCCGTCGCTATTGTATTTTAGCGCATTGACGATATCTTCAGGAGTATCTGTTTTAGAACACATGACGCAAGTCCTTAAAAAAGAAGTGGTTGGCGTTTGAATTTGTATGTTTTAATAGGACAGGACTGTAAGAGAAACAAGGTAAATCCAAAAATGGAATTGGCATTTCAAGATATCGGCGAAGGCACCCCCATTGTTATTTTGCATGGTTTGTTCGGGGCGGCAAAAAACTGGAATTCCATTGCCAAGCAAATGGCGCGCAGTCATCGTATCTTGACGGTTGATCTCAGAAATCACGGGTCTTCACCTTGGACAGACACCATGTCATATACAGAAATGGCACAAGATATGGTCGAATTCCTTGATCAGCGCGGTCTGAAAAAGGCTGTAATTGTGGGACATTCCATGGGGGGGAAGGTCGCCATGACATTGGCATTAAAGGCACCTGACTATGTTGAAAAGCTGGTAATCGCCGATATTGCGCCTGTGAAATATCCGCGTATGGAATTCAGGGCTTTTGTTGATAAGCTGCGATCTGTGGATTTATCAAAGGTATCACGGCGCAGTGAAGTTGATCCGCTCATTGCCGATGTGATTGAAAGTCCGGCTGTGCGTGCTTTTTTGTTAGGTAATCTTGAAAATACGCCTGATGGTCTGCGTTGGCAGGTTAATTTGGAAACATTAGGGCGCGAAATGGAAACCATTGGCGGTGTTCCGGCCATAAGACCAGATACGCGCTATACAGGGGAAACAATGTTTATAAATGGGGCAAAATCAGATTATATCCAAAGCAGCCATCATCAATTGATCCGCCACCTGTTTCCGCAAGTCACTTTTAAAACGATTGAAGATGCAGGCCATTGGGTACATGCAGAAAAACCACATGAGTTTATGGCCTTGTTAAACGATTTTGTATCATGACATTAGATTTTGAAAACACTTTAACACAATTTGTTGCCGGGCTTGAAGAACAAGGGCTGCGCCGACGCTTGCGCAGTGTCGGCCCCAGCAAATATGGGCGCACCATGGTTAATGGGCGTGAAATGATTAATTTTTCATCCAATAATTATATGGGCTTGGCACAACATCCCTTGTTGATTGAACGGGCCTGTCATTGGGCGCAAAATTGGGGCGCGGGGTCGATGGCCTCACGTCTCGTCTGTGGGTCCATGGGCTTGCATGAAGCTGTTGAAAACAGGTTATGTGCGGCAAAAGGCGGCGAGGCTGCATTAATCTTTAATTCGGGCTTTCAAGCCAATTCTGCGATTTTGTCTGCCTTGCTGGATAAAGACGTCTTGGGTGCACAACCGTTGGTCTTTTGTGATCGTTTGAACCATGCCAGTATGCATCACGGGTTGAAAGCAGCGGGCATTCGTCAAATCAGATATCGTCATAATGACCTGAACCATCTTGAAGAACTGTTGATAAAAAACAGGGATAAAAAAGGTCATCGCTTTATTTTGACTGAAAGCGTCTTCAGCATGGATGGGGATCAAAGTGATATTGATGCGTTGATTGCTTTGGCCGATACCTATGGCGCTCAATTGTTTGTGGATGAAGCCCATGCGACAGGTGTGCTTGGGCAAAAAGGGTTTGGCCTTTGTGCCGGTAAAAACGTGGCTTTTAAGATGGGAACATTTTCCAAGGCGCTTGGCGGTTTTGGGGCCTATCTTGTTTGCTCCAAAGCCGTGAAAGATTATTTGGTCAATCGCTGTAATGGTTTGATTTATTCCACATCTTTACCGCCTGCAGTGTTAGGTGCAATGGATGCTGCAATAGAATTGGTCCCAACTTTGGCAGAAGAGCGACAGCGCTTGTTGAATAATGCCGATACGGTTCGCCAATCTTTTGTTTCTGCCGGGTTTGATGTGGGGGAGTCATCAACCCAAATTATTCCATTAATCATTGGAGATGAAGCAAAGACCTTACGGGTCGCCCAACAGCTAGATCATAAAGGCGTGTTAGGGATTGCCATTCGCCCACCGACCGTACCAAAAGGAACCAGCCGCATTCGTTTTGCATTAAGTGCCGCTCATTCTGATTATGATATTGATAGCTTGTGTGACGTTGTAAGGCGCATCAATAATGCGTGATCTTGTTTTTGTTCATGGCTGGGGCTTTGATGCTTCCATTTGGAAAGATGTCTGTGTCCATTTGCCATATGAAAATGTTCACTTCATTGACTTGGGTTTCTTTGGGCAGGCATCTACAGATATGCCGCAAAATGCAATTTATGTTACTCATTCTATGGGGCTGGCTTGGACTTTACAACATGCCAAGACCATAGAAGGGCTGATCAGTATTAATGGGTTTACGCGTTTTTGTGCATGTGAGGATTGGGTCAATGGGGTGGCTGAACGCATGCTTACGCGTATGTGTCGCCAGTTTGAAAAGAACCCCAAGGCCGTTTGGGAAGAGTTTATGAAAAATAGCGGCATGTGTGATCCTCTGTTAAAGGAGAATGCCGATACGGTTGCCTTGTTAAAAGGACTGGAAGATTTAAAGTCGTGGGATGTCCGCCAAGCTTATCAGGCGTTAGACATCCCGAAGATGGCGCTGTCTTCTCAAAACGATTTGATCGTCCCTGAAAAATTAAGCAAAGACTCTTTCGAAGATAATGTGATCTGGTATAAGGAGGGCACACATTTACTGCCGTTGAATGCCTCTCAATCGGTTGCCCAACATATCCTTGGATTTATGGATCAATTTTCGTGAACAAAAGCCACATCAAGCAAACATTCGGTAAGGCATCAAAGACCTATGATCGCGAAGCCCCTGTGCAACAATGGGCGGCGGAGTTGCTGATTGGTTATATTGAAGGGTTAAACCTGAAGAGTGTTGGTCATTGTCTTGAAATTGGCTGCGGCACCGGGTTTTTAAGTGAAAAAGTCTATCGTCTCTTTCCCGCTGCCGATTGGCTAATAACGGATTTATCCGCTGAAATGCTGGACCAGTGTAAAGCACGATTTCCAGTAGGGAAAAATATAACTTTTCAGGTGATGGATGGTGAAAAGCCAACAGTCCATGAACACTACGATCTCATCGTAAGTAGTTTGGCCTTTCAGTGGTTTTATGACCTGTCGGGAAGTTTGCATCATTTAAGTGAATTGTTGAACCCTGAAGGGCGGTTAATTTTTACAACATTAGGGCCAGATACATTTATTGAATGGCGCCAATTGTTTGAAGCATATGAACAGCCTGTTGGTTTGCATCGTTATCCAAGTGTGTCTGAGCTAAACTCATATGTTTTTGACGGGTGTCGGGTAGATTTTACAAGTCATCATAAAACACAAAACTATAGGGATGGGTTTGCTTTTCTGAAAGCCTTAAAAACCATTGGGGCACAAGTGCCACAAAGCGGTTATAGGCCGCTCAGTGCAGGTGCGTTGCGCAAGATGTTAAAGGCATTGGGTTCAGATGAACAAGGATGCACCATGACATATGAAATACTCTTAGGCGAAATCGTGCGGGAAAAAGATAAATGAAACGCTATTTTGTGACAGGCACAGATACGGATGTGGGAAAAACGGTTGTTTCTGCGTTGCTTGTCAAAAAACTGAACGCTTATTATTGGAAGCCTATTCAAAGCGGGATCATTGATATTGAAGACAAGGACACGGTTCAAAGGATGAGTGGTGCCCCTGACAGTAAGATTTTACCCTGCGCCTATGAATTGCGTGAACCTTTATCGCCTCATGATGCGGCTGAGATTGATGGGGTCCGTATTGATCTGGATAACATCATCATGCCTGATGTGGACGGGCCGTTGATTATAGAAGGGGCCGGGGGAGTATTTGTGCCGATTAATGACAAGCACCTGATGATTGATCTGATTAAAAAACTGGATTGTGAAGTGATCGTGGTTGCCAGAAGTGGATTGGGTACAATTAATCATACTTTACTAACGTTAAAAGCCTTGAGGGATGAAGGAATAAGGATTAAAGGTATTATATTAAATGGGGAGTTAAACCCCAGAAACAAAAAATCCATCGAAGGATTTGGCGCCGTCACAACGCTTGGGGAAATCCCACGTATACAGAATTTAGATTTTTCAGATGTTGAGCTGAACTTTTTAAAGGTTTAGAATTGCAGAGTTTTTGCTTCAGGTCTGACAGAACAAGGATGAACTAAATGAGATTTCTGTTGGCCGATGACCACGGTCTTTTCAGAGAAGGTATAAAGCTTATTTTCGAAAAGCTTCAACCCGGAATCGAAGTGTTTGAAGCTGAAACACTGTCTGAAACAGAAACACTTTTGGCAGCAAACGCTAAATACGATTTGATTTTACTTGATCTTAAAATGCCAGGTGGCACGGGCATGAGCAGTGTCCAGAGGATCGTTGAAATAGCAAAAGGGCAACCCGTTGTCGTGATGTCTGGGGCCTATCGTCGTGCAGATGTGCTGACGTGTATTGAAAATGGCGCCTTTGGTTTCATTCCAAAGACACTTGGTGGTCAAGCCATGATCAATGCCATTAACCTTGTGTTGAATGGAGAAAAATATATCCCGTCGGTTATTTGTTCAACCGAACCGGAAGAAGATCTTGAAGATACCAGTGATGACAGTCTTTTTGAAGAACTCACCACCCGCGAAAGAGAAGTGCTTAAGCATCTTGTCGAAGGTCATTCAAATAAAGTTATCGCTAATATCCTTGACCTACAAGAAGTGACGGTGCGTGCTCATTTAAAGGGGGTCTTTAGAAAACTGAATGTGTCTAGCCGGACACAAGCTGTTGGTTTGGCTTTGCGCAAAGGTTTTAAAGCTTAAGAAGACGTGCCAGCGCGGTCAGTAATTCGTTTTTTGTGACAGGCTTTTGCAAATTCATATTTGCCCCTGCATCCAAGGCACGTTGTGACATGTTGTTTTGGCCTGCTCTTGCACCCCCTGTTAGGCTGATGATCGGGCAGGTCAGGGATATTTCACGCAAGGTCTTGATAAAGGCGACCCCGTCCATATTGGGCATGACCAAATCAGTGAGTACCGCATCGAATGTATGAATGGTAAATAGCTCAAGTGCTTGTGCGGCAGAAGTTGCCACAACCGTTGTGTAATCATTGCGTTCCAACACCATTTGAAGCGCGTCACGGACCAGTTCATCGTCATCTACAATTAGAATGTTCATTGCTTTACTCAGTTGATAGTAAGGGCAGGTATATATTGATACAGGCACCGCTATTTTCTATGTTATGTGCTTCAATGAAACCCCCGTGGTTGTTAACAATCCGCAGGACGACACTGAGCCCTAAACCGGAACCTTCCGTCTGAGATTTTGTCGTAAAGAAGGGTTCAAAAATTTCTGAAATATATTCAGGGGGGATACCGCATCCGGTGTCACTTACGCTGATTTTAGCGTAGCGGTCTTCCGGGATTTCATATTGTGCAATAAAGGGGGAGTCTTCTGTGATTTCAACAATAGACATCTCAAATTTAATGACACCGTTTTCTTCACCAATGGCATGTGCCGCATTGGTACCGACGTTCATAATGACTTGATGAAATTGGTCGGGGTCAACAAGGCAGTTATATTTACCTTTACTGTAATTATCTTTTATGAGGATTGTATGAGGCACAGAAGAGCGCAACAATTGCAAGGTTTCATTGAGTTCATGTTTTAAATCAATGCGTACAGGTTCACTTTGTTCCGGCCTGTTGTAGTCTAGAATACGTGCGATCAATCGTCTTGCCCGTTGGGCTGCCAAATTTATATTGATCAGGTTTTTCTTTAAAAAAGAGTCGTCTGCTGCATCTTCGATCAAGGCATCACTGACCAGCAGGATCGGGGATAGTAAATTATTAAAATCATGGGCAAGACTACCAGCCAATTGACCCAGTTGTTCTTGTTTTTGTGCTTGAAAAAGCTGTTTTTGCAGTAAAAGACGGTCTTCTTCACCCGCACGGACATGGGACAAGTCATAAGCGGTGACAATATACCTTTCTTTGCCCAGTTCTTTATAACGTGCGATGTTAAAACCGGTGGGGGAAATATCGCCATTTATATGGTTTATGTAACCTTCCATATGCAAAGATTGACGTGTCGATTTACTGATCAGTTCTATCGGACTCACATCAAGGTCAAAATCGGCGATATCGTTGAAGTTTTTAGACAGCAAAATGGATTGTTTTATACCTGTCGCTTCACATATTTTCGGGTTGGCCGCTAAAATTTTCCCTTTGGTATTCAGGAGCAAAATACCTTCCCGTGCCTCGTCCACCAGGCTGCGATATCGTCTTTCACTTCGTTTGAGGGCAACTTGAGCCTGTTTTTGTTCGGTAATGTCGTGCATAATAACAACAATCATTTGCTCAGTACCAATTTCAATCGGGCGGCCTGATATTTTCATTGAAGTGATGCGACCTTGTCTGCCAATAATGGTGCCTTCAACCTGATCATTCTGCCCCCAAAGCATGCTTTGATAATGTGCCAACATGGCTTCAAGTTCATCCTTTTTATGGATGTCATCAACGCTTAACGTCTTGACTTGATCTTGCGGAACTTGAAGCACTTCTGCGGCCCTCGCATTGCCTTCAAGGATTTGCCCGTTCATCGTCATTAAGATGATAGCATCACCAGCGCTTGCCATAATTGCACGATATTTAGCTAATGTTTCTAAGAGAGATGCCCGTTCTTTTGTAAGCTCGTTGGTGTCTTGCAGGTACCCGACAATCATATTTTTGTCGGCTTGCAATTGTAGGCCAAGAAGTATGGAGGTTTCTTCACCATTAGCCGTTATGGCGCGGGCATGGTGCTTTATCTCTTCAGGGTGCGAAGCAGCTTTTTCAAATGCTTTTTGAACATTGATCTGATCATCAGGATGAATATAGCCGATGAACTCTTGAAAAGAGGGGGTGACGTTGTTTGCTCTGATTTTGAAGATTGTATTGATTTGATCTGACCACCAAAGATCACCCGTTTCTAGATTCCATTCAAGGCAACCAATGTTGGCGAGAGTTTCAAGCTTTTTAAACCTGTCTAGTTCCTGAGTATGAATATAATTTTCTAGATCAGATTTTGCAGAAGAATTTTTATTTTTGTTCATTAATAAAAAACAATCCCAGGTTCTGGATGAAGCGTAAAATATTTGGTAAATATACGAAGGTGTTACTTGGCGTAAAGGGACGATCAGTGTAGCTTATAGATTATTATTGTGAAAGGGTCTGTGTATGTCATTCCGGTTTACCCCGGTTGTTTTGTTCTTTTTTTTAAGTGCTCTGCTCGCTGTCAGCACCTTTTTACTATGGTCGACATACAGGGACACAGAAGAAGCACTGCAAGTCTTTCAATTAGAACAACTTAAACGCACACATGAGCTTGCCCAGCAGGATTTCATCCATAGGCTTGAAGAAAGTAAACGTGCGCTTGAAAGCGCTTTCGTTGCCAATAATGATGTTGAGAAGAAGATACTCAACAAAATTTTAATGGATAAGATGATATGGAATTATGCTGTTAGCTATATCAAGACCAATGATGATGATTATCAGCTTGTCGAATCATATGGTGATTTTACGGACATCTCAAGGAAACTCATATTAAAGAACAACCAATGGGTTTTTGAAGAAACGTCAAAAGGTCTGTCGTTGGTGTATCAATTTTCCATACGCCAAACCGGGCCAAATGGCGAAATCTTTTTTCGAGGGCTCAAAGCTGGAATATATCTTAAAGAAAATTCTCCTTTATTGAATCATATGCGAGTTGCAAGTGGGGCGTCCGCACATTATTTAATTTATGCAGGGGATGTATTGGCTTCATCGGTCTCTTTGGAAGAAGGCGTGCAGGTTGTTGTCGATGAAGCCCTCAAAACCTCAGCTCCAGTTTTTTCAACCATAGATAATATTTTTAGTGCGGATATGCGCCCATTACGCATTCATTTGGGGCCAAAGGGTATTTATTTACTGACAGTAGCGATCGCGCAAGGTGAGGAGTCGTGGGAAGAAGATTTTAGAAAATCGGCCATTCTCGGTGTGCAATTTGTTCTGATCGTTGCAATCGTCTTGACTTTCTTACTTCGTACGCTCACGCAGAAGTCTTTAAATAGACTGCTGACCTATTTGAGTGGGGTTAAAGATGGCCAACGTGATATTTTCTATCAACCTGGTCCGATATATGAATTTAACGAAGTGGGTGCAGTCGTTTCCAATATGGTGACGCATTTATCTGAACAGGGAAAATATATTGCTGATCTTGTCGGTTCGGCAAATTCTCCCATTATTGCTTGGGATGAGAAACGTAAAATCAGTCTATTTAATAAGGCCGTTGAAGATGTGTTGGGTATGAATCTGAAAACTGTCTCAAACATGGATGATGTCTTAAAACGACAAAAAAATCCTGTTGCGAAAAAAGCTTATGAGGATTCTTTCAAAGGCATTGCGACATCATCTCTAGAAACACGCATCTCATTGAAGGGCAGGGTGCGTTATATCATTTGGAACTTAACGCCAATTAGAGATACTTCTCAAAAAGTGATTGGTGGCGTTTGTCAGGGTCAAGACATAACGGAACGTCGATTGGCGGAACGTCGCTTAAGACTTTCTTCCAAGGTGTTCGACAGTACAGCAGAAGCCATTATGATTACGGATGAAAAAGGCCTGATCATTGATGTGAATACAGCCTTTACTGATATTACAGGTTACAACCGTGAAGACGTCATTGGACAGAACCCCCGTATGATGAAATCAGGCCGTCATTCACAAGCATTCTATGAAGATATGTGGCAGGAATTGCAGGAACGTGGGATTTGGCGTGGGGAAATATGGGATCGTCGTAAAAATGGCGAAGAGTTTCCCAAAATGCTGTCTATCAGCGCAGCACGCAATGAAAGCGGGCGATTGGTAAATTACGTTGCGGTTTTTTCTGATATCACGGGCCAAAAAGAAAATGAAAACAAGTTAGAACAATTAGCCCATTTCGATCCCTTAACAGGCTTGCCTAATCGGGTCTTGTTTCAGGATAGGCTTTATAGCGCACTTGCCCGGGCAAAACGGGAAAAAGAACATATGGCAGTTCTTTTTGTGGATTTGGACCGTTTTAAACAGATTAATGATTCCTTTGGTCATAGGATGGGAGACCTTCTTTTAAAAGAAGTTTCCAGACGCTTACAACATAGCATGCGTGAAATTGATACTGTTGCGCGCCTTTCCGGTGATGAGTTTACCGTTATTTTGACGGATATTGTTTCAAATGAAGATATTGAAATGGTTGCCTCACGCATTGTGAAGTCCGTTGGTGCCCCTTATTTCTTTGAAGGGCATGAATTGTTTGTTTCTGCCAGTGTAGGTATTTCAGTTTACCCATTGGATGGAGACAGCAGTGAAGATTTGATGCGCCATGCAGATGTTGCGATGTATCAAGCAAAAGAAAAAGGGCGCAATAATTATCAGTTCTTTGATTTTTCCATGAATGAAAATGCGGTCAACAAAATGTCGTTGGCTAACCAATTACGTATCGCTTTAAATAGAAACTTGGTTGTCCCACACTATCAATTGAAAATCGATAGTCGCACAGGCACACCTGTTGGGGTAGAAGCGCTTGCTCGTTGGTTTGATGATTATGGTAAGGCTATTTCCCCCGTTGAATTTATCCCCGTTGCAGAAGAAAACGGGTTGATTATCAAATTAGGCACGTCGATTATTCAAAGTGCCTGTGTGCAAGCGCGCATGTGGTGCGATATGCAGTTTGACTTTGGTACAATAGCGATCAACTTATCGGCGCAACAGTTTAGAGACCAGAACCTGCTTGCCAATATTCAGGAGGCCCTTGAAGATAACCGTGTTTCACCTAACCAGTTGGAACTGGAAGTAACGGAAAACATGATGGTTGAAGATGTGGAAGGTGCCATAAACATTTTGAATGCCATTAAAGAAATGGGTCTGAAAATTTCTATTGATGACTTCGGAACCGGATATTCTTCCTTAAGCTATTTAAAAAGATTCCCGGTTGATACACTTAAAATTGATCGCAGCTTTATACGTGATTTAACAAGGGATAATGATGACGCTGCCATTGTTTCTGCTATTGTTTCTTTAGCCCACGAATTAAATATAAAAGTGGTCGCTGAAGGGGTTGAAAATATGGAACAAGTTGAATTTTTGAAATCAATCAACTGTAATATTGTTCAAGGGTTCCTATATGCAAAACCATGCGAAGGGGGTAAAATTCCCCTTGTTTGGAATCATGTTGTTGAAGAATTTGGGAAATAAACAACCCCCTTGTCACAAAAATGAAGTAATTCAGTCATATAGTGCCAAAAAATCCCTATTCTTTATTTGAAAGAGGCCTGTGGTGCTTTTTAGAAAAAAGACACCGATTGTTCAAAAACATCTTGTTGAACAGACGGTTAAATCGTCAATAGATCACACTAGTGATGTTATCGCTGCCTTGGCTGATCCTATTTTAATATTGGATCGTGATCGTGTCGTTAAACACGCCAACGCCGCAGCGATGAATTTGTTTGGCCGGGTTATGGTTGGACGAAATATCGTTCAATGTATGCGCCAACCTAATGTGATTGACGCTGTCGAACAGGTCTTTGCGAGCAAACTGTCCTGGATGGGAGAGGTTAAATTTCCGGCTCCTGTAGAACGTCATTTAAGCCTGCATGTCGCTTTAATCGGTGATGGGGAAGGGGTGGCAATCACAGTGCGTGATACGACTTTGGTAAAGCGCACAGAAGAAATGCATTCTGATTTTGTGGCAAATGTCAGTCATGAGCTGCGTTCCCCATTATCTGCATTAATGGGTTTTATTGAAACATTGCAAGGCCCGGCCCAAGATGACCGTGAGGCCCGCGACCGTTTTTTGAATATTATGATTCAGGAAGCCAATCGGATGGCGCGCTTAATTGATGATCTTTTGTCCTTGTCGCGTGTGCAAATACAAGAACATGTGGTACCTAATGATGACGTTAATATTGTCGCGATCTTGAAGAACATAACGGATATTCTGCATATGAAAGCAGATATACGTGAGATGATGTTAAACCTGTACTGCAGTGAAGAAGCCTATTGGGTGAAGGGTGATGCAGACCAAATTACGCAAGTTTTCCAAAACCTGATCGACAATGCCATTAAATATGGCAAACCGGGGACGCCAGTGGATGTTTCTGTTCGCTCTTTAGAGCGTATGCCGGATAAAAATGTCCCGGCTGTAGCGGTTGATATTGTAGATCATGGCGAAGGTATAGATGAAAACCATATCCCTCGTTTAACAGAACGGTTTTATCGCATAGATAAAGCGCGCTCACGTACCCTTGGAGGGACCGGCTTGGGCCTTGCGATTGTGAAACATATTATCATGCGCCATCGTGGGCGTTTGCAAATCGAAAGTAAAGTTGGGGTCGGGTCAAAATTCACGGCGATTTTACCAACAAAATCTTAACTTATCCAGCCGAGTGTCATGAAACTGTAATATCTCTGTCATAAAATGGTATCGGAGAAAAATTAGGGTGTTCTCACTCAAGGGGGCGAAGGTCGTCTCCCTTATTGAAACATTGTTTCACATCATTTTATTTCGGAGATACTCCATATGAGCATTAAGAAGACGCTTGTTGTCGCAGCTTTCGCTTCCGTTGTAGCCGCTGGCGCTGCTGAAGCACGCGATCAAATCCGTATCGTCGGTTCTTCTACCGTTTATCCGTTTGCAACTTCTGTTGCTGAAACTTTCGGTAAAACAACGAACTTTAAAACACCTGTTATCGAATCTACTGGTTCTGGCGGCGGTTTCAAACTGTTCTGCGCCGGTGTTGGCGAAGAACACCCTGATATTACCAACGCTTCACGCGCTATTAAAAAGTCTGAAGAAGAACGTTGCGCGAAAAACGGTGTTGAAAAAATCACTGAAGTTAAAGTTGGCTACGATGGGATCGTTCTTGCTAATTCTAAAAAAGGCAAGCACATCGACATCACACGCAAGCAAATCTTCTTGGCTTTGGCTAAAGACGTTCCTAATGCTGAAGGCAAACTGGTACCGAACCCGAACCAAAAATGGTCCGACATTGATCCGTCTTTGCCTGACGTGAAAATCGAAGTTCTCGGCCCTCCTCCGACCTCTGGTACACGTGATGCTTTCGCTGAATTGGGTCTTGAAGGCGGCTGTAAAAAATATGATTTCATTAAAGCCATCAAAAAAACTGACAAAAAGAAATACAAAGCGATTTGTCATTCCATTCGTGAAGACGGTGCTTACATCGACGCTGGCGAAAATGACAACCTGATCATTCAAAAACTGAATGCTAACCCTGATGCTTTCGGCGTATTTGGTTTCTCATTCCTGGATCAAAACTCTGACGTTGTTCAAGGTTCAAAAATTGACGGTAAAGCACCGATGTTTGAAGCAATCGCTGATGGTTCTTATCCACTGTCTCGTCCGTTGTTCTTCTACGTGAAGAATGCACACATCGGACAAGTCCCAGGTATGCTTGAGTACCTTGCTGAGTTCACAAACGACAAAGCATGGGGCGACGAAGGTTATCTGACTGACAAAGGTCTGATCCCGATGCCTAAAGACGAACGTGCTAAATACCACGCAGCTGTTAAAGCTCTTGGTGCTGGCAGCTAAGTCTGTTTGATGAAGCGGCGGTATATTTAAGCCGCCGCTTTTTCTTTTTATTTATTCTTTATTATTGTTAATTATAGAAGTTGTGATAGCAATCCATGCAAACCACGATATTCACAGTTACCGTTCTTCTTCTAGCCTTGATCGGTTATTATATGGGGCGGTCCCGTGCGGTTACATCGGTTGGTGGAGATATTCGCCAATTGCATTCACTGCCACGGCATTACGGTTATTACGTATCCTTATGGTGCGGTATTCCTGCATTCATTTTATGCCTGATCTGGTTGGTTTTTGAACCCCAGATCGTTAATTCGCTTGTCTTAAGTGATATTTCAACCATTGACCCAGATGCTTCTAGTGCTGTTTTTGCACGTGTTTTAAGCGATATAAAGTTTTTGGCTTCTAACGGTATCGGACGTGGTTCTGATGACCCTGAAATGCTAAGAGCTGCGGAACATTACAATCAGCTGAAAGTCATGGGGACGGGTAGTCTGGCTGTTGCCATTATCGCCTTTTCAATGATTGGCCTGGTTGTTGGTCGCAAATCGGTGAATGCCGAATTAAAAGCCCGCAATCAAGTGGAAACCGTCATTCGCTGGGTCTTATTGGCCAGCTCTGTCGTGGCTGTTTTGACAACCATCGGGATTGTTGGTTCGCTTTTGTTTGAAGCTATCCGCTTTTTTGGCAAAATTCCATTCACGGATTTTATTTTTGGTCTTGAATGGAGCCCGCAAATTGCATTGCGTAAAGATCAGGTGGCAAGTGAAGGATCCTTTGGTGCGATCCCAATTTTTGCCGGTACCTTGTTGATTTCTTTCATTGCCTTATGTGTTGCTGTACCGATTGGCCTTTTGTCAGCGGTCTTCATGTCCGAATATGCCACACCGGCAGTGCGCGGAATTGGTAAACCGATTTTGGAAATCCTTGCAGGCATTCCGACCGTTGTTTATGGCTTTTTCGCTGCATTGGTTGTTGCCCCCACAATTCGTGGTCTTGGCGACCGCTTTGGCCTTGATGTGTCTTCCGAAAGCGCTTTAGCCGTTGGTTTGGTGATGGGGGTCATGATTATCCCGTTTGTGTCTTCATTGTCTGATGATGTTATCCGGGCTGTCCCCCAATCTTTGCGGGACGGGTCTTATGCATTGGGTGGGACGAAATCAGAAACGGTGACCCAAGTTATTCTGCCAGCCGCCTTACCAGGGATCGTTGGGGCCGTCATGTTGGCTGCCTCGCGTGCCATTGGTGAAACGATGATTGTTGTTATGGGGGCTGGTTTGACAGCCAATTTGACAGCAAACCCATTTCAAGCCGTTACAACAGCGACAGTGCAGATGGTGACGTTGCTGGTCGGCGACCAGGAATTTGATAGTCCCAAAACACTTGCGGCCTTTGCCCTTGGTTTGGTCTTGTTCTGTGTGACATTGTGTTTGAACGTTATCGCCCTTCAGGTGGTTGCAAAATACCGAGAGAAATATGACTGAGCTCAAAGAATCCATGAAAATTGCCGGCGCACGTTTGAAAAAACGTCATGCGGCAGAAACACGCTTCAAAGCGTTAGGTATAGGGGCACTGGCTTTTGCTTTCCTCTGTGTGGCGACGCTGTTTACGAGCATCATTTCAAATGGCTATACAGGTTTCCTGCAAAGTTATGTTGAAATTGATATTAATTTTGATGAGTCCGTTATCGACCCTGATGGCAACCGTGCGATTGAAACTTTAAAAGATGCGGATTATGCAAAGCTTGTAAAAGAAAGTCTTCGTGAGACTTTTCCTGAAGTGACAGGCCGTCGTGATAAACGGACTCTTTACGGTTTAATAAGCTCAAACGCAGCATACACATTGCGTGATATGGTCTTGAATGATCCGTCTTTGATCGGTCAAAAGAAAAGTGTTTGGGTCATGGCATCCGATGAAGTGGACATGTTACTCAAAGATGTTTTTGATCGTAAAGAGGCCGAAGATACACGACCTATTTCTGACAAAGAAATCGCTTGGGTCGAAAAATTCGAAAAAGCAGGCAAAGTTGAAACGCGTTTTAATACCAACTTCTTTGTTGCAGGGGATTCTCGTGAACCGGAACAAGCCGGTATTCGTGGCGCCCTTGTTGGTTCTGCTTTAACCATGCTGGTGACATTGGTGCTTTCGTTCCCGGCTGGTGTTATGGCAGCTATTTATTTGGAAGAGTTTGCGCCTAAAAATAAGTTCACCTACCTCGTGGAAGTGAATATCAATAACTTGGCGGCCGTCCCGTCGATTGTGTTTGGTCTTCTTGGTCTTGCAATTTTCTTGAACATGTTTGGCATGCCAAGATCTGCCCCTATTGCCGGTGGTTTTGTCTTGGCCTTAATGACATTACCGACAATTATTATTGCTTCGCGTGCGGCATTAAAATCCATTCCGCCCTCTATTAAAGAGGCAGCGATTGGCGTGGGTGCATCTAAGATGCAAGCTGTCTTTCATCATCAATTACCGCTTGCCTTACCGGGTATTTTGACAGGTACCATTATTGGTATGGCGCAAGCTTTGGGGGAAACGGCACCTTTGTTGATGATAGGCATGGTTGCTTTTATTGCAGATGTCCCCTCTACACCGTTTAATCCGGCAACCGTTTTGCCTGTTCAAGTTTATCTTTGGGCGGATAGCCCGGAACGTGCCTTTGTCGAAAAGACGTCTGCTGCTATTATGGTCTTGCTCGGCTTCCTCATTACGATGAATGCCTTGGCGGTCATGTTGCGCAAAAAATTGGAAAGACGTTGGTAAATATGGAAACGAAAGTTATGAAACCAATGAATAAAGATACTGCCGTTGATATCGACAACAATGTCCATGTCAATAAAGAGATGACCAATACAACTGTGACTTCTTTTCATATTCCTGAAGAAGATGTGAAAATCAAAGCAGAAGATGTGCGGGTTAAATATGGCGAAAAAGAAGCACTTTTCGGGATTAATTTGGATATACCTGAATCAAAAGTGACTTCTTTTATCGGCCCTTCCGGCTGTGGTAAATCAACGTTCTTGCGTTGCTTGAACCGTATGAACGATACCAT
>JABXIC010000201.1 GCA_013373265.1 Methylocystaceae bacterium | reverse complement strand
GTTAAGACCGGCGGAGGGAACGCATATAAAATGGCTTTTGCGATATCATTCTATACTGTACCCGACTTCTCTACTGAATATAGGGTACAATCAGCCTTTAATTCTGCGTATCGGCACGTCCAAAAGCTTGATTTTCCAGATCAATCTTCATCTCTTTTTTCGTTTAAGGAAGACTTATGAGATTTATATTTTTAGCCTGCGCCCTGCTGATATCCATACCCGCACAGGCAGCCGATAAATTTACAATTATTTTGGATTGGTTTGTAAATCCCGATCATGGTCCCATCATCATTGCGAAAGAAAAGGGCTATTTTGAAGCAGCGGGTTTAGATGTAGAAATCGTCGCCCCGGCAAACCCATCCGATCCCCCTAAAATGGTCGCAGCAGGTCAAGCAGATCTGGCGGTTTCCTATCAGCCACAACTGCATTTGCAAATT
This sequence comes from Methylocystaceae bacterium, assembly GCA_013373265.1. Lineage (GTDB taxonomy): Bacteria > Pseudomonadota > Alphaproteobacteria > Rhodospirillales > Terasakiellaceae > Terasakiella. The sequence continues at coordinate 2,482 of JABXIC010000201.1, read as the reverse complement.
CATGAAGGTTTGCCTTTGGTCCGGATCGGCACTTTGATTGCCACACCGCTAAGCTGCTTGTTGGTTTTACAAGACGGCCCGATCAAATCGGTCAAAGATTTAAAGGGACGCAAAGTCGGCTATAGCGTTGCGGGTGTGGAAGAGGCCCTTGTCGAGGCTGTCCTCAATCACAATGGTCTGAATATTAAAGATGTTGAAATGATCAATGTGAATTGGTCTCTCTCCCCATCGCTCATGTCCAAACAAGTTGATGCGGTCATCGGGGCATTTCGTAACTTTGAACTCAATCAAATGGAGATTGAAGGCACAAAAGGGAAATGTTTCTATCTGGAAGAAGAAGGCCTGCCTTCTTATGACGAACTCATCTATGTGGCAAAATCTGATGGTATGGACAAAGACAAAATCAAACGCTTCCTCAGCGCAATTGAAGAAGCCACCCAATATATGGTCAACCACCCGAAAGAAAGCTGGACAGTCTTTTCCAGCACAGCAAAAGAGCTTCAAGATGAACTCAATGCGCGTGCCTGGGTTGATACGCTACCGCGTTTTGCTTTGCGCCCTGCGGCCCTTGATGCCGGACGTTACGTTCGATTTGAGAAATTCATGAATGACTCGGGTATGATCACCGGTCTTAATCCCATTGAAAAAATCGCTATTGATGTGACACGGCCATGAATAAACCCTTCTATAATTCCCCCGTCTTAACAACATGGCGACAAGCGGCAGGTCAGGATTGGCCTGCTTATGTCGAACATGATTTTGTGAAAGGCCTTGCCGATGGCACCCTGCCAGCAGAGGCCTTTCAACGCTATCTCATTCAAGATTATATCTTTCTGGTTCATTTTACCCGGGCATGGGCCATGGCGGTTGTGAAATCAGAAAGCCTTGAAGAAATGAAAATCGCCGCCGCCACTGTGGATGCTTTGGTGAATCAGGAAATGCAGCTTCATGTGCAAACTTGTTTAAAAGCAGGCATTTCAGAAGAACAGCTTTATAGTGCTGCAGAAGCGATTGAAAACCTGACCTATACGCGCTTTGTCATGGATGCGGGTCTATCCGGTGATTTTCTGGATTTAATTACAGCCCTGTCGCCCTGCGTCTTTGGTTATGGTGAAATCGGTCTTTTGACACAACGATTGGCACAGGCCGATACCCCTTATCAGGAATGGATTGATACCTATTCAAGTGAGGACTATCAGAACCTATGTTTCACCGTGGCAGAGATGATTGAGAATTCTTGCAAGGCGCGTTTAGGGGATGATCCTGTAAAAAGTGTGCGTATGCCCGCGCTGTGCAAACGGTTTCATACCGCCACAAAGCTTGAAGCCAGCTTTTGGGAAATGGGCCTTAAAGGAAGTAAATGGTAAAGACCTCCCCTGCACTTCCTTCTGTTAGCGTTACAGGCAGCTTCCATCACGATTCAATCTGTTTGTTTACAGATTTGGAATTCAAGGTTAAAGCACATGCTTGGACATGTCTGCTTGGTCCCTCTGGTGTCGGGAAGTCCACCTTACTGCGCCTAATCGCGGGTCTTGATACCGGCGGGGACTTTCAAGGATCGATTACCACAGGGGATGGGCTGCCCCTTACAGAGCGCATTGCCTATATGGCGCAATCGGATTTGCTTCTGTCCTGGCTCAATATCCACGATAATGTTTTACTCGGTGCACGCTTGCGCGGGGAAAAGCCGGATCATGATCGCGCTGAACATTTGATTGCCCGTGTGGGTCTGTCTGAACATTCAAAAAAACGCCCGGCAGCGCTCTCTGGTGGCATGCGCCAACGGGTCGCCTTGGCGCGGGCCTTAATGGAAGATCGCCCTTTTGTCTTGCTGGATGAACCGTTTGCCGCACTCGATGCAAAAACCCGCAGTGAAATGCAGGAACTCGCTTTTGAAATGCTGGAAGACCGGACCGTTTTATTGGTGACCCATGACCCCAGCGAAGCCGCGCGCCTTGGTCATCACATTTTCATTATGACGGATAAAAACCTTCAGCCCCAGCCTGTGCCAAGTACGGACCCGATCAGGTCCTATGATGCGCCGGAAACCCTTGAGACGCAGATATTTCTCATGAATCAATTGAGGCATATCTGAGATGAAGCATTTTAAAGATATCATACTGGCTTGCCTTGCCGCCCTTTTGGTCTGGCAACTGATCGTCTGGGCTACAGGCGTACCACCCTATATTTTACCGGGGCCGATCCGGGTCTGGCAGGCTTTTCTTTTTAATTTTGATCTGCTTTTGGAACATGCCCAAATCACGATCTTAGAAGTCCTGCTCGGTCTGTTGATTGGTGGGATTTTAGGCGTTGCAAGCGCCCTTCATTTAATGATCTCCCCGCTTGCACGGCGTTTTATGCTGCCGTTTCTCGTATTCTCTCAAGCGGTCCCTGTTTTTGCCTTGGCCCCGATTTTGACCCTATGGCTGGGCTATGGGATTGCTTCAAAAATCCTGATGGCTGTGCTGATCATCTATTTCCC
>JABXIC010000288.1 GCA_013373265.1 Methylocystaceae bacterium | reverse complement strand
CAAAGTGATGGCAGGCGAGATTAAAATCCAACAGATGGATGTTCAAACCTATTTCTTCCGTCGCAAAAATATCAATGCCAAAGGGGAACCCCGCACTTGGACGGATCACCTTTTGTGGCACCATGCCTGCCATACGGTTGACCTGTTCCAATATCAAACAGGTGGCCAAGCGACAGATGCATTTGCCTTGCAAGGACCGAAACATCCTGAACTCGGCATCGCGATGGATATGGCGATTGGTTTGAAAGCGGCTTCAGGTGCGATCTGTACTCTGTCTTTGTCTTTCAACAACGATGGGCCGTTGGGCACGTACTTCCGCTACATTTGTGATAACGGCACGTATGTGGCGCGTTATGACGACCTGTATGACGGTGAAGATAATCAAATCGATCTTTCCGGTGTGACGGTTTCCAACAATGGGATTGAACTGATTGATCGTGAATTTTTCTCTGCGATCAAAGAAGGGCGGGAGCCTAATGGCAGTATTGCACAATGTTTCCCGGCGATGGAAACGCTGGATCGTCTGGAACAATGTTTCGGCGCGGACAAATAGTCTGATTGAGTAAGAATTAATAAGGATAGCATCATGTTTTCACGTAACCTTGGTCCGTTCAGTGTATCGCCAGTTAGCCTTGGCTGCATGAACCTGTCCCATGCCTATGGGACACCGCCATCTAAAGAAGACGCCTCACGTCTTTTGAACGAGGCGCTGGATCAGGGTTACACCATGATGGACACAGCCGCCCTTTATGGTTTTGGTAGCAATGAGGAATTGTTGTGTCAGGCCATTGGTCATCGACGTTCTGAATATATGCTCGCCAGTAAATGCGGCATGTTTAAAAATGATGCCGGTGTGCGCGAAATTGATGGTCGTCCTGAGGTTCTTAAAAAGACATGTGAAGATTCACTTCGTCGGTTGGGGACGGATGTGATTGATCTTTATTACCTGCATCGTTGGGATAAAAAGGTCCCGATTGAAGACAGTATCGGCGCGCTTTCTGATTTGGTCAAAGAAGGTAAGATTCAAACCATCGGGTTATCAGAAGTTTCTTCAGATACGTTAAAGAAGGCACATAGCGTACATCCCATTGCCGCTGTGCAAACGGAATATTCTCTTTGGACCAGAAATGCGGAAATCAGTGTGTTGAACACGTGCCGTGATTTGGGCGCTACGTTTGTGGCCTTTAGCCCGGTTGCCCGTGGTTTCCTGTGTGGTGCCGTAAGCGATCCAAATGCTTTTGAAGAAAAGGATATTCGTCGGGGCATGCCGCGTTTTCAAGGTGAGAATTTTGAAAAGAATAAAGCTTTGCTGTCTGCTTATGGCGACATTGCCAAAGAAGTCGGCTGCACCATGGCGCAATTGGCTTTGGCTTGGGTTTTGGGACAGGACGAAAATATTGTTGCAATCCCGGGCACGAAAAATATTCAGCATATGAAAGAAAATTTTGCGGCTGCACGTGTTGACTTGAGTGCAGAACAAATGAGGCGTCTTGATGCTTTAATAAATCAAAAAACGGTTTCTGGGCCGCGTTATAACGCAGCAACACAGGCCGAAATTGATACAGAAGAATTCGTCTAAGACCAAAAGCAAGATGCGTTAAGCGCACAAGAATAGAACGAACTAATTTTTTTATATAAGGGAGGCATTTGAAATGCTTAAAAAATTATCCGTGACAGCTATCGCGACTGTGATGGCATTTGGCGCCGTCACAAAAGGCGAAGCCGCAGACGTGACGTTGCGTTTTGCACATTTTTGGCCGGCTGTCGCAGGTGCTCATAAGGAGCTGTTCCAAGTCTGGGCTGATAAACTAAAAGAAGACTCTGCAGGTAAAATCGAAGTGCAGATTTATCCGTCTGCAACTTTGGCAAAACCGCCGGCGCAGTACGAAGCGGTTAAAAACCGTATTGCTGATGTGACGGCAACCGTTCAAGGTTATACGGCGAACCGTTTTCCGTTAACGCAAGTTGTTGAATTGCCGGGGCTGGTCTCTTCTGCAAAACAAGGGTCTTGTATGATCCAAAGCCTCTATGATGAAGGTTTGATCTCGGACGAATATAAAGACACAAAACCGATTATGTTCTTCACCCATGGTCCGGGTCACATTCACACGGCTGATAAACTGGTGAAAACACCGGAAGACCTGAAAGGGTTGCGTATCCGTCGCCCCACAGCCGTTGTGGCGAAAATGCTTGAAGAACTGGGCGCGAAACCCATTGGTATGCCGGCTCCTCAATCTTATCAATCCATGCAACGTGGCGTGATTGATGGTGTGGCCTTGCCATATGAAGGCATGGTGGCCTTCCGTTTGAATGAACTGGCGAAAAACCACACCGAAGTGGGTGGCTTGTATACACTGTCTTTCGTGATCACCATGAACAAAGATGTCTATGCAGACCTACCAGCCGATCTGAAAAAAGTGATTGACGATAACTCTGGCAAAGCCTGGTCTGAAACGGCTGCGAAAGTCTTTGATAAGATGGATGTCATTGGTCGTGAAGCTGCGATTAAAGCAGGTCACACTATCTATACCGTTGAAGGCGGCAGCAACAATCCTGCATGGAAGCCTGTTCTGGATAAAGCGACTGAGTCCTATCTGGCCGAGTTGGAAGAAAAAGGCTTACCGGGTCGTAAAGTATATGCCCGTGCGGTTGAACTTTCTAAAAGCTGTCAGTAAGCGTCATTGAAAGGAGGTGTCCAAATGAGAACGATTATGGATGCTGCTAAAAAAGTTGCTTTCTATATGCATGTCGCTAGCGGTGTTTTTCTCATTGTCATGATGGTGACCATTATTCTCGATGTTATATCCCGTGCAATTTTCGGGGCGACACAAGGTGGTGTGGACATAACCTTCAATGGTGGTGTGGAGATTGTAAGTTACAGCCTGCTCTTTTGTGTGTTGTTTGCATTTCCTTATTCCGTGCGTCGTGGACAGGTCATTGTTGACCTGTTCACCGGCGGGATGCGCGAACGATTGAAGGGAATTTTGGCCGGAATTTACACATTGGGTTTCGGCTTGCTTGGTTTTGGGATGACGGTGCGGTTTTACGAAGCGATTTGGCGTCTGCACGATAGTGGGGAAACGACTCAGGATCTCCTCATCCCTATGGAATATATCTATGGTGTTGCGACTTTTGCTGTTGCGGTTTTGGCCGTGCGCGGTGTGTTGGTTGCTCTCCAACAATTTATGGATAGCGGGAGATAATGATGAGTGCCGCTCTAATCGGTTATATTTGCATCGCGGGCATGTTGGTTTTAATTGCCCTTCGCTGTCCAATTGCTTTGGCAATGGCTGCAACAGGCTTTGTTGGTTTTGCCTCAATTGTTGCCTTTGACCCGGCTGTTTCCTTATTGGAAAATGGCCCGATTGAAACCCTTTCAAATTATAGTTTTAGTCCGATCCCGATGTTTATTCTGATGGGGGTCTTTGCCTCCAAAGCACGGATGTCGGCAGAATTGTTTAATGGGGCGAAATCCTTTTTCGGGTCTTGGCGTGGCGGTATGGCTTTAGCAGCGGTGACGTCTTGTGGTGTCTTTTCCGCAATTTCAGGCTCGTCCCTTGCAACGGCTGCTTCTATGGCCCGGGTGGCTTTGCCGGAAATGAAAAAGAATGGTTATGCCCCGTCTTTGGCTGCCGGCACACTGGCGGCTGGTGGGACACTGGGGATTATGATCCCGCCTTCTATTGCCTTGTTGCTGTATGCCTTGATTACAGAGCAATCTGTGGGTCAAATGTTTATTGCAGGGGTGATCCCCGGTCTTCTTGGTTTGCTGCTTTATTGTGGTGCTATTGCGGTGACAGTTTGGCTCAAACCGGATTTAGCACAACAAGGTGAGACAACCACCATCAAAGAAAAGATTGTCGGCCTTAAGGGACTTGTGCCGTTTGGCGGAATTTTCACCCTGATTATCGGCGGTATTTATGGGGGCTTTTTCACACCGACCGAAGCTGCTGCTGTGGGTGCCCTTGGGGCGCTGGTGATTGCGATCTTTCGCGGTATGACGTTTAAACAGTTTAAAGAGTCTATCGAAGAAACACTCTTTCTTGCCGCGATGATTTTCTTCATGATTGTCGGTGCGGAAATCTTTGGCTACTTCTTGTCTGTGTCGCGCATTTCTTATGATCTTGTCGACTTGGTTGTAAGTTGGGACCTGCCGCCTTATGCGATTTTATTTTCTGTGTTGGTTCTCTACATGTTGTTGGGCTGTGTCATGGATAGTATTGCCATGCTGTTGTTGACAGTCCCTGTGGTCTATCCGGTCATTGTTGCAGCCGGTTTTGATCCCATCTGGTTTGGCATTATTTCGGTGATCACGGTTGAATTGGGTCTGATTACGCCACCGGTCGGGATGAACGTGTTTGTCTTGAAATCTGTGGCCCCTGAAATACCCATTCAAGAAATTTTCAAAGGTGTACTCCCGTTTGTTTTGTCAGACTTTGTACGTCTCGCTCTGTTGATTTTGTTTCCTTGGCTGGCACTGGGCCTGCTGTAATCTAGGATAAAGGGGTGCGCTATGCCCAATATAACTTGGACCAATGCCTTAAGTGTCGGTGACGATGCCATCGATCACGATCATCAGGAACTGTTTTCACTGGTTAATGATCTTGCGGATGCTGATTTAAGCGATAGCTTTTTGCTGGGCTTGATTGGACGTTTGGAAAATTATACCGAATATCATTTTGCCCGTGAAGAAGAGTTTATGCGCGAGTATGACTTCCCTGGTTTGGAGGATCATATTGCTAAACATAAGATGTTTGTTGAATGGTTACATACTGTGGAATTGACTTATCGTCGTTCTGCGGAAAGTCCGTTTCAAATCTCTGATCTGGTGAATGATTTTCTGCGCACATGGCTGGTTGATCACATTATGAATGAAGATATGAAATATCGCGATTTCATCATCGAATATATGCGCAACAAGAAAAAATAAGCGAACTTTCGTTTGAGTTTAAAGGTTGAGCCCTTTTTGCTTTGTGCAGCAGGGAGAAGGATTTTTTTGTTTGAATTATGGGTTTTGGTTCTTCCCTAGAGACCTGCCCATGACCACTAGCGCCCGAAATTTTTATTGTAAGAAATATTTCGGGCGTCTTTTTCAGGGATTGGAGATAGTCATGTATTTTGGAATTCGTGGAAAATTAATTGCCGCATTTCTAACAATCGCTTCGCTTACCTTTGTTTCATCAGCCGTTAGTTTATACGCCTTTAAAGAATTTAGAGGGGCCTTGGAAGAAGTGGTGAGTGAACGTGTTCCTGTGATGTCGTCCGCCATGAATATTAAAGCAAAAGTCGATAGCGCTCTGTCCAATCTATCTTTGATTACCCAAAAAGGTGCCAAAGATCCGACGATGATGTGGAATGTTGTCGGCATGGAGTTGACACAAGCGAAAAGTATTTTGAATAAACTAATCGCTCTAGGTGTTGATGAAGAGATTACGGACCAACTTGGGATTCAACTCGATGCGTTGACAAGCCAGGTTGACGAAATCCGCATGCTGTTGGAAGAAGAGGAAACCCTTCATGAGCAAGTTGAAACACTTTTAAATTCAGCAAAAAACTACGCTACTGAAATTCGGGACTCGTTGAGCCTGGATACAGATGTGGAACGTCAACTTTTGGATCAAGTTTTGGCGAAACTGAATAAAGATAATAGAGAATACAGCGAGCAGGTCACAGAACTTGGGGCGACAAACCAACGTGTTTTAAGACTAAATGCAATTTTTGCAGGAAATGAAATCGCTCTTTCTGCTTTGCAATATGTTACAACAGCGAAAGATATCAGAAAAATAAAAGGCATGGCTTTTCAAGCTAAAATGGCTATTGCTGATGCGCTTTCAGACCTTTCATCATTCCAAAAGGGTCGCCGTGAGTATTATGGCGCGATGGAAGACACATATAAAGGCTTCTTTCATGAGAAAAAAGGTATTGTGGGTTTACGTGTAAAAGAAAATGGAATTATAAGCCGCATTCAGGAATTAAGTGAGCAAAACCAGCTTCTCTCTGTAGAACTTTCAAAGGTGATTTCAGGTCTTGCAAAAAAAGCAGAAACTGAAGTCGCGACATCTTCACAGGCGGCAAAAGATATTGGGGCGTTAATGAATAACGTCATTTTAGTCGTTGTTGCGGTCAGTATTTTGGTTGCGGTTGCCTTGATCTATTTCTTTGCCATCAAGCATCTTAATCGTCGTCTTAGTCAATTACAGCGCGTCTTGGTTTCATTATCGGAAGGTAACCTGGATATAGAAATTAAAGATGATTCAGCAGATGCCATTGGGCGCATGACACGTACAGCCGAAGTATTTAGACAAAATGCGTTGCGTGTTGAAGGGCTACAGCAAGAAAAAGAAGAGCAGGAAGCTAAAGCGCAAGAAGAACGTCGTCAAAGTTTGATCCAGCTTTCAAATGATTTTGAAGAACAAGTCATGCATTTGTTGAAAGATGTGATGGTTGCCGGAGAGAATTTGTCAAATGAAGCGGCCACCATGCAGCAATTGGCTGATGAGACCAAACAAGAAGCCAATAGCGTTTCTGTTGCTTCAGATGCGGCCAAGGAAAATGTTGAAATAGTGGCGAGCACGACTGAAGAGCTTTCAGCGTCTATTCGCTCTATTGAAGAAAATATGGATATCTCACACAAGACCTTTGCCCATGCTTTAACGGCGTCGGATGAGTCTAATAAACAAATCTCAAGTTTAGCAGAATATGGTCAACAGGTGGCTGAAGTCGTTGGGTTAATTGGTGAAATTGCAGAGCAAACGAACCTTTTGGCCTTAAATGCGACAATCGAAGCCGCCCGTGCAGGTGAACATGGTAAAGGTTTTGCAGTTGTCGCCTCTGAAGTGAAAAGTCTGGCCGATCAAACCGCAAAAGCAACCGATACAATCACGACACAAATCAGACAGATGACCACAGCAACTGATACATCTGTCGAAGCAATTGGAAAGATTGTTCATCTCGTATCAGAGATGAATAGCTTAAATGAGAATACGGTTTTCGCGGTTAAAGAACAATCAAGCGCAGCCGTTGAAATTGCTAATAGTGTTCTCAGTGCTTCAGAAGGTACACAAAAGGTAAACAACCATATTCAAGATGTGCTGGTATCTGCAGAAAACACCGATCAGTCTGCTTTGCGTGTCGGACAGGCGAGTGAAAATGTTGTTCGTCAATCCCGGTCGCTACAAAATGCGGTGGAAGATTTTCTAAGGAATATCAGAACAGGTTAAGTTGATTTTTCGGCCCGAAAATTCTTTGGCGTTTGTCCCGTGCACTTTTTGAAGAAACGGCAAAAATAGGCAGGGTCATTAAAACCAAGGTCGTAAGCAATTTCGGCAACAGGGGCTTTGGTGTAAATCAAGAAGCGTTGGGCCTCAAGCATGATGCGGTCTTGGATAACTTCAAAAGCACGTTTTCCGGTGAAGGCCAGACATATTCGATTGAGCCGACTTTCAGTGACGCCCATGTTGGCGGCGTAATCTGGCACTGTCCATTTCTGTTTATAATACTCATCGACCAAGGTGCGAAATTGGATGAAAACCGTGCGGCGGTAATTTTTCTTTCTGTCGCGTTCATGTGGCACAATCATTTTGCGTCGCACGTGCAGCAACAAAATGCGGATTAATGCATCAAACATCATGGATCGCCCGGTCTGGGGCCAGCGAAATTCTGAAAATAAGGCATTTGTGATTTCATGTGCCGTTCTAAAACGCCCCGGGGATTTGGCAAAATCGACAATTGCAGGAAACTGCATGGCTTCTTGCAAGGCTTGCGCATCTGCCGGGTTGGGACGCAAGACTAAAAAGTCGTTGGACACACTGATAACCACCCCTTTTGTTTGTGGCGAAAACCGAAAGCCATGCACCACGCCTGCTGGTATAGAAATAATGCAAGGACTATTGACTTGGCTTTCAACTTCATCAAGCGTCACATTGACCTGACCTTCGCTAATGACAAGCAGTTGTAATAGATTGGCATGAGTATGGGCGTCAATTTCCCAATCATAAAGACTACTGCGGCTTTCAATATCTTCAATATGGACAAACTCGGTATCTTCAACCGGAGATTCTTCCCCATATAAGGCATAAAGGGGTATGGAACGTTCAGGGTTATTCATATGTTGCGCTGCACATTAAAAAAGATCAAATAATGTAAAAATAGTACAATTTTTAGACAAGATTGTCCATTCAATCGGCACTGCCTTTCACCTACTATTTACCCATCAAAATAATAAATGCCCCACTAAAACCTAATGAATAAGGAGTTTGACGATGATTTGGAGTCTCCTTGCAGAATGGGCATGTTTTTAACAGTTGGTGTATCCCACCAGAAGGCTTGTCTTGGAGAAATAAATGGTACGATTTAACTTATACTCAGCAGAATTTGATGCGAATCCTTTCGACGTTTACAAGGAGTTGCGCGATAATCATCCCTGTTTTTGGAGTGAAGATGCACAAAAATGGGTTTTGACCCGTCATGAAGATGTGTTGAATGCCTTGAACGATTGGGAGACCTATTCTTCTGCCAAAGGAAATTTGGTTGATGAATTCCCCGGTCGTGCAGGTAATACTCTTGGTACAATGGACCCGCCACGCCATGATGAAGTGCGCTCTATTGTGCAATCCGTTTTTATGAAACGTAACCTGAATCACTTAATTGAACCCATCCAGCAAATTGCAAAAGGGGCGATTGACAACTGTATCGGGGATCGTAAAGTCTTTGACTTTGCTGAAGATTTCGCTGGTGAAGTAACATATAAAGTGTTGGTTGCCTTGCTCGGTCTGCCGGAAACGGACGACCCGACGGAAGTGAAGAAAAATGCCTTATTGATGGTGCAAACGGACCCGAAAACCCGTGAAAAAGGGCCGGAACATCTTAAAGCGTTTGAGTGGATGAAAGACTTTGCCGCCGAGGTGATCGAACTGCGTGCCAAGCACCCCGGTGATGATTTGGTGTCACAATTGATTACGGCTGAATTGGATGGTCGCAAACTTGATTTGATCCAAGTCCAGATGACAGTGACCACATTGGTCATGGCCGGGATTGAATCTCTGGCCGGGATGTTGAAAGTCTTTGGCTACAACATGGCTGTTTTCCCCGAGCAACGTCAAAAACTGTTGGACGATATGTCTTTGTTGCCGGATGCGATTGAAGAGTCCATGCGTTTTAACACCTCTGCACAGCGTTTTCGTCGTTGTCTGACTAAAGATGTGACCTTGCATGGTCAAACCATGAAGAAAGGTGACTTTGTCATTTTGGCCTATGGGGCGGCAAACCGGGATGAACGCAAATATCCAAACCCGGATGTTTATGATATCACCCGTAATTCTAAAGGACATGTCGGCATGGGCGGGGGTACGCATACCTGCCTTGGAAATTCTATTGCGCGTTTGGCAATGAAGACCGCAATGGAAGTCTTCTTAACGGAAATTCCCAGTTTTTCTTTGGCCGAACCGGAAGACCGTTTGGAATGGGTGGCGTCATCCAACTTCCGCAGCCCCGTAAAGCTTTTGCTGGTGCGTGACTAACAATATCGGGGAAGACAATGATCTTCCCCATTTCCCCGCTAAGAAAAAGAAATGAGGAAACAAAATGGTAAAAATTAATTTTATTGAAGCCGATGGCAGCGAAACTGAATTGGACGTGCAAGACGGTTGGAGCCTGATGCAAGCCGCTGTTTCAAACGGTGTCGAAGGGATCGAGGCCGAATGTGGCGGTTCTTGCTGTTGTGCGACGTGTCATTGCTATGTGGATGAAGCTTATCTGGATAAGCTGGAAGCGGCAAATGATAAAGAACTCGGCATGTTAGAAGAAACAGTGGCAGAGCGTAAAGACAACAGCCGTCTGGCCTGTCAGGTAAAAGTGACGCCTGAAATGGACGGCATGACAGTTCACTTGCCAGAGGTACAAAGCTAATGTCCCGGCCCATCGTTATTATCGGCGCGGGGCAAGGTGGGTTACAAGCCGCAGAAAGTCTTCGAAGTGCTAAATTTGAAGGTAGCATCTTGTTGTTGGGGGATGAAAAATATCTCCCCTATAACCGCCCCCCTTTGAGCAAAGCTTTTTTGCTGAGGGAATGTGAACGCGATCAATTGACCATTCGCCAAGCCCCTGTGTTTGAAAAAAAACGCATCACGCTGGAAACAGGTGTCAGGGTCGAAAAAATTGATCCGGGAAATCACACGTTGATGTGTAATGATGGGCGTACCATTGGTTATGAGAAGGTGATCATTGCGACAGGTTCACGCGCACGCAGTTTGCCAATCGCGAATGTGGACGTTGAAGGTGTGCATTGTATCCGCACACTTGATGATACGTTGAAGATTCAGGCGGAATTAGAAACCACCAAAAATTTGGTTGTGGTCGGCGGGGGCTTTATCGGGTTGGAAATGGCCGCTGTGGCACGTAAATTGGGTAAAGTTGTGACGGTCGTCGAATTTGCAGACAGGTTGATGGCCCGTGTCGTGTCCCCCATGATTTCAGACTATTATAAAAATATACATGAAAGTCACGGCGTTGATGTTCGACTGAACGCACAAGCCGGGGAAATTATTGCAAAAGATGGTTGTGTTCAGGGTGTTAAACTCAGCGATGGGGAAGAACTCCCCGCCGATATGGTCGTGCTGGGCGTTGGTGTCCGGCCCAATCAAGAATTGGCCCAAGAGGCTGGGTTGATCTGTGAAGGTGGGATTGTGATTGACCATAAGGGCCGCACCAGTGACCCGGATATTTACGCCATTGGGGACTGTACAGCACAAAAGCTGAGCGATGGATCATTTTTGCGTTTAGAGTCTGTGCAAAATGCGGTTGAACTGGCAAAGGCTGCTGCCAATGACATTATGGGCAATGATAAACCCTTTGTCGCCGCGCCTTGGTTCTGGTCGGATCAATATGACGTGACCTTACAAATGGTTGGTTTGTCGGGCGGCTATGATACAGCGGTGTTGCGTGGTGATTTGGGTAGCGCCAGTTTCTCTTATTTTTATTTCAAACAAGGTAGCTTGATTGCAGTGGATAGTCTCAATCAATCCAGTGATCATATGGCGGGGCGTAAACTTCTGGGCGGGGCAAATAGTTTAACGCCGGATACGGCGCAAGATTTGTCCTATAATTTACGTGACGCTATTGGTTGAAGTTAATATGGGGCAATAGATCAATTTCTGATCCTAAGTTTTGAGGCGATATCGGTGTAATAGATCAGACACGATGTCGCCTCATTCTCGTTATGGCGTTAAAAGTTTTACTTTTGACGCCATTGTCCATCAGCGGTCAAAAGCCATGTCCCTGCGGGGGCATTGGCAATGATTTTTGTGGCATAGACCGCCCCGACTTTGTCTGCAGAAATGCCTTGTTGTTGGGCGCGTTCCATATAAATGGCTTTGCGTTTGGCGTTAATCGTATTCACCATTGCCTGTACGGACGCATCGCGTGCACGTGCATAGCCATCATAGGCTTCCCCGATTTGACCATTGGCGCGCATGTCATCAAGGGATTGTGCGTGCGCTTGTGAGGGTAAAGTCATCATCAGCGGGACGAATAGGACAAAAATAAAGGATAAGGCCCAAAGACGTTTCATATTAAAGGCTGTAAACATTAAAAGACCCCCGGGTTTTCTTTGATATCGGTGCTGGCTGTTTTTTCCAGTTTGAGGCGGACATCCGCATCAAGTTTGATATTTAGGTTGATGGTAATGGGTTCTGACGGTGCAGCCACCTGAACAGTCGGCGTGCACGCGTTTAATCCAGCAAAGCTGGCGATGCAGAAGCCAAAAAGGACTTGGCGATAACGTTTCATATCGACCTCATGATTATCAATGTCTTTCACCAACGGTATCTTGAATGGCGCGTTCTGACAAGCGATACCCTTCCATAATTGTTTTAAGTAAGGGATCAATGTTGCCTTCAAGGTTGATATTCAGGTTAAACGGGCGGGAATCCATCACAGCGGGGTTCTTGCCTTCGATATGCAAATTGACGATGGCATTGTTGGAAGGTTCCCGATTGATTTTGAGGGACAGCTTTTCATAATGAAAATCACTTAAGACTCTAAGCAGCAAATCAACTTGATCACCGGCACCTGCCAAAGCCTGTGAGGCTTTTTCCGAATTAAAGTAAAGTGTGCCCGGGGCATCACTGATTAAAGTGCCATTGGTAATGACGATGTTTTCCCCTGAGATGGTGAGGGGAATTTTTCCCGTGACATGGCCTGTGCCATCAAGGCCGTCAAGTTGAATCAAGTTAAAGAGCTTTTCTAAATCCAGATGGGCAAGATTGAGGGTGACATCATGTTGCTTTGCCTCCGGGTTTAAAAGAAAATCTTTAACAGAGATACGCCCGCCAATAAAGGATGCGTTGAATTCCTCAATAAGGGCCTGTGCGTTTTTTAGACGAAAGACAAGATGGGGGTTATAGAGCGTGACTCCGGAAGATAGACTTTCTAAATCAATGGTTTGTGATTTTTTGGTTTGAAGCGGGTTGAGGTTGGAAAAGCTCAAGTTACTGTTGATTTGATTTAAAGAGACCGTGTTTGTCTGGAGGGACAGATCAGAGAGTTGCACCACAGCTTTTGAGGTGAGTCCCCCTTTATCCCAGCTTAGGGGAGAGGTCAGGTGGATTTTACCTGTTGTCTTTTGAACGGCTTCTAACAGTGGTGTGAATAAAGACAGGGAAAGACCTGTTTGGGAAAAAGTCAGATCAGGCGTGCTGATGAGTGCCTGTCCCGTTTCATGGTTCAGGTCGTGTGAAGCTTTTATCGTTAAGACCTTTTGTTTTGTCTTTGTATCCAGAAAGGTGGTCATCTCCCCTGTGATTTGATTGTCTTTTAACTTCCCTTGGGCTTCAACATGCAAGGGGTTGAACAAAGCGGGCTGCTGTACTTTTAAGTTTTGAATGGAAAACATGGCCTGTTGGGTCAATGGCAACGCATCAAGTCGCACTGTTCCTTCCATCTTGAGGCGGGATAAATCAGGTTGATCAAAGTCGACCTGCATATCCTTGAAATCAATATCGGCATGAACAGTCGGGGTGTTGTCTTTCCATAGGGCATCACCTGTCACTGAAAGACGGCTGTTCAAGGGATAAGGCAGGGCAGCAAGGGCGCTGAGATCACCGGGTTGGAAACCATCTTTTGAAAATTTAAATTCAGGTATGGTGAATTTTAGCTGGGCTGATCTGTTTATAAGATCACCCGTTCCTTTCATGTTTATGTTCAGGCGTTCACCTTGATCTTGGATGTGGGCAGAAAGGTCGATTTTATTTTCTTGATATGTGAGGGCGCCAAGAAGCTTTAAAGGTGCAAATAAGGCTGGTGTATTTTGATCTTGAAGGGTTGCAGATTGAAGGTTGATGGAGACGGTTTTTGCTTGTTCTATAAGCGTTGCACTCAGGCTGACATCGTCCATCAACATGCTTTCATAGCGTGCCTTGCCATTGGCTGAAAAGATGCCGGATGAATCAGGGTGGACCTTCCCATTTACAGTAAAGTCAAGATTCACCCCTTGGTTTTGACCATAGATATGCATATCGGTGATGATAATTTCAGGAAGGCGTGGCATGGCGGGGGAAGTGGTTTGATCTGATCCTCCCATCAGGTTCTGGATTTTGCCTAAAGCGTCTTTGTTTGGATTACTGATATCCACGCTCAGGCCTTCAATAAAGACCTGATCTATTTCTCCTTTTAAAAGGCCGGATAAGGAATAACCAACGCGAAGGGTGGCAAGGCTCAAATCAGGCCCTAACCAGATATCGTTGATCTCGGCCCCTGCCATATGAAGCTTTGAAATCTTTAGTCGGTTTTCTTCAAACCCAAGTTCTTTGGATACATAGTCAATCGCCTTGTGGGCCAAGGTGATCCGGTATTGATACGCCCATAGGCTCCCTGCTGCGAAGAGCATGAGGAAGATCAGGCAAAACAGAAGAAAACGGCGCATGTTTTTTGTCATGAAAAAAGAATAGCATGGTGTTTTCAAAAAGAGAAAGACCAAGGTTTAAGTTCATGAGACGATGGAGGAATGATTAGGCCGCTTTTAACAACATAACAGCAAAATGGGCATCTTGATCCGTTTCATAACGGATCATTTCCCAACCGTTTTTGGCGATAATTTCATCCAATTCTGCACGCTGGAACTTTCGGGAATTTTCTGTATGGATGGTGTCGCCTTGGGCAATGTCGAACGTTTGACCCGCCACCTCAAAGGTTTGATCTTGAAGGCTCTCAAGATGCATTTCGATGCGGCTTAATTCCTCATTCCAAACCGCTTTATGGCTAAATCTTTCCGGGTTGATTGTCCCGTCAAGTTCCCGGTTGATGCGGTTTAAAAGGTTCATGTTGAAATCGGCTGTGACACCTTGGGCATCATCGTACGCCGGGATTAAAATATCCGGTGATTTCTTAAGGTCAGCCCCTAATATAAAATAGGCTTCTTCCCCAAGGTAATTGCGCGCCCGTCTTAGAAATTGTGAAATCTCTTCATCCGTGAGGTTCCCGATTGTAGAACCGGGAAAGAAACCCACGCGTTGGGTTTCATGCTCTAAATTTGTTTGTATCGTCCCTGAAATAAAATCTCCGGCAAGTGCGTGGACATGCAGGTCCGGGTAATCGAGATCAAGCTCATTTAAGGATTTTTCAAGATGATCAAACGAGATGTCTATTGCCACATATTTTGCCGGATCAATGAAAGCATCCAGAAAAATGCGTGCCTTGACAGCACCCCCGGCACCATATTCCACAAGAGAGGCATTGGGGCCAATGATCTGAGCAAAATCAGAAGAAATTTTATGAAAAATACTCATTTCTGTACGGGTGACATAATATTCAGGCAGGTCCGTGATGAGTTCAAAAATTTTAGACCCGACATCGTCATATAACCAACAGGGGGGAATGTAGCGCTCGGACCTGGATAGGCCAGTGAGAACATCGTTTAAAAAGGCATGAGGGTAATTTTTGGTTGATTGGTCGTTGTAATAGTTCATGAATCCTCCGCAAGACGAACCCCGGTGAATTGCCAGCGTTTTTGAGGGTGAAAGAAATTACGATAAGTGGCGCGTATATGATGGGGCGGGGTGACACAAGACCCGCCACGCAACACATACTGGCCGCACATGAATTTGCCGTTGTATTCTCCAAGGGGGCCTTGGGCCGGTTTGAAGCCGGGGTAGGGGGTGAAAGGGCTTTGCGTCCATTCCCAAACATCGCCATAGATTTGTGTGATGCCTTGACCTTGTGCCGCAACAGGACGTAGACGGTCTGTTTCCAGCATATTGCCTTCAAGGGGCTGGGTTTTGCTCACAAATTCCCATTCATATTCAGTGGGGAGGCGTTTACCCCTGAAATGGGCATAGGCTTCGGCTTCAAAATAGCTGATATGACAAACGGGGGCAGCTAAATTAACAGGTTGGAGACCATGCAGACTCATTGACCACCAGATCCCGTCTTTCTTTTCCCAATAAAGGGGGGCTTGCCATTGATTGGCAACAACCGTATCCCAGCCGTCTGACAGCCAAAGGGTGGGGTCTTGATACCCCCCACTTTCTATGAATTCAATCCATTCGGCATTTGAAATGCATCGTGACGCCATTTTGAATGAGGTAACATAATGTTGATGGCTGGGCCCCTCAGCATCAAAGGCAAAGTCTGTTGTGCAATGCCCAAAGTCTGAAAGGCCCCCTTCAAAATCAACCCAAGTGAGAGGGGAAGGTGCGTCTTTCTTTAAGGAGAAAGGAACCTCGGTGCGAAATTTTGGTTTGAGTGGGTTTTGGGCGAAAAGGTGCAAGATGTCCGTTAACAACAGTTCCTGATGTTGTTGTTCATGATTAAGGCCAAGTTCAATAAGGGACGTAATTTCAGCGCTTAGGTCTTGAAGCAGTAATTTGGACATCGCTTCGTCAACATACTGCCGATAAGCCAGAACATCTTCTAAGGTCGGGCGGGTCAGCATACCTCGTTTCGGGCGTGGCTGGCGTTCCCCCAAGGTGTTGTAGTATGAATTAAAAAGATACGGATAAGATGGATCATACAGCTCATAGCCTTGCAGGTATTCGCATAAGATCAGTGTTTCAAAAAACCAGCTTGTATGAGCCAGATGCCATTTGGCTGGACTTGCATCTTCCATAGATTGAACGGTTGCATCGGCATCGCTTAATCCATTAACAAGGTTTAATGTCAGCCTGCGCACATCGTGAAACTGAAGGGCTAAGGTGTTTTCTTGCGACTTAAAGTCTGGTTTCGTTTTCATGGAACCTTTATTTTTTCGTAATCCGAGATACAGAACATAAAATTCCATATAGGAAGCGATTAGAAAAAATGCCACAATTAATAATAGGTGCCGCCTCTGTCGATATGGGCAGCTTGCAATATGACGTCTTGTTTCACCTGTGATGTCATTGTTTTATATTCTGATCCCCTTTCTGCTGATAGCTTTGCTTGTCATCACACGCATCTCTTGATAAAGAGTAGAGATCGCCTTTATTTCAACAGGAAAAAAGAACATGGCATCGCACATATATAAAGTATTCATTGATGGTCAAGCTGGGACAACTGGGTTGCAAATTCATGAACGCTTGAAAAACCATGATCAGGTTGAAGTTCTGTTGATTGCCCCAGAGGATCGCAAGGACTCTGAAAAGAAAAAGCTCTTGATGAAAGAAGCAGACGTGACTTTTCTTTGCCTTCCTGATGAAGCCGCAAAGGAAGCTGTTGAACTGGCAAAAGATGTTTCTTGTCGTATTATCGATGCAAGTTCTGCCCATCGTTGCGCAGAAGGTTGGGTCTATGGCCTGCCAGAATTGAATGTGACCCAGCGTGAAGCGATTAAATCGGCGCAGTTTGTTGCCAATCCGGGCTGTTATGCGACGGGTGCGCTTTTGTTGCTTGCGCCCTTGTTACAAAATAAAATGTTGTCACCGGACCATCATGTCAGCATCACGGGTGTTTCAGGTTATTCTGGGGGCGGTAATGGTTTAATTGCACAGTATGAGGAACAGGACAATCCCTCAAGCTTTGGCATATATGGCCTTGATCTTAATCATAAACATATCCCTGAGATTTTAAAATGGTCTGGCTTAACCCATAAGCCGACCTTTGTGCCGGCGGTTGCAAACATCAAGCAGGGGATGTTTGTATATTTCACACTCGATCAAGACGCCTTATTAAAACCGATTACGTCGGTTCCTGAAATTTATCAAACGGCCTATCAAAATGAAAAAGTGGTCCGTTTTGATGAAACGTCACTGAACTATCCGGAACGTTTCAAATATATTGAAGGTATTCAGAACCAAAACCTCTGTGAAATTTCCTGCTTCCCTTCTGCTGATGGGGCACAGGCGTTGGTGCTGGCCAAGTTGGATAACCTTGGTAAAGGGGCCAGTGGCGCGGCGGTTCAAAACATGAATATCATGCTGTCGCTGCCAGAACATCTGGGAAGCACACTTTCATAAGTTTGGTCTAAGCTTTCTAATAACCATGATCGCGCTGGACAAGACCTTGCGGTTCTTTGCCCGCTTCAAGACGTTGGACATTTGCGACGATTGTTTCAATGGCACTATCCGGCACGGTTTGGCTGGCGATATGGGGTGTCACCGTCACTTTTGGGTGATGCCAAAGCGGGCTGTCTGCGGTCAGAGGCTCTGTTGGAAAAACGTCCAGTGTGACATGTTCAAGCTGCCCGCTTTCAAGGGCGGCCAGCGTATCTTCGACAATCAAGTGGGGTCCGCGTGCCACATTGATCACTTTGGCCCCTTTAGGCAGTTTGGCATAGAGGTCGGCATTGAGCATACCACAGGTCTGAGATGTCAGCGGTAAGAGGCAAACCAGAATATCACTCTGGGCCAACATTTCATTAAGTCCGGTCTCCCCATGATAGGTCGCTACTCCGGCGATGTCTTTAGGGGAACGGCTCCAGCCCATGACCTGAAGGTTTAACCGGCATAGCATGTCTGCACAGCCTTGGCCCAGTTGCCCCAATCCAAGGATGCCGACACGGGTCTTGCGCGCATCTGTTGCGGCAAGGGGGGTCCATTGTTTTTGTGTCTGAAATCCTTCATATAGGTGGAGCAAACGATGATAACGTAACACCGCCCATGTGACATATTCAATCATGCCCCGATCCAATAAAGGGTCGATCAGTCGAATAATTGGTAAATGTTCGGGCACCATCTGATCTTCAAGCAATGCATCCACGCCTGCACCAAGATTAAAGACGGCTTTTATGTTTTTATAAGTTTCAAACAACTGCGCTGGGGGCTTCCAAACAAGCGCATATTTTACTGTTTCAGGCTGATTGGGCTCTTCTGGCCAGATTTGAACCTCACGTTCCGGCATCAAGGCCTTTAGTCGGTCAAGATAAAGTTGTTGAGAGACACCGGAAGTATCACAAATGATAAATGACATATTTCTTACTTTTCTTTTTTCAGTATCGGGTACAAGTTTAGGGGAGTAATTAAAGCGCACTTGCTGTTCGAGCAGCCTGGTCATAGAGACCAGATAGGCCGCGCAACATGGTTGCGACATCAGAGAGATTAAGGCCCCCGTTTTCAAATGATTTTGACGCACTGACAAGGCAACGTTCACGGATACGGCGGTATTCTGTACAGAGGCGCTGGCCTTCCTCGCTGGTGCTGTAAAAACGTTCTTTACCGCGTTTTTCCCCTTGGACAAGCCCGGATTTAAGCAGTTTTTTCAAAGAATAATTGACCGTATGCTGGTCTTCAATGTTCAAAACGAAGCAGATATCGACCAGACGTTTGGCTTTGGCGCGATGGTTGACGTTATGAAGAACCTGCACATCAAGGGGGCTGAATTCACCTTCGCCAATAGCCGCCATGCAGCGTGTCATCCATCTTTGGAAGGCGTTAAAGGAAATGATTAGACCATATTCAAATTCGCTGAGTTGCCAGCCTTCTTCGGAAGCGAGATGCTCTGAGGAAACGATATGTCTGTTATATGGGTATTTTTCGTCTGGTTTTTCCATTGTATGCCCTTATTAAATCAATATTTTATCTATATTTTATAGGCAAAATGTCAGTTAATCAAGGTGCTGACCTTACCCGCATGAAACCTGCCATTCCTGCACCACAAGTGCTGTTGCAAGAAGTGTAAACCAAGGAAATTTGAACATTTAAATTGTCTTAAATTTATAATGTTAACGTTATATTGATAAAACATTGACAAAATGTGAAAGAGTTTTAATTTAACGTCAATGTGTTATATAAACGAGCCATAAATTGCGGGGTTTCTTATGGAATATCGAGTCTTGATATTGGGTGACCGCGCCATAACGTTCGAGTTTGGCGCTGTGATTTCTAAAAGAATAAGCCATCATGTCTTAGGGGTGCATGCTCAATTAAAAGAATCGATTGCACAGGGGCATGTGAATGGGATTATTGAATCTGTGCCGACCTTTCGTTCCTTGACGGTTCATTATAACCCGCTTGTTCTCTTACCTGATGAAGTGGAAGCTTTGGTTGCGCCTTACATAAAAGAAGGGGATGCGGTGTCGGGGTTATGTACCCAGTGGTCTTTCCCGGTTTGTTATTCTGGGGAATTTGCCCCGGATATTGAAGATGTTGCCCAGAGAACAGGCTTAAGTATAGAAGACGTCATAAAAATTCATCAAACAGATGTGTATGATGCCTTCATGTTGGGTTTTCTACCGGGTTTTGCTTTTTTGGGACTGGTGGATGAACGATTACATTTGCCGCGTCGTGCAGAACCGCGCACGGCTGTGCCACGGGGATCGGTTGCTATTGCAGATCAATTGACGGCAATCTATCCAACAGTTAGCCCCGGGGGGTGGAATTTGATTGGGACAACGCCCATTGAGCTGTTTGACATTGCTCAAAAAGACGCTGCCTTGCTAAAAGCAGGTGACCGCGTTTGTTTTCGGGCCGTTTCAGAATCTGAATATAGAAAAATCCAAACAGCTATTGCTGCGGGGGACTATTCTTATCAGAACGAATGTCAGGTCAAAGAGGTGGCTTGATGACAGGTTATCTTGAAATACAATCATCTGGCTTTCAAAGCATGATTCAGGACAAAGGGCGCTGGGGTTTTCAGGAATTCGGCGTTCCCATTTGTGGCAGTGCTGTGCCGCATTGGATGGAGTTGGGGAATAGTCTGGTTGGCAATAACGCCGATGCGGCAGGGATTGAGTTTCGTGTTTTAGGTCCTGCCATCAAAGCGGTTGATGCCCCTGTGAAACTGGCAATTTGTGGGGACGTGACAGCGGAAGTTATGTCCAAATCAGAAACTGGCACCCATTCCCGAAAGATATCAAGCTGGCGCAGTTTCACCCTTAACCCGGATGATGAATTGAAGATCGGAAACCTTGAAAATAGCGTTGTGGGCTTTTTGGCGATTTCCGGTGGCGTGCAGGTTGAACCAGTTATGGGGAGCGTGTCGACGTATGTCCGATCTGAAATTGGTGGGTTGAGCGGGCATATTTTAAAAGCTGGTGATAAAATTCCAGTCTCTCAAGAAGGGATTAAGCTTTCTGAAGCAGCAGATCGTGTGCAACCTTCACCACCAACACCTCAAACAGAGCCAATTCGCGTGGTCCTGGGGCCGCAAGATGAATATTTTGATCCTGAGATGATTGAGATATTTTTCAGCCAGGAATTTACGGTGTCAAAAGCAAGTGACCGGATGGGTGCACGCTTGGAAGGCCCTGTCTTAACGCATAAAGAAGATAAAGGCAGCGGAATTATATCTGATGGTGTTGTCCCCGGTGCCATTCAAGTACCCGGTAACGGTCAGCCCATTGTGTTGCTCAATGACGGGCAAACAGTGGGGGGGTATCCTAAGATAGCGACGGTGATCTCAACGGATTTGTACCGTATCGCAAATGCTTTACCCGGCACTGTTTTAAGATTTCAAAGTGTGAGTGCAAAAGAAGCCTGTTTGATTGCTCGTAACGCCCAAGACGTGCTGGAACGGATGAAAAAATCAATTGTTGCCGCAAGTGCCAACGGCTTTGTAAATATAAAAGCACTCTATGAAACAAATTTAATTGATGGGGTGGTCGATATGGCAAAACCAGACCATTTCCCGGGTTCGCTTACAGATGAGGATGCGTAAAGATGACGGCCATTAATTTAAATGCGGATATGGGGGAAAGCTTCGGTGCTTATACCATTGGGGCGGATGAAGCGCTGCTGAATTCGGTAAAATCAGCCAATATCGCCTGTGGCTATCATGCGGGTGATCCGGTTGTGATGCAAAATACGGTTAAAAATGCTTTGGCAAAAGGTGTGTCTCTTGGTGCGCATCCGGGCTTTCCCGACTTACAAGGCTTTGGTCGTCGCCCGATGTCGATGGCTTTAAACGAGGTTTACGCCATGACGGTTTATCAAATTGGTGCCTTGATGGGGGTTGCCCAAAGTCAGGGCGGGCGGGTAAGCCATGTTAAGCCGCATGGGGCGCTTAATAATATGGCCTGTGAAGATGCGGATTTGGCAGATGTTTTGTGTAAAGCGGTCAAAGATATTGATAAAGACTTGATCTTTCTGGCCCCGGCACTGTCAGAGCTTTCAAAGGCCGGTAAACGCGCAGGGCTGCGTGTGGCAGAAGAAATTTTTGCAGATCGTGCCTACACACAGACGGGCAGTCTGGTGAGTCGTAAGGTCGATGGTGCCGTCATTCATGATGCCCAAACATGTCTTAATCGTGTATTGGAGATGGTGGATAAAGGCGCGTTGATATCTATAGACGGCACAATCCTTGAGACTCCTATTCACAGCATTTGCGTTCATGGGGACACGCCCCAGGCTTGTGAAACGGCAGCTTTTATCCTGAATGGTTTAAAAGAAAATGGCCTGAATGTGCTCCCTTTAGATTCCATGTCAGTGTGAGACAATCCTCTATAGGACAATAGCTTGGTTATTTGTGGTCTTTATAACTTGACCTGATAATTAAGAAGATGCCTATATGAAGGATCGGTTTTATACAAAGTGGGGTATATTAAGATGCTAAGCCGTTTGAATATTGCTGCTAAATTCATGATCGCAATGAGCTTGGCAATTGTTGTTGTCGTGGTCGGCTTGTCGGTTTCAAACCTGCGCACCATGGATAACGTTATTTTCCAAGCCGAACGCGCTGAATTAGATGGACATGTTTCGGCAATTTCCAATTCAATTGCGAAGGAAAGCCGTCTTGCAGAAGCACTAAGCACGGTTGTTGCCAGTATACCTTTGGTGCAAGAACGTTTTGCTGAAGGGGATCGGGCATTTCTGTCGGATCAATTTGTTCCGGTCTTTAAGGTGATTTCAGATCATTTTGGCGCACGTCAGTTTCAATTCCATACACCACCGGCAACATCTTTCTTACGTTTGCATAAACCACAGAAATTCGGTGATGACTTATCCTCTTTTCGCCATACCGTTACCAATACCAATGCGACCCAAAAGTCGACACTTGGTTTAGAAGTCGGTGTTGCCGGGCTTGGTGTGCGTGGTGTTGTCCCTGTCTTTAATAAAGGTGCACATATCGGATCTGTCGAATTTGGCATGAGCTTTGGTCAACAGTTTTTTGATGATTTCAAAGCAAGGAATGGCATTGACGCAGGCTTGTATATTTTGCGTGACGGTGAATTCAAGACTTTCGGCTCAACAATGGGCGATAAGCCCGTCACAGATAAAGCTGTACTTCTAAAGGCTCTGGAAGGTGAGCCTCAGTTACAATATGCAACACTGAATGGCATCCCGACCACATTCTATAGTAACACAGTTAAGGATTATTCCGGAAAACCGATTGGTGTTCTGGAAGTGGCGATGGATCGAACCAAATACATCAGCTTGCTTACAGAGGCACGCAATTCTGCCATTGTCATTGGCCTGATTGCGCTTGGAGCGGGTCTTGTTCTGGCTGTCTTTACAGCGCGGCATTTTTCAAAACGTATTTACTCGGTTATGCAGGGTGTCAACCAAGTGGCAACGGGGGATCTGGCAGAAGCGATTCAATCAAACGGGGCTGATGAAATTGGCAGTCTGGCAGATGCGGCAGAAAAAATGCGCACCCAGTTACATTCCATTGTCACAGACGTTAAGCAGCAGTCAAAGGGCGTGAATGAAGCTGCACAGGAAATTTCCAAAGCGGTGCGCGGACAGGCGGCTGCGTCAAGTCAGATGTCTGCTTCTGTCACAGAAATTACTTCTACGATGGAAGAATTTTCGGCTTCGTCCAACCAGATTGCAGATCATTCTAAGATGGTTGTTGATGTGGCGAATGAAACACTGGCCAGCAGTAAGGATGGTTCTCAAGCCATGGCGAACCTCAATAGAAAAATGATTGAGATTCAGGAAGAAAACCAAGAAAGCCTGAAAGAGATTTTTGAACTTGGGAACAAGTCGAAAGAAATTTCAAAAGTCATGGAGATCATTAATTCTGTTGCGGATCAAACCAAGCTTATTGCCTTCAACGCGGCACTTGAAGCGGCAAGTGCCGGTGAAAGTGGACGACGTTTTAGTGTTGTTGCGGCGGAAATCCGTCGTCTGGCTGATAGCGTGACAGATAGCACCAGTGAGATCGAAGCCAATATCAGTCAAATTCAAGACAGCATCAGCCGTCTTGTAATTACCTCTGAAAATGGTGCCGTCGGTATTGAAGATGGAATGCATGCAACCTCAGACACAGCAAAGCGTCTGTCAATGTTGGTGGAAGCTGCTGAACGCACAAGCAATACAGCCCAGCAGATTTCGCTTTCAACACAACAGCAAAAGACCGCCAGTGAACAAGTGGTGATCGCTTTGCGTGAAATTGTGACAGCCAGCAACCATACTGCTGAAAGCATTGAGCGTGTTTCCGACATCAGTCGGGACATGACGCAACGTTCAGCTCAACTTGATACCATTGTGGATCGTTTTAAACTGTCGAAACAGGCGGCAACAACACCTATCGCTATTGATGATATAGAACAGGATAGTTAACGGGCGTGACAATACGTGTACTCATTGTTGATGACAGCTTGATGGCTCGGGAAGTCCTTCGTGATATATTTGAAGGGCAAGAGGATTTTGTTGTTGTGGGGGAGGCGAAGAATGGTCAAGAAGCCCTTGTCTTAGCCAAAGAGAAAGAGCCCACTCTCATCACGATGGATTTGGAAATGCCGGTTATGGATGGTTTTCAAACCATTCAGGAAATCATGCGCACAAAGGCCATTCCCATTTTGGTGGTAAGCAGTGTAACGGATGCTGAAAATGCCTATCGGGCCATTTCTTGTGGGGCTGTTGATGCCGTTTCCAAGCCGAGTATTTTAGAAGCCGATCAAGAGGCTTTCATTAAAAAAGCACGTTTGGTTTCACAAATTCCGGTGATTAAACGGATCAGACCTGTAGGGGGGATGCCAATACTTTCGCCGCTTTTAAGTCAGACTGTTGCGGCACCTGTGGCCGCATCAGTTTCTGAAATTTCAGAACAGGGCGGTGTTGCCATTTGTATTGCTTCCTCCACCGGGGGACCGCAAGCGCTGGCGGAATTGTTTCAAGATCTGGATGCAGATGTAAATGTCCCCATTTTTATTGCGCAGCATATCTCTGATGGTTTTGCTTCAGGCATGGCCCATTGGCTTGATGGGTTGACCACTCTTGAGGTGAAAGTACCGCTTGATGGTGAACAGGTCTGTGCCAATACGGTCTATATTTCTCCATCAGAAAAAAACATGACACTTGGGATGGATCAAAAGATTTGTCTTATGGATGCCGCCCCACAAGATATTTATCACCCCAATTGTAATATTTTGTTGGAAAGTGTGGCTGAGGTTTATGGGCAAAACTGTATTGGTGTTATCTTAAGCGGTATGGGGAGTGACGGCACAAAGGGGCTGCAAAGAGTTCTTGAACGTGGGGGCATAACCATCGGTCAGGATGAGCAAAGTTCCGTCGTTTACGGCATGAATAACATTGCGATGCAAGCTGGTGCGGTGAAACGGGAACTCCCTCTCAGTGAAATAGCTTCTGCCTTAAGGCATGAAATTGCGGTGAGACGAAACCATCTTTCAGGCAAATATGATGTCAGCTGAGTCTGTTATAAACCCAAGCGAACCGGATATTCCTATAGAGGTTCTGGCACCGATCAAAGCTTTGATCCGTGAAAGAGCGGGCCTGATCTTTCAAGGTGCGACGCAGGATAAGCTCATTAAAGCGTTGCGTGATCGCATGGTGGCGACGAGAAAAGAGTCATTTACACAATATCATCAGCTTTTACGGTCAAATATAGAAGAGTTTGACCAATTTATTGTGCTTTTAACGGTCAATGAGACATTTTTTTATCGAGAGATGGCTCACTTTGATCTTCTGACCACTGTTATTATCCCTTTGGTGCATGAAAGTAAAAAAGATCAGTCACGCGTCAAGATCATGAGCGTTGGATGCTCAAGCGGTGAAGAAGCCTATTCTATTGCCATAGCCCTTTGTGAAGCTTTTGGCCCTCAAGCCGGCCGACAATTTCAAATTGTTGCCGGGGATATTGATAAAGTAGCCTTGAAAAAGGCAGAGAGCGGAAAATATGGCAACTTTTCTTTCCGGGGTGTGCCTCCTCACTTGATCGAAAAATATTTTGATCCGGTCCATCCGTCTTTTCGTACGGTTAAACCTTTCATTAAAAATATGGTCACGTTTGACCAGTTTAATTTATTGTCCAAAGATAATCCCGCATGTTTTTCGGATATTGATGTCATGTTCTATCGCAATGTCTCGATTTATTTTGATGAAGAGACCCGAAAAGGCATTATGGGGCGTCTAAAGAACCTGCTGTGTCCCAATGGTTTTTTGATCATGGGGTCGACTGAAACGCTGGCAAATGATTTTGGAATTTTGCATTTAATTTCTAAAAAGGACTGTTTCTTTTTTTCCAAGGCTGAAATACATAAACCTTCTTTTACACCTGAGGCGTTACCTGCTGAGACGGCATTAAATCGTGAAATGGTCCCCTCACGGGCTATTCCCCAGAATATTAATAAAGAGAGTGCGACACCTCCTGTTGCTCCTGAAATAGCGCCTCTTAAAAGCACTATAAATCTGGTATCTGTTGAAAAGCTGGATGCGCTGATCCATGAAGAACGCTGGAAAGAAGCGGACCGGGTTTTAAATACGTTACAAAATTTGAGTGAAAAAGAGAAACAACTCTATTTGGCATTGATCGCCCTTTATCGTCGCGCATTTGAAGAGGCCAAGCTTTATGTTGAGAAGGTCTTGGCTGAGGATGAGTGGTCAGTAAATGCACAAATTATCTTGGGGTTGGTGGCAAAATATCAGGAAGATTTTAACGCAGCAGTGACTTATTTTAAGAAGGCGCTTTATCTTTGTGCAGAGCTTTGGGCGGTCCACTACTATCTGGCCGATTGTTTGCGCCAATTACAGCACCCCAAGCAATCGTTGAGAGCATATGCACAAGCGTTGGAGCTGATTAATAAAACAGGGGGTAAGGTCGAACTTCCCAATAACGAACGAATGCTGCCTTTTAATATTTCTGTAGAGCAGGTCCGTTTTTTATGTGACCTCCATATGACGGCCTTGAAGGACTAGAGGACAAATTATATGGCAATTGATATTAAAAAATTTATTGCGCGATTTGTTGAAGAGTCCCGCGACAATATTCAAAAATTTGATGATGGTCTTTCCCAGCTGGAAAATGACCCAAACGATAAAGAACTGATCAACGCCCTGTTTCGCGCGATCCATACCATTAAGGGGTCGTCGCGGATGTTAAAGCTGACAAACGTGACGGATGCCGCTCACAAACTTGAAGATGTTCTGGATCAATTGCGTTCCGGTGATAAGGCCTATAGTTCAGCACTTGGAGAAATCCTTCAAAACAGTTGTGACATGATCGCCGGGCAGATTGATGATGTGCATGAAACCGGCAACGCCTCAAAGCCCGATGCAGCTATCATGAAGGCGTTGGATGACATTTTAGAAAACGAAACGCCTACAGATGAAACTGAAACGCAGGAAGAGGTTGAGGTCGCTCCAGAAGAGGTTGCCGCCCCAGAGGGGGGCGAGGAAAAAGAGCTGAAACTCAAAACCTCAGACATGGTCCGGGTCCAGCGTTCTAAGCTTGATGAACTGATCAAACTGATGGGGGAAGTGGTTTCCAGCCACGGGCGTTTGCATCAACGTTTGAAGGTCGTCAAAAATATTGAACGTCACTATGGGCAAGATGGCGTAACTGACCTGCAAAAGCTGCATGATTTTGGTCGTGATCTGCGTGATGATGTCTTCCATCAACAGCTCTTGATGGAAGAATTGCACAGCAAGGCGTTGATTATGAGAATGCTGCCGTTGTCCGTTGTGTTTGAACCCGCCGCCCGTCTTGTGCGAGAGGTCAGCCGTTCCCTTGGTAAGAAAGTGACCTGCAAGATCAAGGGGGGAGAGATCGAGCTTGATCGGCAAATGATTGATAAGCTTAGTGATCCCATGGTTCATTTGATTAGAAATGCTGTTGATCATGGTCTGGAAGCTTCTGAAGAACGCAAGGCGGCAGGTAAATCTGAAACAGGTGAAATCCAGATTTCAGCCCAACAGGACGGGGGCTGGGTGCTGGTTGAAGTCAGAGATAATGGCGCGGGCATTTCACTGGAGGCTGTGAAAAAGAAGGTTCTGGATAAAAAATTGAAGACCGAAGAAGAGCTTGAAGCCATGACAGACAAACAAATCATAAATTTGATTTTCCTGCCCGGCTTCAGCACCAGTGCCATGATTACGGATATTTCAGGCCGGGGTGTTGGTCTGGATGTCGTCAAGCGTAATATTCTGGATGATATGCAAGGGCGTATCGATGTGGATTCAAAAGCGGGTGAGGGGAGCGTGTTCCAGTTACGCTTGCCGCTGTCACTTGCTGTTATGCGGATCCTGCTTGTCGATGTGGCGGGCCAATCCTTTGGTTTTACGGCACAGAATATTTTCAGCCTGATTGAAGTTCAGACGGAAGATATTTTACTGGTGGCAGAACGTAAAGCCATCACCTTTCATAATGAATTTGTACCTTTGTTGGATTTGGCCCAGCTGTTGGGGATTGAGCGAAAAGAAAAAGAAAACAAGAAAGTGCAGCATATTGTTGTCGTTCAAGTTCAAAATGAAAAAATTGCACTGGGTGTAGATGCGTTGAATGATGAACTGGATATGGTCATCAAACCTTTGCCGGATCATTTGCTGTCTCTTTCTTTGGTGGCTGGTATGGTCATGACAGGTAATAACGAGTTGATCAGTATTTTACACACACCCACTCTCGTCGACATGGCGGCCAGACAGGCCGGGGACAGGCCCTCCCAAGAGTTAACAAACGAAGGGGAGGACGCAACGGGTCCAACGGCACACCATGTCCTTGTTGTTGATGACAGCTTGAACACGCGGGAAATTGAAAAAAGTGTTCTTGAGGCCCATGGTTATCAGGTGACTTTGGCTGAAGATGGTCAAGATGGTCTCAATAAAGCCATGAGAACAAGTTTCGATGCGGTTTTAACCGATGTGGAAATGCCGATTATGGACGGGTTTACATTGACCAAGGCCTTGCGCGAAACAGATCAATATGCACATCTCCCCATCATCATCATTACATCGCGTGCCAAGGAAGCTGATAAGCGCAGAGGTATGGAAGCGGGGGCTGATGCATATATTGTCAAAGGGGATTTTGAGCAAAATAATTTAATTAATACCCTGCAAGCTTTGTTGGGATAGTGGTATAGTTTTTCGAAATGATAAAAAATGATGAGGGTAAGTGATGCGTATTTTGGTTGTTGACGATGACCCATTGGCAGGAGCTATGACATCGGCTGTCTTGGAAGAAGATGGTCATGAGGTCGTTTTTGTTGAAAACGGTATTGAAGCAACGGAAGCGGTTTCTGATGATGATCAATTGGGAATGATTGTTTCTGATATGAACATGCCCCTTGTCAGTGGTATTGACCTTTTCCAAACACTGCGTGAACAGGGGTGTGCTTTGCCATTTATCCTTCTTACTGGCGATGACCCGGCTCCTTTACTTGCAGAAGAACCTAAGCTTGATGGGTGTTTAATGAAAGACGCAATGCTTGAAGAAAATCTCCCCGCGATGATCAAGAAACTTACGTAAGTTCTTTTTTAAGGAAATGGGTGAATGTCTTTAAAAAATAAAATGAAGGAACTGAAGCTTTCCTTTGTTGAAAAGCTCCCTGAATATTTGGACAAAGTTCAAACGGGATATAAAAGGCTGTGTGAAAACCCGCAAGATGAAACGAAAGACGTGCTGCAAGGTATCTTTTTGCAGCTTCATTCTGTAAAAGGTGCGGCTGCAACCTTTGGGCTTACACGTGTCAGTGAAACTTCAAAGTTAGCTGAAAAAGAGGCTTCTCACCTTATTGACCTTTATAAGAAAGAAGGGAGCGAAGAGAGTTTCTTAACCGCTGTATCTTCTTTTCAGAAAAGCATCTTTGATTTGGCTGAGGTGATCCGGGATGTTCAAGTCGATCAAGAAGATAATACGCTGGAATCCTCTTTTGATCTCTCCTCACTTGAAACGGAAGAAGCAGAGTATCCTGTTGAACAAAAGCTGATCTTTATTTGCGATGATGATCCTGAATCTGTTGAACATTTGCGCCTGCAACTTAAATATCTAGGCTATAATGTTGTGCCTTTTATAGACACGGATACGCTTTTAGAAGCTGCGATCACGAGGCATCCGGCAGCCATTGTTATGGATATTACTTTCCCCAAGGGGCAGCGTTCCGGGCCGGAGGTTGTGAGCCATCTACGTTCCAAACTCGACCGACTGCCACCGATTGTTTTTATTTCGTCACGCAGTGATTATCAGGCAAGGTATGAAGCGGTGCTGGCCGGTGGTGATGCTTATTATGTTAAACCGTTAAAAACGTTAGAACTTGTACATACGTTGGACGAACTGACAATCGCTGTGAAGCATGAACCTAATAAGGTGTTGATTGTTGATGATGAGCCGGAAGTCGCAAAATTCCATAGTGCGATTTTAAATGAAGCAAAAATGCAGACTTATGAATTGTATTCTCCGGAAAACATTCTTGAAGTGCTTGACACATTTAAACCAGACCTTGTTTTGATGGATATGCATATGCCAACCTATTCGGGACGCGAGGTGGCAAAAGTTATTCGTCAAATCCCAGAATATTTGAGCTTGCCGATTATCTATCTATCCAGTGAGATGGATGAGGTCAAGCAAGCCAATGCCTTGCGTGCAGGTGCTGAAGGGTTTTTAACTAAACCCATCTCTCCGGTAACGTTGATTAACGAGGTGAATGTCAGAGTCCAAAGGATGCAGGACTTGCGCTCTTTGATGGTCAAAGACAGCCTGACAGGTCTGTTTAACCACACATTTATTCAGCGTTTTTTGGATGCAACCTTTGCCAATGCGGTGAGAACAAAGCAACCGTGTTGTGTGGTCATGATCGATATTGACCACTT
>JABXIC010000248.1 GCA_013373265.1 Methylocystaceae bacterium | reverse complement strand
TGCTCTTGCGGCTTCAATTGTTGCGTTTAAGGCCAGTAAATTGGTTTGTTCTGCAATATCATCAATCATTCCGATGATTGTTCCAATCTGATTTGCCCCCTCATGTAACTTATTAAGCGTTGCATTGGTTGCAGCGGCCTGGTTTGTTACATTATTGACCGTCTCACTTGTCCCCTGAATCTGACGTCCAAGCTCCTGAAATGACGACGAGAGTTCCTGCGATGCTGAGGCGACGACTTGAGCATTTGAAGATGTCTGGTCACAGGATGAGGCAACAACAATTGCTTTTTCACTGCTTGTGTTAGAGGATGCTAGAACATCTTCTGAAGCGGACTTCATTGAACTTGCAACTTTGGCCAGAGACTTCACAATATTGGAAATGTTTTCATCCAGTTGATCGGCGAGTTCCCGCACGACTTCTCGTTTTTCTTCTTCTGCACGGAGATCATCTTCTTTTTTGCGTGCTTCCATTTCTTTCTGTTCAAGCAGATTATCTTTAAAGACGTGCAGGGATTTGGCCAGAACGCCTAATTCGTCCTTGGTGATTGCAGGCAGTTCGACTTCCGTATTACCGGATGCCAAGGTGCTTGTCGTTTCCTGAAGATGTACGAGCCGTTGGATGATGCTGCGTCTTACATACAACAGGAATACACTTACTGAGAAGATAATAACAACAGCGCCAATGATGCTCATTGTCGTAATGCTGCGTTCACTATTCTCTTCTATTGCCAATACACTGCTATCCGTCCAATCGCGATAGAAAGAAAGCAATTTTGCAACATTTTTTCTTAATTCATCAAGACGTCCGTCAAGTTCTGAACGTATGTTTGCGTTATCCTGATCTAACTTTTGGATAATGCGTCTTTTATCGACAATATTATCCCCTTTTTTCAAAACAATCGCCACAATCTTGTCATAAAGGGCCGTAATTTCTTTTTTACGTGCAGGATCATCAATCCCTTCCACGCCCCGTTTGATGGAAGTCAGAATTTCTTGCAGCTCTTTTGCCCGCAGGTCGAAGGCTTCTTTACTTTTCAAGGTTTGTAATGTTGAGATATTTTGATAGAGTTGAAGAATATGCACCTGAAGATTGGACATGGCATTTGCGTTAAACAAGCCCACATCCAATAAATCGTCCAGTCCGTCATACAACGCATCACTTTGATTATCATCAATCAAATCATACATATTTGAAACGGAGTTATTGATCGTCCCACGCGCGTTGGCAACGAGCGTTTGCGAAACGCTCATGAATTGATTGATCAATTCACTTAACGTTTTTTCTGTTTCAACATAATGCGCATGGGCTGAGATTTTTTTACTTGATAGGGAAATATAATCAGAAACCAGCATTGAGACGACGCTCGAAGCCTGGTTAAGGGCTTTGAGGTCAATTTTATCCCCGGAAAGTTTTTTCAGCTTTTTCAACTGGCTTTCAATAACACCTACTGTTTTTGAAAAGTCAGTTTTCAAAGTTTCGATCGCTTCTATGTTTTCTGCCTGCTCGGAACGCATAATAAATGAGTTCAAAGAAACGGTATTCAGATGAATTTCCTTAGCCGTGTGCAGAGCTGGATTTACAACTTCCGACATTTCCTGCTGCTTGTCCTGAAACTGGAAAGCCATATTCATAGAAATTGTCACAACCACCAGTGTTGCTATTGTAAGAACACTAAATGAAACAAGTAGACCAACTCTTATCGTCATAACACACGTCCTTTATTCATTATTTTTTGAGACAGACAAACCGTCTGAATTACTTCACACTGAAGACGTTTTTAAAGTCTGATGGAGCAAGTGATTCATCCACTGGAAACGATTTGAAATTGTCCTTTGTCACGTTAAAGATAACCGGCCCGATATGTTTGGCGATTGTCTTTCCTTCAAGATAGCGAACAGCCTGATCAACAGATAATACGCCTTGCAAAGCTGCACTGTCTGATGGTGCTGAAGCAAGTTTACCACGGCGAATACCGCGATACATTGCCGGTGTGAAATAATCAGCAACCAAAGAAACAGAATCTATTTTCTTGCGTC
The DNA here is from genome assembly GCA_013373265.1 of Methylocystaceae bacterium. GTDB lineage: Bacteria > Pseudomonadota > Alphaproteobacteria > Rhodospirillales > Terasakiellaceae > Terasakiella. The sequence goes on along the minus strand of JABXIC010000248.1, from coordinate 6,747 downwards.
GCAATACACTCAATGCAGATTCAATTGCCACAGCGTTACCTGCGATATACTGGACATCAGGATGCTCTTCCAGGACTTCAGCAACAAATGCCGCCTGAATATCAGCCCCTGTATCACCATATTTTGTTGTGACAAGCTCGACGGCAGAATCAGCGATAGCTTCACGAAAGCCTTTATCTGTAACCTTTACCCAGCCTGCTGTCTCAGGCCCCGGAATCCATGCAACTTTTACAGGGGTCCCGCCTTTCGGGTATGTGGTTTTGAAATAATCCCCTGCCGCGCGTCCCATGTTTGTCCAGTCAACGGACACCATGCCAGTGATACCATCGCCCTGCACATAGTTGACCGTTGCAAACACAGGCTTTGATTTTGCAGCTTCAACAATTGTTGGTGTCATTTTGTCAATAGACACGGATCCAAGAAGAATTGCATCATAATCACCAGCGGCACAATTCTTGACTTGTTCAATCTGTTTATCCAGATTTGGATATCCACCTGCTTCAAACAAGTCCATTGCAACACCCAATTTTTTGGCATGCGATGCAACGCCATAGTTTGTTGCAGCCCAATATGGATCTTTAAGGTGAGGAAATACAACACAAAGCTTCCATTTTTTTGATGCCTTGTCCAAAGCCGTATATGTGATTTTTTCACTGTTTTCAAATTTGAAAGCAGGATCCCATTTATTGACAGTCCATTCTTGGGCCAGGGCCTGAGTTGAAAATGCCAAAGCAAGACTTAACAGCGAGAAAGTAGATTTTAACAACATTTGCCACCCCTTTTAGATGAATGTTAGATAATAAAAATTGTCGACGATCCCGCAATGTAGAAAAACTACACCAGCCCACTCATATCAAAGTCCTGTAAGTTGATCATTAACAGCTAATAATCTGGAGGTCTCCCGTTTTTCTGTCAGATCTCATTTTCCAGACATTGAAGGACGATCTATATCTTGTGGTTGAGTATAATCATATTCACCTTCATACAGCAAGTATTTAATTTCTTGAAAGACTCTCGTTTTTTAGACTAATTCCACATTTCAAACCTTGAAGAGCTAATAGTAACTTATGATTGATTTTTCTCGCAGGTTATTTTCACGCCGTAAACGTTGCTCTTTAACTCGCATTCATTATAAACTGTAGCTCTCATTCTAATAAAAAGAATAACCGTTAATTATATTAAAATATTCTGATGATACGCCCAATTTTAGGGTGGCTTTAAAAGTAGAATTTTCTATGCGGCTATTTGGGTCATTTCTAGCTTTTGTATCGCCGCAATTCACATCTCAAGTGCAATTTCGATGAAAACTTCCGCAGGCGTTTAAAAACGAAGCACTTTCGTGGCGTTACGTTTCAATTCACGACTGAGCGTACTTTCAGAGCGCTTCATAAGATTGGCGGTTTCGTTTTAAACTATACCGGCGTCATGGAGTCGATACAGCGCGTCTCTCTCATCAAGATCAGAGTGACTGTAACGTTTTCCCATAACAATTCCAGCCTATAACCGACTTGCACTTCGTTTATGAATTTAGCGCCGTTATTTTTACTAGATTTATTGATCAGTTTCCTGCATCAGCCCCTGATAATTGACCAAGAAATGCTTTGAGTTGAAGATTCAAACGCTTTGACTGCTCCATCAATCCATCCGCAGCACTCAAGACTTGTTTTGCACGGCCTATATTGCCTTGTGCACCATCTCTTACTTCTGAAACTGTTGATGAAACAACGCTCACATCTTGTGCCGTTTGAGATGCATTTTTAGCAATTTCTCTTGTGGCAGCACCTTGTTCTTCAATGGCTGCTGCAATGGCAGAAGCTGTTCCTTGTACGCGTTCAATTGCTGAATTGATACTCTCAATATCTTTAACGGTTTCACCAGTTGCCCCGACAACCGCATTAATTTGTTTCTCAATTTGTTCCGTTGCTTGCGCAGTTTGACTGGCCAAGTTTTTCACTTCACTTGCAACAACGGCAAAACCTTTACCAGCATCGCCTGCACGGGCCGCCTCAATCGTCGCATTCAAAGCAAGGAGATTTGTTTGATTTGCAATGTCTGAAATCAAATTTACAACCTCTGAAATTTCAGACACCCGATCAGAAAGGCTCTTTACACCTCCTGTTGCATTGGCACTTAGCTGCCCAGCATTGACAGCTTCTTTGCTTGAACTGTTCACTTGTCTAGAAATTTCATCAACTGATGAGGACAGTTCTTCAGATCCTGCAGCAACAGCATCCACGTTGCCCGAAATGTTTAAGGCTGCATCTGAGGCGTTACTTGCATTCTGACCCACATTCTCTGCCGCCTGTGACATGATTTTTGCAAGTTCTTGAAGTTCAGTTGAGGCTTCATCGACTGCAGATACAATACTTCCAACTTCTTTTTCAAATGATTGGGCCAAGGCATCAAGTTCTTGTTTTTTCTCTTCTTCTCTTCTCGCTTCAAGTACGGCTTTTTCTTCTTCCATTTTTTGTTTTTCACTCTGTGCCTTTTTGACATCGACCAACGCATTGTGAGAAGCGTTAAATAAATCGAACAGTTTCCAAGCTAAGATAAGCATCGGACCTCCAACCAACACCACATACCCTGCATGAATGAGGAAATGCCAGAGAGCATAATCAGCCGATGGCCAGACAAGAAGCGGGAACAGGAAGGAAAAGATGACGTGATGAACCGTTGCAATTACATTGATAATTGCAATGCTTCTCCAACAAAAATAAGCGAGCAATTGTGCATTCAACACAAAAAATAACATATGTGCATCTAAAACAAACCCATCGGGTAAGCCAGCTGCATTAAAGATCAATAAAGCCCACATACCTGTTAGCGATGCCGATATTGTGTACCGCGTAACAGCAGAAATAGGATTTCGAGCAAATGGGATCGTTGCAAAAACAGCCAACAAAATTGCTAAGCCAACACTTACACCAAAAGCATTTTGAGAAATTAAGCCGACCCCGGCGACAACTCCCACTAACAACCACAAATATCCAATAAAAAGCCTACTCGCGATAAGTCTAATCTTAGTAAGCTCCGGAGAGATTTCATTACTATTTGATTGAGTACTCACTTCTTTACCTGTCATTATAACCTCCCAATAGTTCCCCACCTTATTTCATTGACACTAAAGGCCCTGTATGAAGATCTTTAGTGACTTTTTTACCAGCCCCACACCCACCAAAAGCAAGAGGATTTACAACGGCCCAAGCGCCAACACTTTTTATTTTATTTTCAAACTCTACAGAATGAGGCTTTGCAACCACAATCTGACCACTGAACCCGAAACGAACGACAGATGCGTCCAACTCAACAACAAGTTGAAAAGCCTTTTCTTCAGAAATCCAAGGAGGAAACACCACGGCAACCAAAGAATCTTTCGGTGTATTAAAAATTGTTAAAATAGAAACAGAGACAATTATTAATATGCCAATACATATTGCGGGAATGAGGTCTGCTAATGCTCTACCATTATTGTTTTTTTTAGTATGCATGCTTCATCCCCCAAGATATCAAACATAATATAAATAAAACAGTAACCCTAGTCTTATTTCTAAATGTCATGATTGTAACCACCGATAGAAATATTTCAATATATTTCTTAAGCCCTAGACTCATTAATTGAGATAGAAGATGAAGTTTGCTGCAAGGCAGATTGTTGAAAAGAATGTCTAAGCACAATGGTCATATCGAGGTATTACGCATCTTCAACCCTTGAGTTTCCCAAACATATTTTCGACTTTATGTCGTTGCTTATAAAGCTTGCCGTTAAATTTGATTTGCGTCTTACTATTTTTCTTCGCAGGAATGCAGGGTTTGATGTCTTTTTTTCGCAAAGTGTCACGGAATCAATCGGCATCATCTCCAGCAAGTCGGGACGATGAACCACGATCTTTTAACACCAATTTTACTTCAACGCATAAAACGGTTGTAAAGCGTTTTTAAGGACCATATTCCGATGGGACTCTCGCCATTGAAGATTTTGTTTCAACACATGAATGATGCTTGAAACAACACGGTAATCATTCACACGGGGAACAGCGTGGGATAAGGGGAGGGTAAGGTTGAATACATGTCGCTTAGTCAGACATGATCATTCATAAACAGGTCCTCTTGAAATGAATGCATCACAATGACGATTAAGAAGCTAGAAATTTAATAAGTCCTGAGGTTAAATTAACTTAAGGTATACTTAATTGATGACTTGATGCCCGTGTTACTCCGCTTTATATAAGTCCTTCCCTCACTTTGAAGCATTAAATGAATAATGCGGGTATTTTTAAGGAAAACACATGACTTCTTCAACTTCTTCTAAGACACAATGGCCTGTTGTGTTTGTGTCTGCGTTGGGTGGGATTGTGGCGGCGCTTTATGTTGGTAAAGTGCCTCCTGCATTGGGTCTTATTCGTAATGATCTTGACCTAGACCTTGTTCAAAGCGGATATGTGATGTCTGTTTTTAACGCGCTTGGCATGATCCTGGCGATGTTGGTTGGTACAGTAATTGATCGCTTTAATCGTAAAGTTCTGATCATTTCCAGCTTTGTACTTCTTTCAATAAGCGGGGTGATTGGCAGTTTTGCCGATAGCTTTACGCTTTTGTTGATCAGCCGGGTTTTTGAAGGCAGCGGGTTTATCAGTATTGGTGTGGCGATGCCTGCTGTTGTGGTTGCCGTTTCCGCACCACAAGACCGTTCACTCGCCATTTCACTGTGGAGTATCTTTACCCCAACAGGGATGGCAATTGGGTTGGTCACGTTTCCCTTTTTGGCAGAAGGTCTTGGTTGGCGTGGGGCCTGGCAAATTTATGCTATTCTTCCCTTATTGGCTGCTTTGGCGGCTTGGCTGACCTTTAAAAAAGTCTCACTTCCTGCAAAGCCAAGCGGGAATTCTATAGAGATCATCCTGCAAACTTTGAAAGTTAAAGGATTGTGGGCCATTGCTCTGTCGTTTGGGGGATTTGTCCTGCAATGGGTTTCTTTGATGGTGTGGCTTCCCACTTTTTTAATCGCGGACATGGGTTTTGAAAAAAACATGGCTGCTTTAATGACAGCTTTGATCATCGGGATAAATATTCCCTCAAATATTGCCGGGGGGTGGTTATTGCGTCAAGGCGTGCCTGCCCGAGTTTTGATATCACTGTCTTGCTTTTGTTTGGGGATGAGTATCCTTGGCATTTTTGTTTTGCCGCTTGATGATACTACCCGAATTGTGTGCTGTTTTGTCTTTTCTTTGATTGGTGGATTAGTTCCGGCCTGCTTATTTGCTTATATACCGACTTATTCGCCAAGCCTCAGTCATCTAGGGGCGTCAAGCGGGATGTTGATGCAAGGCTCGTCTACGGGGCAATTTGTGGGACCACCCTTGTTGGCTTATGTGGTTTCCCTTTCTGGGGGAAGTTGGGGGAATGCTGTTTATCCTATGTTGGGTGGAACGTTATTAACGCTCTTGGCTGGATTATACGTCACCCGCAAAAACTAGGAAGAGAGAGCCTGTGTTAAGCGGTTCTCATATTCGTCATGAATGGTAAATAAATCATTTAATTACAATTAGATATAAAATAATAATATGCACACATATTTTTATGTTGACAGCGCATAATAAGCCTACATATAGTAAGTATACATATTATAATAATTCAAAACAGTTTGGCTTTTCGATTGGAGTAAAAGAATGCAATATTATGTAGACGGGTTTCGCGGTGGAAATCCTGATGTGAAAAATGCAGCGAGTAAGCGTCGCGATTATACTGCACATGCACCGCTGCCTGAAAAAGTGGATGTATTGATTGCTGGCACGGGGCCTGCAGGCTTATGTTTAGCTGCACAACTTTCTCAATTTGCTGACATTGACACGATGATCGTGGAAAGCAGCCCTACAAATATTGAAAAAGGTAAAGCTGACGGCATCAATACACGCACAATGGAAATGTTTCAGGCTTTTGGTTTTGCCGATACCGTGAAACGTGAAAGCTATTGGGTGAACCAGACGAACTTTTGGATGCCGGACCCTAAAAATCCGAAAAACATTAAACGTATTGGTCGTGTACAAGATGTGGCAGACGATTCCTCAGAGATGCCGCATATTCTGATCAACCAAGCACGTGTGCATGAGTTATTCTTGACTGTTATGCGCAATTCACCGACACGGATGCAACCGGACTATAACTGGTCGGTTCAGGATCTGGTGATTGATACCTCCACAGAAGATTATCCTGTTACCGTGACGCTGGTGAACACAGGGGTAAATGCGGGGCAAACGAAAACCGTTCGTGCAAACTATGTCGTGGGGTGTGATGGGGCACGTTCTAACGTGCGTAAAGCCATTGGTGGTGAATTACATGGCGATGCGGCGCATCAGGCTTGGGGTGTGATGGATATTCTTGCCAATACAGATTTTCCAGACGTGCGCCAGAAATGTTTGATCACTTCCGCCAATGAAGGCAACGTTTTGATTTTGCCACGTGAAGGGGGAAACCTTTTCCGCATGTATGTGGAGCTAGATAAACTTAATGAAGATGAACGTGTGAGCAACCGCAACTTCACTCAAGAAGACACAATTGCCGCAGCAAATCGGATCATGCAGCCTTATTCAATTGATGTGAAAGAAGTCGTTTGGTGGTCGATCTATGAAATTGGTCATCGTATGACAGATCGATTTGACGATGTACCGGAAGGTGAAACAGCCACGCGCACACCGCGTGTCTTTACAGCTGGTGATGCTTGCCATACCCACAGTCCAAAAGCGGGGCAAG
>JABXIC010000013.1 GCA_013373265.1 Methylocystaceae bacterium | reverse complement strand
TCTTCGAAGCTGTCTTCGTCGAGGAAAAGATCAATTCTTTCACGTGCAGTGAGTTTGCCCTTTTTATGCTGGGAGTCGATACGTCGCTGACCACCGCCGAGGCGGGCTTTGGCGCGTTTTTCGTCCAGCATTTGAATAATGTCATGCATCTATATATGTCCCCTTGGCCCGTCTGTGGGCAGTCGATATATTTGGAAGAATGATATAACTTCCTGTCGATTTGGATAACATATAAAAAAAGATGGCGCTAGAAAAAATACGCACTCCGATACCGAATTACCGATTTATTTATAAAAATGGCAGAAATGAAGCGTTTTTTCGTATGTTCTGTGTTGGTAGGGGGAGAGGGTGATTGTGAAGGGAAAGCTTTTTTACCCGCGAATCAGTTCCATCCATTTGACGACGGATTTTAGATCGCGTCGGATGACGGCACGTCGGTCTGCGGCTTCCCAATCTTCACCCCATTTTTCAATCTGGTATGTTTCATCCAGTTGTGAATCTTCAAAGGCGCGATCGTGGTCAATATGGCCTTTGATAAGGGCAAGTCCTAAGACAAGCGATCCTGTGCAATGGGTGGAAATTGACAGGCCTGATAATTCCCAATCGTTGAAGCTCTCAACAGTTTTTCTGAAGGCGTCCAGCGTTTCTTGGGGTTGCTGAAGATGTAAGACGCCCGTTTGCGTTTTTAATTCAACACCCAGATGGTCTTTGACCCATTTTAGATGTGGGGTCCATGCCTCGGCTTGGCGAATAGCCAAGTCTTGCGGGTCATCGGTCCAATAACAAATCAGGTCTGTTTCGGCATATTTTGCGATTTGATCAACCACGCCATCGCGCAGTTGGCCAATACGATCAACTGCGGTTGAGGCCAAGGCCATAAGCGGCATGGTCTGTGGGTCGATATGTTCACCTTGGGCGTTCCATTCTTCTGCCAAGGCTTTGGCTAAACTTTGTGTCGGTAGTGCGAAATTGCGTTTTGCCGGGCTTTTGAGTTTGCGACCATCTAATAAAACATGAAAACCGTCACTGTCTTTTTCAACAGTAACGGTTTTATATATGCGTTTGAGCGCGTTTGAAGAATTCATCAAGGTGCCTTATTGCCTTGTTATGCCCCTTCCATCACCGCAAGGGTTGACGGAAGGGGATAACGTTATTGGTAATTTGGCCCTTAATTACCCGCTCCAAACAAACTTTTCAAGCTATCAACAGGATTGTTTGATTTTTCTTGAGTTGAGTTTGGTTGGGATGGTGATTTTTTAGGTGCGGATTTCGCGCCCAATGCGGTCGCACAGGGATCGCTATCGGACATTGCTTTATCTGCTAAGCCACTGACTAACAACGAAACGCCACCTGTGGCAATAGCTGCACCAATACCCATCGCTGCTTTTGCTGTACCCAAGGCATCAATGCCAATGCCAGGGTCAGACAACGGACCCGTCAGTCGGACCATACCGGCAAGACTGCTGGCATTAATGCCAAGATCGGCCGCGTCACCCCGCGGTTCCGGTTTCAGGTCGATGTCGAGCTTTTCATCTGCCAGATCAATGGTGCCAGAACTTGTGACATTCATTTTATCTGTTTGAATGGCTATGTTTTTACTGTAATCAGCCACACCTTTGTTGAAGTCGAGGTTAACGACCATACAGGCCAAGGGGGTGAAGTCTTGTTTCTTGGCAAACGGGTTAAGGGCGTCTGTTAATTCACTCACCAAATCCCCCCCGGCAAGGTTGATGTATTTGGAATTAATTTTGCCTTTGCCGACATTAATCAGCGTTTTACCGCTTAATGTAGACATAAGCCCTGCAACGGATTCACCTGTGGCTTGCAAATTGAAGCGGATTTGTGTGACGCCATCTTCAATCATATCAGTGACGCCTGTTTCTTTCAGACTTGCACCCAGGCCAAGGTCTTTACCAACCAGATCGATATCCAGCTTGATCGGTAATTTGCGGGCATCCATTGAAACGGTACCGCCAAAACGTCCGCCCCCCATGGTGAAGCCGGGTTTGACGGTCAATTGACCATCTTTGAGCGTTAAGGCTTTAGAGAAATCATTGAGTGCGAAATCAGAGACAATCAGTTTATCCGCTTTATAGTTCACGTTTGCTGTGACGGCTTTTAGTCCATCAATGGGCAGTGGGTCACGCGGGAAGATTTTGGCAGCTTTCCCCTTTTTGTCTTTTTGGGCGCTCGGGGATGTGGATTTTTTTTCTGCGGCTTCGTCACCCTGTGGGGTCACGTCCTTCACATTCATCAGTTTTGAGGCAAGGTTGACGTCAATATGCGGAACTTTACCGCCGAGGTTTACACTGACGTCACCATTTAAATCGCTCTCGCCTATTTTAACGCTGAGGCCTGCAAGTTTATATGTGTTATCGCCGTCGGTGACCGTGGCAACCAATTCAAACGGACCGACTTTGCCGACTTTACTGCCACCCAGTTCGGCAAGTTGTGCGATGTTGTCGCTTTTAGCAGAAAGGGCCAGATTCAACCCTTTACCTTGTGACGGGTCTTTTATTTTGCCTGAAATTTTGGCGATCGTGCCAGCAGCATCTAAGGTCAGGTCCACATCCAACGGGGCACCTGTCATCAGGGCTGTGGGGGAGCCGAGTTTACCAGAAAGGGAAATGATGTGACCGTTGTAAGACCCTTTAAACAAGAGGTTTAACGGATCATCAAGATCGTCGGCTTTGGCGACCATAGAGTCGATTACGATGGATGTTTCTTCGCCTTTAACGCCGTCTTTATAGATGAATTTGGCTTTTTCAATGCGCACGCTATTAATGCCGGGTAATTTGGAACTACCGGAAGACGCGGCTTCTTCGCTTTTTTTCTCAGTTGATGGTGTACCCATTTCCCAGTTGGCTTTGCCGGATTTATTGGTTTCCAGCAGGATATCCGGTTCTATCAAATTCAATTCGACAATATGAATATCACCAAACAGCAAGGGAAGGAGCTTCATTTGCGCGGCAAAGCTTTTAACTTTAATCATTTCGGGACGTGAGCCCCAAGCAGCGTTGGAGAGAGTAACGCCATCGACACGGACTTTCGGGCTAAGCGAGATATCCAGGTTCAGGTCGCCTGAAATAGTAAGATCACGCCCGGTTGCCGCTTTGACTTGTTTGGTGATTTCGCCCTTATATTGGTTGAAGTCCATTGAACTGAGGATCGCAAAGCCTGCGACAACCAGTCCAACAACGATGACGGCAAGGCCACCAACTATTAACTTTATACGTCCCATTTTCTATCTCTCCATGGTTTTATTTACGGCCATTGCCAATTCTGAATAATCCTGAACCACGCAGGCTGCGCCTGCTTCAAGTAGTTCGTCTGCATTATGATACCCCCAAGCGACGCCAATGGATTTTACATTTGCGTTACAAGCCATATGGATATCGTAAGTCGTATCGCCAATTACAATTGCATTGTGCGCATCTACGCCCGTTTGTGCCAGTGCTTTTTCTACCATTTCCGGATGAGGTTTGCCCAAAGCACGGTCTGCGGTTTGCAAGGTGACAAATCTTTTTTGTAAATCGTGGGTTTTAAGCGTTGCTTCCAACCCCCGCATCGCTTTGCCTGTGGCGACACCTAATAGCCAGCCAGCGTCTTCTAGTGCGTTTAATGCCTCTATGGTGCCGGGGAAAAGGGGTTCTTCGACAGTATCGTTTAATCTCATGTCTCTGAAATGCGCACGGTAACATGCTGCCATTTCAATATATTCTTGTTCTGCCCGGCCTTTAAAGAGATTTTCCATAGCGACTTCAAGCGGTAATCCCACAATTCTACGGATCGAGTCGCGGTCGATTCTTGCAATTTTATATGTATCGCAAGTCATCGTCATCGCCTTGATAATGGAGTGCTGGCTATCGACGAGTGTACCGTCACAGTCGAAAATCGCCAGTTGTAAAGGGGTCGCGTTGGTCAAAGGGGGGACTCCGTCATAAAAAAACAAACTGTTATTAAATATTTAGCTTGCACTTAAGGCAATGGGACACAATCCTTTTATTGGTCGAATTGTTTTATATGCTTCTACAAATGTAGAATGTATGCAAGAATTAAGATTAGGTTTTACGAGAGCAAAATCATAAGAAACCTTTTGAGGGTCACGAGCAAACAATCATTTGGGAAAGATGGATGCAAGGTTAAGGTTAGGCAATCTATTTCTTATACATTCGTAGAGCTTTTCCCTTTTGCGATAAAGAGTTTAATTTTAATGTCTAGGAGGCTATCTATGAAATTTTTAAAAACAGCAGCAGCGTTAGGTGTACTTCCGCTTTTGGCAGCTTGTGCGTCTAACTGGGACGTCGATGGTGCAAAAATGGCTGCAAATAACGGCAGTGCTTTCCAAAAAGAAATGCAAAGCGAATACGCACGATTAGCCGGTATGGAACGTGATGAAGGCGATTGGGCGGATGCGCGTTTGTTCGTTGGTAAAGCGCTTGCGTCTACTAAGGGCGAAATCGATCCACAAATGATGTCTGAACGTAACATTCCTAAAGATAAAGTTGCAGAAATGACAACGGCCCGTGAAAAATTGATGGCTGCTTTTGCTGCTGGCGGTAAAACAGCGACCCCGAAAGCGGCTGCACGTGCGCAGGCTGGTTTTGATTGCTGGATGCAAGAACAAGAAGAAAACTTCCAACCGGACGATATTGCCGCTTGTAAGAAATATTTCGAAGCGGGTCTTGCCGACATGGGAACTAAAAAACCTATGGCAATGGCAATGGATGACATCGTTGTCTATTTCGACTTCAACAGTGCTAAATTGAATGACGATGCCAAGGCAATGGTTGTGAAAGCAGCGATGATGGGCCGTGGTTCTGATGTATTGATGGTTGAAGGTCATACCGACACGAAAGGCAATGCAGCTTATAATGAATCTTTGGCACTGAAACGTGCAGAAGCCGTTTCTGAATTCTTGAAAGCGCACGGTATCCCTGCTGGATCTATCCGTGTTGCTGCCAGTGGTGAAAAAATGAATGCTGTTACAACGGGTGACGATGTGGAAGAAGCACGTAACCGTCGTGTAACCATTAAATTCAAATAAGACTCTTTTTTAGTCTTAAAAGAAGTAAAGGCGGTCTCTCTTGAAGAAGAGGGGCCGCCTTTTTATTTACTGGTCTTCAAAGACCGCATCAAAACAGGTCATCATTAGGCTATCGATTTCAGACATGGTGATCCAGATGCCCAAATCTTGAAGTGATGTTACCCCATGTTCTGAAATGCCGCAGGGGACAATGCCCTGAAAGTGTGACAGGTCCGGCTCCACATTGAGGGAGATTCCATGAAAAGTGACCCATTTGCGCACCCGCACACCAATGGCGCCGATTTTATCTTCTTTACCCATACCTCGGTCAACCCAAATGCCGACTCGGCCTTCGCGTCTTTCACCGGTGATATTGAATGTGGCGAGTGTCTGAATGACCCATTCTTCCAGATTGTTGACGAATTTACGGATGTCTCGCCCACGTTTTGTCAGGTCCAGCATGACATAAGCAATGCGTTGACCGGGGCCGTGATAGGT